>JAYWHK010000312.1:0-17390 GCA_043777755.1 Saprospiraceae bacterium
AATTTTTTATTTTTATAAAAATCATAAAAAATTATAAAATTTTAGTATCCAAAAAAATTATACCTAAAATTTCAAAAACTGGAACATCGAGTATATAAATAACCCAACACCTATCGTTGAAACGATCAATAGCACTTTAGCTCCTTACAAAAATCTTACTTTTGACGTACTAAATTTTGATGATTACGGTATAAAATTAATTCCAAATGCAAATATAGATGAAAGTCTAATCTTAGATTTTGAAAAAAACTTAGGGTTAGAAATTCCTGTCGATTTCCGAAATTTTTTATTAAAAAATAACGGTGGTATAATTTTACCATCCTACTTCATACATAATAATCACGTTTTTAATCTTGAAAAATTCTTTTCACTTGAAGAAATTGAGCAGAATTATAAAAAAGTACGTATGAGATTACTTCAAATCAATCGCAATGATAAAATTTTACCAATAGGCAGCGCAAGTGAAAATGCAATAGTTTTATTAAACACAAGAAATAGTCAATATTATCTTCTTCATGATTCTGAAATAAAGTATCAGCCATACAGATTCGAAGGCAAGGACAAATGTGACAATCTAAGCAACTATATTTTAGGTATTTTCAAAGAAGAATCTCAATTTTACAGTGACTTGCAATTCAAAGCCTACAAAGGCGATATAAAATATTTTGAACAAAGAATCCAAAATGGTTTTGATGCTTTTTATCCTATAAACTATCAATATAGTACTTTTCACTACGCTTTATTGTCTAAAAATTTGGATTTAGTAAAAATTTTCATAGAAAACGAAGTAAAGCTAAGAAAACGAAAAGTGATTCCAAACTTCAATCAATATTTTGAAATTGCAATGTACTATTCTTCGGAAGATATAATAAAGTATATTTATGCTGTTCAAAATATTCCATTAGACGAGCATCTGTCAAACATTAGGGGTTATCTGGTTAAAAATTATGATAAAACGTTTTTAAACGACTTAATGTAGAATATCCGTCCGTTGGCTCGTTGATGTCTATAATAAAACAGTCAAAACGGTAGCAATTGCTACGATTTTGACGATGGGAAAAAGAGAAATCAAGAATAAAATCTTATCTTTGCCCTATGAATGATAGAATTGCAATAAAAAAAGAGTTTGAACAATCTTTACAAGCGTTTGCAAAAACCTTGAAAGAACACGTATCAACACCCGATAATCAATGGACTATTAAGGGTTTTATTGATGTTTTTGAAAATATTTATACCATTTCGGCAGATACTAAGATTGTTTCTAAAATACTTGAAATTCATCTTTTTTCTAAATTTTTAGCTTTTGCAAACGAAAATGGTTATGATTTAGTTTGGGCAGAAAAACAAAATTGGTATCCTGATTTGTCGTTTGTATCTAAAAAAGATAGCTCCATAAAATTTGCTGTGGATTTAAAAACTACTTATCGTTTAGAAGATAATCCTGCCTTTTGCAATGGTTTTACATTGGGTTCACATGGCGAATATTTTAGCAATCGCAGCAGTAGTAAAAATATACAATTTCCTTATAATCAATACATTGCACATTATTGTCTTGGTCTTTTGTATTCTCGAAAAGCATTGAGTTACTTGGAGGAAAGTAAGGTTTATTCTTTAAATCAACTCCTTGAAATTCCATCTGTTATTAGCGATTTTGAATTTTTTGCTCAAGAAAAATGGAAAATTGCAAGTGATAAAAGTGGTAGTGGTAACACAGCCAATATTGGTTCAATTAATTATATTGAAGATATTTTGATTGGAAATGGCGTTTTTGCAAAATTAGGCGAAGAATGGTTTGATGAATACTGGAAAAATTATGGAAAAATAACCATTCAAAAGCAAAAAGAAGTCAAAAATGCGGATAATCAAATCAATACAGTTGTATTCGATGCCAAAATTACGGATATAAAAACTTATCTTCAATTTAAAGGTAAAGATGGAAATTGGCTAAACAATCATCTAAATAGTAGAAAAACTGCTGCAAATATAAAGGGAGGTAACGATGCTTAACCAAGACAAAATCCTCGTTCCGCCTATCAAAATTCAAGGTAAAAAAACCAAACTTTTGCCTTTTATTCTTGAAAATTTACCCAAAGACGGTTTTGAAACTTGGGTAGAGCCTTTTATGGGTTCGGGTGTAGTTGGTTTTAATGTAAAACCGCCCAAAGCAATTTTTGCTGACAGCAATCCACACATTATTAATTTTTATAAAGCGGTTCAAAATCAAGACATTACGCCAATTATTGCCAAACATTTTTTGCAAGAACAAGGCGCAATTTTGGTGCAACAAGGTCAAGATTACTTCAATGAAGTACGCAAACGTTTCAATGAAAAACATGAGCCTTTAGACTTTTTGTTTCTGAATCGTTCTTGTTTTAATGGTATGATACGTTTCAATCGAAAATTTGAATTTAACGTACCTTACGGACACAAACCTGAGCGTTTTGCACAAGCTTATGTTACCAAGATAACCAACCAAATCAAGCATACGCAAACCTTGATGGTAGAAAATGATTGGACGTTTGTTTGTCAAGATTTCAAAACAACTTTGACAAATGTGCCTAACAATAGCTTGATTTATTGCGACCCGCCTTACATTGGTCGCCACGTAGATTATTACGATAGTTGGGACGAAAATGAGGAGTTTTTTTTAGCCGAATTATTAGCCCAATCCAACGCTCAATTCATGGTTTCAACTTGGCATAGCAATCAATACCGTAGCAATACCTACCTTGATTCCCTTTGGCAAAAGTATAACATTGCCACTACCGAACATTTTTATCATTTAGGGGCAAAAGAAGAAAATCGCAACGCTATTACCGAGGCTTTGATTTTGAATTATGAAAAAACAGTAGAAAAAGCAACCGTAATCAAAGAAGAAAAGTTTCAATTGGCGTTTTTTTAGATACTCGTTGATGTCTATGTCGAAACCGTGGCAATTGCTACGATTTTGACAATGGTAAAAAGAAAAAGCAATATTGACGATAAATTTTAAAAAAATCGTTAAATTTGCCCTAAAATCAATCTAATTATGAGATTAAATAGTATTACGCTTAGGAATTATAAGAAATTTACTGAAGAAAAAAATATAGATTTTTCTTCAAATATTAACTTAATTATTGGCAACAATGGTTCGGGTAAAAGTTCTATTCTTCAAGCTATTGCGGCTGTTATTGGCAATGCTACACAAGAACTAGAAAAACCTTCAAAGTTAAATTGGTCGGGCTTTAATTATGAATTATTACAATCAGGAGGTTTACCTCCAATGCTGAAAATGCAAGTTGAATTTTCTGAAAAAGAAATCACTAAAACACAACAATACTTTGATGAAATACAACAACAAGGAAGAAATATACATACTCGTCCAGGTAATCAAAAATCTATTTATATTGACTTAGATTTTGACAAAGATAAAGTGGTTTGTAGGAAACAGAACGATTTTTTTCAATTTCGGGGCTATATTTATGCAAAGCAATTGGTAGCGTCAAATCCATATAAATCACTTTTTGCCGATGTCGGAAATATTTATTGGTACACCGAAGAAAGAAACAGTAGAAGTTTTAGAAATGTAAAAAGTACTGAAAATTTAGAAGATATTAGAGATTTTTTAGTAAGTCGTTATCGTTTTCATCAGAGAGTGAAATATGGCGAAATTGAATTAGAAAATGACCAAAGGGATATTTATCAAGATATTGTTGATTTATACCAAACTATTTTTCCTGATAGAAAATTGGTAGGTTCTGCTCCACGTCGCAATCCGCTTGATGCCTACAAACCTGACTTTTTCTATTTTTCAGATGGTACACATCAGTATGAAATTTCAGAAATGTCGGCAGGAGAAAGGTCTATTTTTCCTATGATTATTGATTTTGCCAATTGGAAAATTAATAATTCGATTATTTTGATTGATGAAATAGAATTACATCTTCATCCGCCTTTACAACAAGCATTGATTAGTGCATTGCCAAAATTGGGCAAAAATAACCAATTCATTATCACAACTCATTCTGACTATGTGGCTTATATGGTAGATGATACAAACAAAATTTATTTATAAATGAGTTTTCAAAATGAAGTTGTGCTATTTTGTGAAGGTAGAAAAGATAGTTTAGACCTAAAAATTTACAACAAGATTAGCCCTGGCTCTACTAAAATTACGATAAAACCACTGGGCAGTAAATATGGTTCTTTTGCTCATGTAGAAGGATATAGACAGAGTGGAGGCATCAATGCTAAAAAGAAATTTGTTTTGATTAGAGATAGAGATTTTGATTTTCCAGTTCCTCAAAATCCTGAACTCATAGTAGCAAAAGAAAATCCTGAAAATGCCTTTTATTATTACAGCACCTACAAAACAACAATTGAAAATTACTTGCTTTCTGTAAAACTACTTGCCGATTTTTTAGAAAAAGAAGAAAATTTTATCAATACACTTGTCATTAATGCTGCGAAACAAATTACCAATTATTCAACAGTCCGTCATGCTTTGGGTGCAATCAGAGTACACAATCAAAGAGCTGAAACAACATGGACAGGAGGTAGTGGGAAAATCAGCACTATCTTAGACAAAAGTTTTGAAGAATGTTGTGCAGAGGCGATTAAACTGATTGACAAGTTTAAAAATCAATTTGACCATTACAATCATGCTGTATTCGCTACAAAATCTAACGAGTTTTTAACACAATTTATGGCAGATGAATTTTTAACGAATAGCTATTTTTTAGATTATTACAATGGAAAAGACTTAGAGAAAAGTATTTCTATTTTGGCTGAAAAACAAAAAATCAATATAGATTGGGATAAATATCACGATTTTGCTATTGATAAAATTGATTTTTTAGGTTTTCCAGATATGAAACAACTATCAGAAAAGTTAAAATTCCTTGTTAGTTAAAGCATCGTCCGTTAGGTTGTTGATGTCTATTCCAAAACTACCGAAACCGTATCAATTGCTACGATTTTGACAATGGTAAAAAAAATCAAAAAGCATCAAAATATTGATATATTTTCATAATTTTAATTTTATATAAATCATAACACTATGTCAAAACCAAAATTATCCGATTTTAAAAAACTACTTGCTAACTTATCGCACGAGGAGTTAAAAGACGAAATGCTCAAATTGTTTCAGAAATTGCCACAAGTACAGGCGTTTTATGCTCAGGAGTTATTGGGCGAAACAGACCGTCGTAAGATATTGGAAGAATATAAAAAGAAAATCTACAAAGAATTTTGGACTTCCAGCGGTAACTATAAAAATACAAGTAATAGCAAAGTCAGAACAATGATTACTGATTTTGAAAAAGTATGTGTATCTCAATCTGAATTAGTCGAGTTGATTCTATATAGAGTTGACGTAGCATTGCACAGAGCCAATGAATTTGGAATGTCAGATGACTCCGAGTACAATCCCGCTTTGAATGCTTTTGAAAAAGCCTTAAAAATTGTCGAAAAAGAACGATTATTTGAATATTTCTCAACTGAATGTCACCATATAGCAAGAGATAGAGGTAATATGAATGGCTGGGCTGTTACCCAAATGAATATTTTCATTAAGGAACATTTAGGTTTAAATCCGTTGGCTCGTTGATGTCTATGATGAAACTAACGAAAAAGAAAAAAAGCAATTAAAAAAAGACTTATTGTTCAGCACGATACGACCAAATTTTATGACTAATCATGCAGAAAAGCAGAAAAAAACATTGATAAAGCAAAAAAAAGCAAATGTCCAGCATTTGTCTATATCTTTTTTATTATATAATTAATTTATTGCCTACATTTGTTTTCAAATTTAATTTAAAATTAAAAAAATGAAAAAGACAACAATTTTTCTATTAGCTTGCTTCGTTTCGCTAACACAAAGTTGCAAAAAAGACTTTTTAGAATTAGAGCCTCGTGGCATAAAACTGGAAAGCAATTTTTACCAAACGCAAAGCGAAGCCTTTGAAGGTGTAGTCGCTGTCTATGATGTGTTGCAATGGAGTGGCACGAACAACACTTGGTCAATGAACTTGGGTTTGCTCAATGCTGCTTCCGACGATTGTTATTCGGGAGGTTCTGATGCGAGCGACCAACCAAGTTGGGGAGCTTGGGACGCTTTTACACTTACGCCCAATTTAGGTCCGCAACGTGCGTTTTGGAACAAATACTATGCAGGGATTTACAAAGCTAATTTATTGTTGGAAAAAATTGATAAAGTACCCGTTATTGATGCCAATTTCAAGGCGAGAGCTAAGGCGGAAGTCAAATTTTTGAGAGCTTATTATTATTTTGAATTGGTACGCTTTTTTGGGAATATTCCATTGATTACCAAGACTTTATCTGCAAACGAAATTTATGAGCAAACACAAGCAGCTCCTTCGGCAGTCTATGCTCAAATCGAAAAAGATTTGAAAGATGCGGTTGCAACCATAGAATTACCAGAAACAGTTGGTGCAACAGAGTTGGGTCGTGTGACGAAAGGCGCAGCAAAATCATTGTTGGGAAAAGCGATTTTATACCAAAATAATCCTGCAAAAATGGCAGAAGCTGCTACTCTTTTTGAAGAAGTTATCAATTCTGGTATTTATAAATTAGAGCCAAAATTTGAAGATATTTTCAAACAAGACAAAGAATGGGGACAAGAAAGTATTTTTGAAATTAATTTTTCGGGCAATCAAACAGGTGGTTACGAAAATTTTGTGAATATTACTGAAGGAAATTACAATACGCAATTTTTTGGTATGCGTGATTTTGTAGGGCCAGCTTATGCCAATGGTTGGGGTTTTTGCCCAATTTCAACGGAATTGGTGGACGTAATGAAAAACGACCCTCGTTTTAAGCATACCGTTATTGATGGAAAAGCCTTGAAAGCAACTGGTGGAAGTTATACTGCTGGTTATCAAAATACAGACTATTTTATTAAAAAATATGCTCCATTAGATGCTAATAAAGCAAAAAGTGGCGAGCCTGCCTTGAATTGGAACAACAATACCCGTGAAATCCGTTTGGCAGATGTTTATTTGATGGCTGCTGAGGCGATTGTTCGTAGCCCAAGTGGTGATGCTGCAAAAGCAAGTGGATTTTTGAATAAAGTGCGTACTCGTGTTGGTTTACAACCATTTTTTGGACAAACGGGTACAGCATTGTTAGAGTTGATTTACAAAGAACGCCGCTTTGAATTAGCAACTGAAGGACACCGTTTCTTTGATTTGGTACGCACTGAAAAAGCTGCCGAAACACTCAAAGGTTTTACAAAAGGAAAACATGAAGTGTTGCCAATTCCACAACAAGAAATTGATATTACTGTTGGGAAGTTAAGACAAAATCCTCAGTATTAAAAAATAAATGCCGTTCCGAAAGATTTTAATCTTTGGAACGGCATTTATTTTTTATTTAAAATAGATAATTATAATCAGTTGGTTAGAAAATTATAGTGTAGTATATGTTGTATAATTGCGTAATTCAGAAGGCAAAAAACCCAAAACGATGTCATTAGGAGTTACACCATTTTCGATAAAGATTTCAGCTACCTCTATGTCAGTACGATTTTGTTGCACCCAAATTTTATTCTCTTTTATGTCAAAATGAAAAAGGCAAAGATGTGTGAATTTATCCTTTCTCCAACCCATCCGCAAAAGTTGATAATGATTATTAGGTTCATCTATTATCAGTTGGATTTCAGAATACGAAGCTCCTTTTCTAAAAGATGCCTGCTCTTTTAAAAAATTAACAATAATTTTATGATATTTTGTTATTTTTTCTTCCATTTTAATATTTTAAAAGTAGTGGGCTCATAAATAAATAACTTCATTTTATAGCGTTTTATGGCTTTTTGTACAAAACCTAAATGAAAATATTCTTTATAAACTTGATGAGGTACAGCTAAGTATAACTTTTTCATCATTAAATTTTTTCCTAAAAAAAACGCTCATTTTGCATCACACAAAACGAGCGTTTTTTTATTTTTTAGTTTGGATTGAAACGATATGTAATTCCAATAGATAATCGTCTATTATGAAATACTTTGTCCCCAACAGTTGCAAAAATATTTCGAACTTCTACATCTATCTTATTTCCAATTGGGTGTGCATAGGAAATTGCAATTCCTTTTACATTATGAAAATAACGTGACCATTTATCAGTTTTTCCATCAAGTAAATCTAATCTAGCTTGTGTTAATAATTCGGAATCTGTAACAAAAGCATAGCCAATTCCTATTTTAGGGGCGTTTAATTTATTTTCTTTGGGCTTAAAATGGTAGCGAAATCCAAGAATTGAATTCCGAAGATAACCTCTTATATCTCTTATTCGAGAACCGCCATTTATACCGAGCCACCAATCACGTTCCAAATTAAAAGAAACTCTACTTGGTTTATGAAGAAACTCAAATCCTAAATGAATGGCATTTCCAACTAACGTAGTACGCTCTCCGCCAATAGTAGTCATGTCAAAAGTTGGAAATATTTTAAATCCAAGTAGAGTATTTAGTTTAATTTTTTTAATGTCATTGCTTTTAACATTTGTTTGTTTATTAATGCGATAGATTAAGTTTATAGCAATATCGTAAGGGTCTAAAAATGAAGGTCTTGGGTAGTAACGAGCATACTTACTCACTTCAATATCTAAATAATTACAACGGTAAGAAAAATTAAATAAAAGACCTCTTTCAAGTGGTGTTGGATAGTTAAGAAAGTGATTGATACCATTTTCATGTGTTTCCCAAATATGACCAATACCCCATTTTCTTGACGGTTTTTTTTTAGAAGTATAATAAAAATTAATTTTATTTTGCCTAAAAGTCTGCCCAATAGATGGATGTTGAGATACATAGTTCAAATATTTGTAGCATTGCATAAATGACACAGCATAATTTGAATTGAGCTTTTTTAGTTCAAATCCATAAAGTGGAGAAGTATTAATATCCCAAGTTCTCCACCAAAAATCTGCTACCTCTCCATAAGGAATCTGTAATGTTGTCCCAATAATAGGGGTTATTTCAAATTTTTTTTGAGCATTTAGGTTTTGAAAAAATACTATAAAAATGATAAAACCAGTCAAATACTTACTCATATAGATACATATTTAAAGAGCCAGTCAAGAATATTTAAATTCTTGACTGGTTAAGATTAACAAATTAAAAATTACATAATTGAACTATTAATATCAAATAGGCATTTATTATTACTATTTATGACATTAATACTTGGAGAACCTATACCGCCAGGAGGTGTAGGGAAAAGGGTTGTTGCATTTCCACATGTTTTCACATATACGTCACCCGCAAAGTTACGACGTGTACCTATTGCCCTACCAAGTTGCTGTGATTGCTGTAGAGTAGGGGCGCAATCATTAGATATTGTTTTATATGAAGCATACCAATCCTCCTCATATACAACATAAAATAGTTCTCTATCGGCAAAGGTTGAAACTGATAAACCTTTTATCATAGTAACTGCATTTGCATTAAAGGGGCTTGATATTGAGGTGAACATTTTAGATGCCGAAACATCAGTATCACTGATATTAGCAAGAAGAAATGCAAACGACTCTAAAACAGGCGTAGAAAATCCTGGTATATAAGATACACCTTGGTCTTTACTTAATAATTTCCATGCGCAATTAACTTGAGAGCGATTTTCGTTACCAAATCCAAATCCATTATTTATTTGCCATCTTACAAATCTAATATCAACGTTTGGCATACTTCTTTCTGATGATTCAGTAGCATAAGAGCTATTCTTTATAGGATTTACGACCATATCGTAAGTAATAGCTTGCTTATCACCATGACCAACAAAAAGTACAGTATTGCTACTTTTCATTACCTCTCCTTCTGAAAGTAAAACTTCTTCACCTTTATCATTCCAAGCTGGAACATAACCACAAGCGTTGCCCACAGGTATTGCTATAATCGGAGATAGTCCAAATGAAGTAATCTTTTTTACGGAATAAATAACAGGGCGATACTTTTCATCGTCTTGTAATTTACTTGCTAAAAAATCAATAAAATTTACAGATTCCTTAGTTTGTAAATCATTCGAAGGGTACAATTTTAGTGAACTTGACAGTGCCTCATTATAGTACTCACTAAGTTCTGAATTCTTGGCACATAATTCAATAATATCTACCTCTTCTATATCACTACTCTGAATTTGGGTAAAAATTTGTTTCGCAAATTCCTCATTTTGCATCACTTGCCTTGTTGCTTGTGCAAAGTGGAAATTAACTCTATTGATTGTTTGGTGGCTTTCATTTTTGTCCAACAAATTACCCCAAATACCTTCTTCAGATACAAAAGATGCACAATCTCTACTTTCAGAAACACGACTCACTGACGGCTCTTGAATGTCTTTGTTACAGGCTATTGCAAATAATATTGTAAATGCAATAATAATTACACTGATTTTTGATAACATTTTCATAATAAAACGTAATTTTGTTTAATTTTTAGAATTTAAAGGGCTTTTGCTACTTTTCGAGTCCAATCTTTGGTAGCATTAGCCCATTTTTGAACAAACAGGGTGTTTAAATTTGTACAATACAACAGTACAAATAACAAAATAAAACAACGTCAAAATCCACGACAATTTTGAGTTGTACTATACCATATAATAAACATACCTCGTGTAGTATATTTATTTTAAGAATAGCTAAACAATAAAATAAGCATAATGGATCAGAATCTTCCGATTAAGTCCATCAAATATTGTTGATATTGAATAAAGAAATAATTGTTAACACAGAGTGAAGATTTTTCACTTTGAACGCTTGAACGCTTGAACGCTTGAAATATGGAAAGACGTAGTTTCATGATTTAGGATAGAAAATACTTAAATTAGTAATTGATTATTTTTTACAATACAAAGATATAAAATAAATTTTATGTAGCAAAATAAATTTAGTTAAATTTTTAACATTTTCATTAATAATATAATTTTTATTAACATAATTTTTTATTTCGTAAAAAAAAACGCTCATTTTGCATCACACAAAACGAGCGTTTTTTATTTTCTTTAAAAAAATATTAATTCTTAGGTGTTACCTCTGGTGAAACAGGCGCAGCTGCACCTTGTAGCGTCGCAATAGCATTCGCAACATTCGCATCAGCAGGGTCTAATTCTGCTGCTTTTTGGAAGTTTGCCAAAGAAGCAACATTGTCATTTCCTAATTTCAAGAAGTAATAACCCAAATATTTATAGGCTTTTGTCAAATCAGCTTTGTTTTTAGCAACATCAGCACCTGCAACTTCTACGATTTTTTCATAGTGTGGTTTTGCCAAACCTTGTGTCAATTCAGGGTCTTGCAATTCCGCCATATTAGCACGCTGAGAATAAGCATAAATGTACTTAGGATTCAACTCTGCCGCTTTAGCAAACGCTTTGTCTGATTCCATGTAATTTTTTTGTGCTTTATAACCTAAACCAACAAAAGAATAGTCTGTAGCTGTTTCTTTGCCAATTTTAGCCATTTTCGTTCTGTACGCAGGAATCGCCTTATCGTAGTTTTTAGCATCGTAATAAGCACGAGCGATTTTGTCGTAAAACTCTGTACGGGTGCTATCCAACTTCAATAATTCTGGATAGAATTTTTCAGCTGTTTCGATGTCTTTCAATTCAAAAGACGAAACCATGTAGTTTTCAAAGTCGCTACCATATACTTTTTTGTCGCCTTTTTTGTCTAAAAATGTTTTTGAGTATTCAACACCTTTCGTAAAATATTCAGTGATTTTGGCAGCATCAGCTTTGTCTTCTTTTGCTTTAAGACCTAACTTTGTGTTAGCCCAAGCCAACCAACGATATACTTCTATGTAATTAGGATTTTTAGCCAAAAAAGTATTTGATTCAGCGATCGCCGTTTCAAAATCTTCTGCATAACCACACAAGTAACGAATATAACGCATACGTGATTCCAAATCATTACCAACCAACTCGTTGTAACGCTTCAATAATGGAATAACTTTTGCTCTTTGACCGCCACGAGCATATACTTCCGTCAATTCTTTGATGGCAGGTGCATAGTTCGCATCAATCGCCAAACAAGCGTTCAACGCTGTTTCTGCTTCGTTATAAACCTTACCGTTTTTCCAGATTCTTGCACGTTTTACGTAGTTTTCTGGGTCTTTTTTGTTTTTATCCGTAGCAAATTCGTATTGAGAAACCGCTTTACCATACTCTTTTTTAGCATAATAAGCATCGCCCATTAGTGTATAATAGTTGGAAACTTTACTATCCAATTCCAAAGAACGGGTCAATCGCTCAATCGCTTTGTCGGGATTAGAGTTCACGCCATTCAAGTACATTCTACCCAATTGATAGTGCGCAAAAGCGTTTTTATCACGTGTTTTTTTGATGACTCTGTCCACCAATTTTTGTGCATCAGCAGCTCTGTTTTGGTCAAAAGCTATTTTTGCTTGACCCGTCATACACAACCAGTTACCGTCATCTAAGACAAGACCTTTGTTGTACATCATTGCAGCGGAATCAGATTTCTCATTTTCGTAATACACTTCACCCAAATAAAAATAAGGGTCTGCCGTTTTAGGGTCTTTTGCTATCCATTGATTCGCCAAAGATTTTGCCTTTGCGTAATCTTCTTTATTAATAGCGGTTGCGATTTCGTCACCAGTTTGAGCAAATACTAAATTGCTCGATACCAATGTAAGTGCAACGATCCAATTTTTCAAACTTTCGATTCTCATAATTTTAAAAATTTAACTTGTTCAACAAATGCTCAGTTTGACGTAGATTAGAAGAAATACAAGATTTTTATTTGTGATAATTTTTGTCCTGATTTCTTATTTATCTATCTTAGCTGATTGATTATATAATTAAGACGTTTTTTGAAGGCGCAAAGTTACTAAAAAGTATGATTTAACCAAATATTAACCACAATATTAATTTTTTTAATAAAATTATATTTTTAAAAAATAAAATAAACAAAATTTTATTCGTATTAAAAAATACAATCAATTCAATATCAATGGTTTATTAATAAAATTATATTTTCAAAAATGAGCGAAAAATCATACTTTATCAAATTATTATTTTATATTAATTGTTCTTGGCGGCACCCAATAAGGCAATATACCTGTTTTGAGCATAAGCCGTTGCCCTTGTTCTGCATAAATAAAAGAGGCTAAACCCGTACCTAAAGTTGTCGTACCCGTACATTCTACAATATAAATTGTACGACTAAATGGATACAAACTATCGTAAATATTCATCTGGTCAGGCGAATAATACTCATCTTTGGTGCTTCCTTTTGGTCGAATGTATGCAATATTGACTTTTTTATTGACTTCATTCAAGTCTTTGTCTGTCATATTTCCGACCCAAGCCAAACCAACTACGCCAATAGCATTTGGAATTTTGCTCACTTTATCAATGACATCATCAACGCTTTTGGCTGCGGCGGCCTTCATCGGCAAACGATTAATACCAAGCGTACGCATAAAATAAGTGGCTGTACTGGAATTAGGACTGTCAAAAATCAGTTGCACATCGCCCAACGGATTGTTAGCACTGATTTGCGACCATTTTTGGATTGTCCCATTAAAAACGCCCATCACATTTTCATAAGAAAGCAATTTGTCACGGTTATTTTTATTCAAAATAATCGCCAAAGCATCACGAGCAATTGGTGTATAACGTGGCGTGATGTCTTTTCCATTGACATAACGCTGCTCCATTGTGTCCAATTTTCTACCTAAAATCAACAACTTCAAGCTGTCATTGACCAAATCTTTGATTAATTCGACTTCTGGTTTGTACCAAGGTGTCAGTTCAGCATTTCGGTATGTTTCGTGAAACATAAAAAATGCAGGCTCTAATGCAGGTTGTAAAGTCGCATCTATTCCAATCCGATTTTTACCGTAAGTCGTATCTTCTTTTGGTAAAAAATCGCAAGAAACAAGCAAAAGGCTTGTAAAAATGCTAAAAATTAAATATTTCATAGTTTTCTATTTTAGTGAACAACGAACAATTGACAGTGAACAGCTAACAACGAACAGTATTGTTAATTGTTCGCTGTTCGTTGTTCACTAATTGTTTTCTTCTTCAAAATTAGCATAAGTTCTATACAAACGAAATGCGCCATAAATAATCAATAAAATTGGGAATGACATTTTCGCCCAAGATGGAAAAGAATCAAAAACGGGCAGATTTCTGTTGATAAAAGCGAATAATCCCAAAACCATATAGTTGATGGCTAAGACATATTTAATTGTTTTGGACATAATTTATTTAAGTTAAAGACCTCCCTAAATCCCTCCAAAGGAGGAACTTACAAAAGTAGCGTTAAAATTTGTAAATTTTTAATTAAAAATGTGACGATTTGGCGATTGCCAAATTTAAAAATAAACCAATTGTTCCGCAAAAATAATGAAATATTTAATAAAAAATGAAAATTTATCCTTACTTATTCATTGTTTTATTCCAAGGTAAATTTAATCGGCAACGTAAAATAACAACGAACTGCTTTACCACCTTGTTTTCCAGCATTCCACGTTGGCATTTTTTTAACTACTCGGATGGCTTCATTGTCGAGCAAATCGTGTACACCTTTCAATATTTTGACATCACCAATTCGTCCGTCTTTTTCCACAACAAACTTTACCACTACCCTACCCTTGATGTTCACTTCTCTGGCATACGCAGGATAATTGACATTCTCAGAAAGCCATTTCATCAAAGCCGTTGTACCATTTGGAAATTCAGCCGCTTGCTCTACAAATTCAAGCACAGCTTCTGGTTTAGACTCTTCTTGGTTCTACTGCCGCAATAGTTTGCTTATCGCCATCGCCACTATCTACCGTTGGTATTTCAATTCTACCAGAAGACTCAGAAGTTTGGTTAGAAATATCAGTTTTGTCTAATTCTTCGAGTGTTGGCAACTTGCTTTCTTCTTTACTATCATCAACAACCGTTGGAGGAATGTATGCAGTGGTAGCTTTCGGCGGTTTTGGCGGCTCAACTTGTTTGACTGGTGTCGGCGGAATCACTTTTAAATCTTCTACAGGCAAAGTAATATTATTATCAGTCATTTCAATAGTAACTGTTTTTGTTGCCAATTGTGCTTGAAACGTATGAATAAGTTGAGGCAAAAAAGCCCCAAAAAGGATTAAAGCTGTTCCTATCAATAAGGCTTTGGTTAATCGTTCTTCGTAATTTCTACGAAGTTGGTATGCGCCATAAGCTTTGTTGCGACCTTCAAAAACAATGTCTATCATGTCTAAGGTCAATACTTTTGTTGCGTTCATTGTAATATACATTTTTAATGTGAAAAATTTTATTTTATTATGAATAGCTATTTCATATATAAAAGATGCAGCGAACATATATATTACATAAATTATTTTGTCATTCTTTTGTCAGTAAAAATAAACGATTCGTCGGTAAAAATAATTTATACATCGGTTATTTAAGAATTTTCTTAAAAATAAAAATCAAAAAAAACACCTCAATGCGTACATTGAGGTGTTTTTTTTAGCTTATTGAAAAAAATCAATTGTAGATTAAATACCAAAACCAATTTTGGCAATATAATAAGCAACTGCTCCCAACAATCCAGAAATTGGAATGGTCAAAACCCATGCCCAAATCAAGTTGATGGTAACGCCCCATCTTACAGATGAAACACGCTTTATCATACCAGCACCAATGATAGAACCAGTAATGGTATGCGTTGTAGAAACAGGAATTGCTGTTACTTTTTTCGGGTCAATATCAACACCGAACCAGCCGCCCATTCCAGCAACCATTGTACCCCAGTTTGCAGTAGCGAAAAGGGTCAATGCACCAGCTGTTTCTGCTGCAAAACCTTCAAATGGCGAAAGTTTGGTTACTTTTTGTCCCATGGTTTTTACGATTTTCCAACCACCAGACATTGTTCCAATACCAATAGCAAGGTAACAAGCCATTGGAATCCAACTTGGAATATTCTTCAAATCCGTCATTTTCATAAATTCTGGCAACTCAGCTGCTACGTTTGGATCAGCATTGGCAGCAACAAGAGCCGCTGCAATGATACCAACTACTTTTTGGGCATCATTACCGCCATGTCCAATACTGAATGCTGCCGAAGAAACCAACTGCAAACCTCTAAAAACTTTATCTACACGCATCGGATTCATGTGTTTGCAGATATGAATCGTAATAATGGAAATAATAGAGGATAGCAACATACCAATCAATGGCGCAAGCAAAATAAAGTATAAAATTGGTGTGATTTTATCCATTTTAATAACGCTAAAATCGCCACCTGCGTGCGCAATTGCTGCACCAGCAAAACCACCAATCAAAGTATGCGAAGAAGATGATGGAATCCCTTTCCACCAAGTGAAAAGGTTCCATATAATAGCTGCAATCAAACCAGCCATGACCACCGTCAGCGTTACAGCTGATGGTTTTACTGTCTTGGCAACTTGATCGGCTACGTGCAACTCAAATAACCAATATGCTAAGATATTGAAAAATGCCGCCCAAATAACTGCTACCGTAGGTGACAAAACCCTTGTAGAAACTACTGTTGCAATGGAATTGGCAGCATCATGGAAGCCATTGATGTAATCAAAAATCAAGGCTAACACGATTACCGTGATAACTAATGTCATGTGCCTAAATTTTTAAGAATTTTTAATAATAATAGATTCAATAACGTCCGCAACATCTTCGCAACGGTCTGTTGCATTCTCTAAATGATCCAATACTTCACGGTATTTGATTAAGTTGATGGCATCTTTTTCTGTTTTGAAAAGGTCTGCAATCGCATAATTATAGATGGTATCTGAATGATTCTCAATGCTATTGACACGAACCAATGCTTCTTTTACACGACCAACATTGTTCATATTGCGCATTTCTTTGATGGCAACCGCCAATTCTTTTGTCGCTTGTTCTACCAAATCAGCCAATTGCTTCATTGGTTCTGTAATATTGTCAATATGGTACAATTCCATTCTTTTTGCAGACGCATCAATGAAATCCGCTACATTGTCCATTGCAGAAGCCAAAGCGTGAATGTCTTCACGGTCAAAAGGCGTAATGAAATTAGAACTTAATTCCACCATAAGACGATGTGTCAAAGAATCTCCAACATTTTCTAACTCATGGATTTTTTTTACTAAATCAGAACGTTTTTCGGCAGAATGTTCGTTCATAAGGTTTTTGAGTTCACCAGCGATGTTCACCAAGTTGGCAGCTGACTCTTCAAAAAGGTCGAAAAACTTACGGTCTTTCGGTACAAAAAAAGCGATGATACTGTTTAAATTCATCTTTGAATGTTTTAATTTTATTTTGTAATGTGTAGTTTTTTATTTAAGTAGTTGGGCTAAAATAAACGTGGTTATTTTTTCCAGTCGATTGCTCAAAAAGCGATAAATAACTTCCTTATAGTCAGCTATTTATCACTTTTTT
>JAYWHK010000313.1:0-6157 GCA_043777755.1 Saprospiraceae bacterium
TAAAAATAAAAAATTGATATTTTATTATAAATTAAAATATTATTTTTTAAATTTTTTAAAAATGTTCTGTTTTTAGAAAACTGGAACATCGAGTATAAATTAATACGAAACGTTATAAACAATTGTCAATTAAGTAGTCCTAAGTCAATAAGTCGCAAGTCGTCAGTCTTTTAACTAATTGATTTACAATATTTTATAGTATTTTAAAATGCCGATTATTTCAGTCGAATTACACTTATTACGGCAATAATAATTTTTCAATCAAAAAAACGCCTTTTCAACCAAAGTTGAAAAGGCGTTTTAATTTTCTCATAGTATGTTTTGTATCTGATGTTCTTGTAAAAAACCTTCCTTGAATTGTACAAGAATTTGCCCATAAGTACTCGGGCTAAATTAATTATAACTATTTTTTCAGTCGATTGCTCAAAAGCTAATAAATAACTTTCCTTCGGGCAGCTATTTATTAGCTTTTTCTCAACGACAAAATAGTTACAAATAATTTTTAACGCCCATTAACGCAAATCAAATAAATTTTCAAGGGCAAAGATAACCGTTTTCTAAATATTTCCTACCGTTCCCTAAAAAAATATTTCCATAAAGTAAAATAGCAAAAAAATGATTAGAGAAGCCTTTATCTTTGTCAAAGTTTTCTCATAGTATGTTTACCTGATGTTCCTGCGGCGTTCCTTCCTTATACCCGCAGGATTTTTTTTGCCTACATCTGAACGATGGACAACTCCAACTTTTTCACCAACGAAGCTCCACCTAAACTTTCATCTCGTGTGCGGAAAATACGTTTAGCTTACAAGCACGAGATTTCGGACACTAAGTTTTTATTTTTATTTCTTTTTATTCCTAAATTTTATTTCTATTTTTGCATCCTTATGAGAAAATCAGAAATTGCATACTTATTATTGGGTTCAAATATGGACGATAGACTGGCGCATCTGAAAAATGCACAGTCCGAAATCGCCAAAAAAATTGGAACAATTCAAGGAACATCAAGCTATTATGAATCGCAGGCTTGGGGCGATAGCGAACAAGAAAATTATTGGAATATTTGCCTTGAAGTCAGCACAACTTTGAGTGCAGAGGAGGTTTTGACAACAGCACTGGACATCGAAAATGCCTTAGGTCGTGTACGCACTGCACAATGGTCGCCACGTACAATTGACATTGATATTCTCTTTTATGGCGAAGAAACGATAAAAACTAAGGATTTGGAAGTGCCGCATCCGAGGATTCAAGAGCGCAATTTTGTACTGATTCCGATGATGGAACTCAACGGTGATTTTGTACATCCTGTTTTACAATTGCCAATAGACGAGCTGTTTTTTGAATGTAACGACCCTCTGGAGGTATATCTTTTAGAACTATGATGAGTAATTTTCCATATCAATACATCGTCGTCGAAGGGAATATCGGTGCAGGAAAAACAACGCTTTGTCAGATGCTTTCTGACGATTTTGGCAGCCGTTTGATTCTTGAAAAATTCGCTGACAATCCATTTTTGTCTTCTTTTTATGAAAATCCAGAACGTTTTGCTTTCCAAGTGGAACTTTTTTTCATGGCGGAACGTCATAAACATTTACAAGAAGAATTGTCGCAAACAGATATTTTTCAAGAATTGGTCGTTGCGGATTATTTTTTCTTAAAAACATTGTTGTTTGCTCAGAAGAATTTATCAGACGAAGAATTTCGACTTTTTCAGAGTCTTTTTCAAGTATTGAATGCTTCCTTTGCAAAACCTGATGTGATTTTTTACCTACATCGTCCTGTTGATATTTTATTAAAAAATATTGCAAAAAGAGGTCGTGAATACGAAAAATCCATCAAAGAAGATTATCTTGTGAACATTCAAGCGGCGTATATGGATTATTTTAAAATTCAAACTGCCTTGCCCGTCGTCATTATAGATATGAAAAATATTAATTATGACGAAAATGTGGATAATTATAACAAAATCAAGCGTTTATTGGCAACAAAATTTGAAGCTGGCACGCATTATGTAGATTTTGAACAAGTTTAAGTTGTTCAAAATATCAACTTACTGACATTGATGAAATATATTTTTAAATACATATTTTACAGTTTTCTTTTTTTGGGTTTTTATGCTGTTCAAGCGCAAGAGTTTTCTTTTTTTCAACCTCAGGAAAAAAGAGATTCAATTTTGCCTATTTTTAATGTTGGAAAAACAGAATCCTATCAAATTGAATTTCAAAGAGAAATCATTGAAAATGATGAAAAAATAAAAGCTACCAAGATTCAGTCCGCACTCGGAATGGAAGTTCAACGCATTGACAATCAAGGTGTTACTCTAAATTTTATTATTGCAAAAAATCAATTATTGCAAAGAACATTCAATTCGATTTTTACCTTTGACGATGCCAATACGCAACCTATCGAAATCAATATTTTGATTGATGAAAAAACAAAATTTTTAAAGATAAACAATTACCCAAAACTGGCACAAATGCTGCTTTCAGAACTCGAAATTTTGAGAAAAAGCGATGCCAAATACGAAGAAAAAAGTTATTACAATGCCATTGAAAAGCTAAAATTTGACCTTAAAAATGGCTCAGAGCAATTGTTGAAAAGTACTTTTTTGGATTTAGTCTATTATTTTTCTGCGTATAATTTTCCCATTGATAAAAAACAATTAGTACCGTTTTACCGTTCTGATTATGAGTATTTTGCAGCAAGTCGAGCTTGTGTTTCAGAATATAAGAAATTTGGAGAAAAAGATTTTTACGCAGTCCGTTACAATCCGAGCCAGGACAACAAAGCAAAATCCGACACAGATACTGCTATTGAAAAATTCAATTTGCGTTACTCTGTCTATTTTGATGAAAATAATTTGCCCCGAAGTGTTGGTCTTTTTTTGATGCAACAGACTGGAAGTCAGAAAGTTATCGAAACATGGACTTTGCTGAAAGTTGGAGAGTGAGAGCGTTGGAAAGTGAGAAAGTCGGAGAGTAAGAAAGTGAGAGAGTCGGAAAGTAAGAGCGTAAGTAGAATTATCAATTTTTAATTATTCATTATTCATTTTCAATTTTCAATTATCAATTATTATATTATTTTAACCACAATAATATGCAAAAAAATTGGCCCTTATATGAAGTTTTTATCCGTAGCAAAAACGGACTTCACCACAAGCACGTTGGTAGTTTGCACGCAACAGATGCAACTATGGCACTCGAAAATGCACGAGATGTCTATACTCGTCGCAACGAAGGCGTGAGTATTTGGGTCGTTGAGAGCAAGCAGATTCATGCTTCCGACCCGTCAGAAAGTGAATCTCTTTTTGAACCAGCCGACGATAAAGTCTATCGTCACCCTACATTTTATGATGTTCCAGATTCTATCACACACATGTAAATACAATTTCAAGAATTTGATACACCACGTCCGCAAAACTTATTGACTTGCCGACTTATGACTCCTATTACAATGGAAATAAATGACATTTGGGCAATTTTAGACGAGGTATGTGACCCAGAGATTCCAGTATTGTCTGTGACAGATTTGGGGATTGTCCGTGATGTAAAAATTCAAGGACAAAGCACCGAAGTTATCATCACACCAACGTATTCTGGCTGCCCTGCCATGGATATGATTGCAGTGAACATCAAAGCTGGTCTTCAAGCAAAAGGCGTTGATAATGTGCAAGTTACGCTTGTTTGGTCGCCTGCTTGGACAACAGATTGGATGACAGAAAGAGGTCGAGAACGCCTCCGTGCTTACGGCATTGCACCACCCGAGGAAGATTTTTCAGATAAAATGGCGTTGTTTGCACAATCTCCAACAGTACCTTGTCCAAGATGTAACTCTTTGAAAACAAAGGTATTGTCTCAATTCGGCTCAACCGCTTGTAAGGCAATGTATCAATGTGAAGATTGTAAAGAGCCTTTTGATTATTTTAAATGCCATCGTTGAACGGTTTAAAGTGTTGATTGAAAAATAATTTAGATAAAAACAACATTAATCTCATTTGTGTTCGCTATTTTTGCGTGTTCGTATTTTTAATAACAAATAAAATAGACCAAATATGACGATATTAAAAGAAGTGCAAATCATAGAAAATGCCATGCAAGTCCTTGAGTCAAATGGGATTATAGCAAATTTCAATAAAAATGAAGACAAATATAGCGAAATAAATGGCAATTTGACATTACTTAAAACAAAAGTAAATCTGACCACACAAGTTTTGAGTAGCATCTCAAAGCATCAGATTGGTAATTTTATAGAACAAAAAACGAAATTTGGCAATCACTTTTTGTTGCTTTGTGAACATATTTCCAAACCAATACAAGATTCTCTACGCCATGAACACATCAATTTCATTGATAACAACGGTAATATTTACATAGAATTAGAACAGCCACAAGTACATTATGTAATTATAAACCCTAAAAATAACAAGAAGAAAGAAAACACAAAAGAGCAAAAATTAACAAATTCAATGGCAGTGATGCTCCTCTATTTATTAGAACATAAAACGGAACTCAATCAGACCATTCGCACATTGGCAAGTATAACCAAATTAAGCAATGACACGATACAAAAAACAAAAGATTGGCTCAAAGCAAAACGCTACATCATAGCCCAAAATGAAAAAGAATATGTATGGAATGATTGGAAAGCAGCCTATCAACGTTGGCTAACCGCTTATGAAGAAGATTTACGCCCCAAAAACTTACTCAAAACCTTTAATTGGGCTACTGAAAATCAGCAGTCAAGCAACCTTCCTCCGCTACAAAAAGATCAGTATTGGACAGGAGAAGCAACCTTATTACATCAAAAAATAGGATTAGCCAACATCGCCCTTTGGGAAATATACAGTAAAAGCAGCAGTACAGAACTGAGGAAACAATTGCGCTTAATACCTGAAAGCAACGGGAAAATAAAGGCTTATCATCAATTTTGGAAATGGGAAAGCGAAAATAATACACTTTCGTCACTCCTCATTTATGCCGATTTATTGCTCAATTCTGATGCTCGAATCCAAGAATTATCAAAAAAATACGAACATGACTACATCAAACAATATTATTAAATTGCTTGAATCTCGACAATGGGATAAAATTATACAAGATATCAGCGAAATTGCAAAAACTTTGGAAATTGATTTTTTTATCATAGGTGCTGCGGCCCGTGATATTGGCATGAATGGCGATACTCGTTTTCGTACAACAAACGATATAGATTTTGCTGTATCTATCACCAATAAAAACAAATTCTATGAACTCAAAAAAATACTTTGCACAGAATTTGGCTATCAAGAGGACAGTGAGTACAAACTTTTGCATCCGATATATGGTGAGTTAGACCTCGTTCCATTTGGCGAAATGCGGATAAATTACAATCAAGTAGCCGCCATTGCACTCAATGAAGAAGGCTTACAAGAAGTAGCAGAAGCAGGGCTTCGCACCATTGAAATAACACCAGGTAATAGCATCAAAGTAGCGTCTTTGGCAGCTGTCACATTACTAAAACTAATTTCTTGGGACGACCAAAAAGACAACCGTGGCAAAGATGCCGAAGACATCAACGCCATCATAGAAGCCTATTTTGACCTTCATAGGGACGAAATATTTGATAACCACTACGATTTGTTCCCTAATGACGAAAAAGACTACGAACTCAGCACCATCGGCGCACAAGTGTTAGGCAGACACATTGGTCAGATTCTAAAAGGTAAAACTCGCCTTACTAAACAAGTTCAAAGAATCTTAACCGAACAAACCACTACTGAAAATAGGCTTGCAAGAAGAATGATAAAAACCGAAAAAGACAATATTGATTCAAAGCAATACTATTTGACTTTACTCAAAAATGGAATAGAGGAAGGACTATGAAATAAACTTATTTCATCCGAAGCAATAATCCAACAATAAAATCTATTTTCTCTTCTCGGAACTTTCCAACCTAAAATTTTGTCTATCCTTTTCAAATAGAAATTGTGATGGACAGTCGAAAATATAGCCGCACTTATCATTTTCCTTTTTCGCAAGGTGCAACAAATGATGATAGAATTCAAGCAAATTGGCAGCAATTAATTGATAATGAACTCGTTATGACTGAAAAGTTGGACGGAGAAAATACTTGCGTCAAAGATTTAGGTGTTTTTGCTCGCTCTCATGCTGCTCCTACAATT
>JAYWHK010000314.1:0-17327 GCA_043777755.1 Saprospiraceae bacterium
CGTTTTGCAACGCTAAGTTAAGCCCTTTTTTTTATTTTAAAAACTTTATTTTTTAATCATATTAAAAAATTAAAGTTTTGTCACGTAGAGTGGAAAAAAACACTTTTTCTACTTGGTTTTCTAATAGCAAGTATTGGGCTTTTCGCCCAAAAATCCACTTTATCAGGAACGATTCGAGATAAGAGTTCGGGCGAAGAATTGATTGGCGCATCTATCCAAATCGTCGAGCTGAAAGGTACAGGAACGGTTGCCAATGAGTATGGTTTTTATTCGCTTACGCTCAAAAATGGCGAGTACAATATCAAAGTTTCTTACGTTGGGTATCAAGATTTTTTGCAAAAAATAGATTGGTCAAAAGACCAAAAAATGGACATCAATCTTTCACAAGGTGTTGAAATGCAAGAAGTTGTGGTTTCTGCAAAGAAAGAAAATGAAAACGTCACTCGGGCACTTATGGGCGTTGAGAAAATCGAAATGAAGGATGTGAAAACAATTCCAATGCTTTTTGGGGAACGTGATGTTTTGAAGACAATCCAACTGCTCCCTGGCGTAAAATCAGCGGGCGAAGGCAATGCTGGTTTCTATGTGCGAGGTGGCGCATCTGACCAAAATTTGATTTTGTTAGATGAAGCTCCCGTCTATAATGCGTCGCACTTATTGGGTTTTTTCTCCACTTTTAATAGTGATGCAATCAAAGATGCAACCTTGATAAAAGGCAATTCGCCAGCGCAATATGGCGGACGTTTGTCTTCCGTGTTGGATATGAAAATGAATGAAGGAAATGACAAAACCTACCATGTCAATGGCGGTTTGGGTTTGATTTCGAGCCGTTTGAGTGTCGAAGGACCAATTCAAAAAGAAAAATCATCTTTTCTTTTGGCTGGTCGTCGTACTTATGCTGACGTTTTTTTGAAAGCAAGCCCTGATTTTAAAGACAATACCTTGTATTTTTATGATTTTAATGCCAAAGCAAATTATCGCATCAATGAGAATAATCGGGTGTTTTTATCGGGTTATTTCGGACGTGATGTCTTGGGTTTTGGCGACCAATTTGGCATAGATTGGGGCAACAAAACAGGAACTTTACGATGGAATCACATCGTAAATCAAAAATTATTCTCTAATACTTCTTTGATTTACAGCGATTACAATTACAAAATCAAAATTAGTGGCGGCGGTAATAGTTTCAATATCAACAGCGAAATCAAAGATTTTAACCTAAAACAAGAGTTCCAATGGTTTCCAAATGCCAATAATTCTTGGCGTTTTGGCGTAAATGCCATTCATCATACGATTGCGCCAAGCCGTTTCACAAGCGATAGTACAGACGTTATCACAGAACAAAAGAAAGATGATAGATACGGTTTAGAAAGTGCTGCATATATAAACAACTCATTTACAGTCAATAGTAAATTAAGTATGGACTATGGTTTGCGTTTGTCGGCATATAGTATTTTGGGCGACGGTTCATATAATATTTATGAAAATGGCTTAAAAACGAGTAACATAGACTTGACAAACAAAACTTTTGGAAAAACGTATTTTAATCTCGAACCTCGTTTGAGTTTGAGCTATAAAATAAGCGAGAACAGTAGTTTAAAAACCGCTTATGGTCGAAATACACAGCATTTGCACTTGTTATCGAACTCCACATCGAGCAGCCCAACCGACCAATGGATTGGCAATACTTACAACGTAAAACCAGAAATCGCTGACCAAGTGAGTTTGGGTTATTTCCGCAATTTTGCTGACAATAAATTGGAATTTAGTGTAGAAACGTACTACAAATCTATGCAAAATCAAGTGGATTATAAAAATGGCGCAGACCTCAATGGCGCACCTGATGTAGAGAGCGAATTGCTTTACGGACAAGGTCGTGCTTATGGTTTGGAGTTGTTTTTGAAAAAAAGAACAGGAAAAATGACAGGTTGGATTAGTTATACTTTGTCAAAAACAGAACGTAAAATCGAAGGCATCAGCAATGGCAATTGGTACAATGCCAAACAAGATAGAATACATGATTTTAGTATCGTTGGAATGTATCAACTTTCTCCAAAGTGGTCATTATCAGGCAATTGGGTGTATTATACAGGCAATGCAGTGACTTTTCCAAGTGGAAAATACCAAATAGACGGCGTGACTACTTACCTTTATACAGAGCGAAATGGCTACCGTATGCCCGCTTATCATCGTTTGGATTTGGGTGCAACCTACGAGAAAAAACGTGCTGGTCGTTATCAAAGTTCTTGGAATTTTAGCGTGTACAATGCTTACGCTCGTGAAAATGCCTACACGATTACATTCCAAGATAGCGAAACAAATCCTGGTACAACCGAGGCTTTGCGCACATCTTTGTTTAAGTTAGTGCCAAGTGTAAGTTATAATTTCAAATGGTAACTGGAGTTCGGGTTTTAACCCGAACCAAACCAATATCCTTACTTTTAACAACTTTTTATTCGGGTTAAAACTCGATTTTTTTAAAACAATTTTTATTCGGGTTAAAACCCGAACTCCAGATATGAAAAAAATAATTCTTTTTGCTACAGCATTATTCAGTTTAAACGCCTGCCAAGAAGTCATTGAAATTGACTTAAATCAAACCAATCCGCAGTACGTTATCATCGGGAATATCGCTGACGACGGAAAACCATGTAGTGTCGAAATTACCAAGACGGTCAATTTTAGCGAACCTAATAATTTTCCAAAAATAACAGGCGCAATCGTTACATTAAGCGACGATAAAGGTAGCCAAGAAATACTAAGTGAAACAAAATCAGGCATTTACGAAAGTAAAAAAATGCTTGGTGTCGTTGGCAATACCTACACTTTGACCGTCAAATACGACGGAC
Source organism: Saprospiraceae bacterium (assembly GCA_043777755.1). Classification (GTDB taxonomy): domain Bacteria; phylum Bacteroidota; class Bacteroidia; order Chitinophagales; family Saprospiraceae; genus CANHEE01. Next base: position 2,850 of record JAYWHK010000314.1, read on the forward strand.
AAACATTTATTTCTACAAGTAAAATGGCTGATGCAACGCCCATTTTTGATGTAAAATTCATTGAAGATGCTTTCGGAGGTCCTCCTGGTACTCCACAAGATACCTTGCCTAATTTTAGAGCAATTCCTTTGCATCCTGATGCGCCAAATGTAAAAAACTATTATCGCTACATTCAGACGATAAATGGTGTGGAAGATAAGGCATTTTTGATTCGCAACGACAACCTAAGCGATGGCAAACTCAACGCCCAACCCTTGTTTAGTTTTGATGCAAAAATAAATCGTGGCAACAAATATCAAGTAAAATTGATGAACATTGACGAAGCCAATTACAATTATTTGTATGCGCTTTTACAAAGCTCAGGCAATGGGCCTGGCGGCGGAACGACTCCTGCCAATCCACCAAATAATATTTTAGGTGGTGCGCTGGGTTATTTTTCAGCACATTCGGTCAGTGTGAAAGAAGTGATTGTGAAGTAAGGGCTTGGGCAATTGTCCATAGCTAATTATTACAAAAAAGCCTTCGTAAAAACAACGAAGGCTTTTTTGTAATGGGAATTTTCTACATGAAATATAAAAATAAATAGCTCAGTTTAAACTCATAACTTATTGATTAACAATATTTTTTACATTTAGGTTTTTTACATTTTCTTAACGTAATCATTTGGAGCTTCGCCAGTCAATTTTTTAAAAGCTCTATTGAAAGTTGCTTTTGAATTAAAACCACAGTCAAAAGCAACCCCTAACAGTGTAAGGTGCTGAAAATCAGGCTCTTTTATTTTATTTTTAAATTCCTCTACACGATAAAAATTCACGAAATCATTAAAATTTTTGTCAAAACCAGTATTGATGACTTGCGAAACGATGGAAATATTGGTCTTTAATCGTTGAGCAACATTCGCTAACGACAAATCCGCTTCTAAATAAATTTTTTCATTTTCAAATAAATTAAGAATTTTATTTTTGTAAGGAAAAAGCTCCTCTGGCAAAGTGTTTTTATCGCTTTTGATTGAGTTCTCTTCATTTTTATTTTCTAAAAAATTAAAAATCGCCGCTTCTTTTTGCTCAAATTGTACACTATGTACACGGTTCTGAATCAAGCCTTCGATACTTATGTAATAAGCCAAAACAGTACTCACGAAGTAGCCAAGCCAAATACTTTGATACCACATTTCTTGTTGTGGAGGAAAGAAAAATATGTAAATATCCATTGCATTTCCAATAAATATACTTAGGGCCAAGATAATCATAAAATTCCTAAACCATTGATAACTAACCTTTTCTGTATTGGAAAAATAGTTTTTTGTCCATTGAACATACGATTTGTACCATCGAAAAGACAAGAAAAAACAAAGTATTTCAAATAAAATCTTGACTGTATCAAAAAATAAACCAATGTGATAGCGGTTGTCAATATTACGCCACCACCAATCTGCAAAATCTTTTCCCTGTATCGCTACAACAAAGTGATAGGTAAAATACAGTAAATAAGGAATAAAAAACTTCCCATCACGTCGCCATTGAAAACGCCATGCTTCATTGGTCAAACTTTGTATAAAAAAATACATAATCGGCGGAAATGCCAAACCAAAACCGTCCCAAGGATAAAAAGTCAATACATTCCAAAGGTAATTAATCCCAAACCAACCCAACATATAAGGAACGCCACTAAATGCTCGACACATCAGTAGCGCCGTAAGCCAAAAATCTGAATATCGCTCCTCTCTATATCCTCTGTATATAAAAATACAAGAAAAAACACTTGCTTGCAATAGCGTAAGCAATGGAATAAGCGCATAAATACTTATTTTAAAACTCTCTAGTAAAAAAATCATAAACTACTTTTTGTTATCCTTAAAAAAACAACTAAAGCCGTAGAGAGCAATCACTACGGCTTTTTTTTATTATTCATCAACTCACTAATCTCTTTTATAAATGCAGGCAGCATTGTCAGAATTGGCGTAGTATTCATAATGACGTATTCTTCCAAAAAATTCGTTTCGCCATCTAAAAACTTAAATACTTGCTTTGGACTATTCCATCGAAAAAGCCTTGCAAAAAGTTTTGCTCCTTCGTATTTATTGAATCGCATGATGTTCAACAAGGTAGAATCGTAGATAAAATGGCGTTTTTTTGCAAAATTATCATCTAAAATAGGTGTTTTTCCTTCTAATAGCTTTTTAACAACTTCGTCACAATGTTTTTGTATATTGGTAAAAGTATAGCCCGTGGAAGGTCTTGCAGCACCTGACGTAATGCCAATATTGAAAATATTTTTGCCCAAAGTAGCTGCAAAACGAGCATTGCTCATCGGAATTACGCCAAACTCCTCGTGGTAAATCTCAAAATCTTGATTTGCTCTTAATTTCAAAAAATCGTTGAGGTATTTCTTCACTTCAATATCATACAAACCTTCGTTTGCTAATAGTTTTTCTGAAAAAATCGTAAATTCTACCAAGGCTTTTTTATCGGTCAAAGGCAATACATAAAAAAAACGAACTTCGCCTTCTTGCGCTATTCTGAAATCCATTAATGTTGCCTCATTCGAATTAAAAAAAGGAGTTTTTGTTTCGATGTAACAGCCTTTAAAATGTTGCAACAAATTATGACTTTTTGTATAATCAGGCTCTTGAAAACGGATGCTATTAAAGATGTATTTTGACTTTATTTTTTGTCCGTTTACAATAGCGTAAGGAACTTCATTATCCTCTCCTACCCTATCTACTTTTTCGTTAATCCATTGAATATTAGGCGATTGCGCAATTTCATTTTTACAGTAATCGTAAAAATCAATTCCCCGAATCATCTTGTATTCGTAGGGTGAAAGTTTTAATTTTTTTGAAAAAAATTGACTGTAAAAATAAACATCACTCCAACGTTTCGATACTATTTTTTCAAAAAAATTGGATTTTTTCTCCCAAAAACACCAAGTTCTATCGTCAGTTTCTTTTTTATCTTCTTCAATAATGATTATTTTTTTATCAGAAAAAAAAGAGTTTTGAGCCATACGAACCGCCAAGCTCAATCCTGCACAACCGCCACCGACAATCAGGTAATCCGATGTCAAAGTAGTACTATTTTTTTCTGAGGAAAAATCAAGAGAGGTGTTTGTTTGTGTCATAAAAAATTACAGCAAATTAAACGAATGTTTGAACATTGATTCAAAAACCAAATATACTTTTTTACTGTCATTTACACGAATACGCTCTTGTTTGACACGTTCCGCATTCGCTTTTTTGATTTTTGAAAACAAATTTGTGTAATAAACATACGCTAAATAAACACCAAAACGTGCAGATTTTGGAAGATTTTTGATACCTACCAACGCCTCGTCAAATTCACCTTGAATATCGTCTTCGATGAGTTTTTTGTCACGCTCATCAAAATTCCGAAAATCTACGCCAGGAAAATATACTCGACCACGCTCATCAAAATCAGATTTCATATCTCTCAAAAAGTTAATTTTTTGGAAAGCAGAACCCAATTTGCAAGCCGCTGGGCGCAAACGCTCATACTCCGCTTGGTCGCCTTCTACAAAAACCTTCAAGCACATCAAACCAACAACTTCCGCACTACCATATATATACGTATTGTAAAGGCTATCTTCGTAGCGATTGTGGTACAAATCCATTTCCATACTATCCAAAAACGCATCAATCAACTCATGGTCAATCTGGTATTCATTCACCACTTTTTGGAAAGAATGAAGGACAGGATTCAAGCTAATTTTTTCCTCAATTGCCTGATATGTTTCCGTTCTGAAACGATCCAAAAGACTTTTTTTATCATGCTCATGGAAAGTATCTACTATTTCGTCAGCGAAACGCACAAAACCATAAACGGCATAGATAGGCGAGCGCAGTTTTTTATCAAACGCACGAATGCCGCTTGAAAATGAAGTAGAATAGCGTTTTGTAATCAATTCGCTACACTCAAGGCAGGTATTTGTATAAAGTGACATCATTTTCTTTGAAAAATTAAAAATTAAAAATGAATAATACCAATGTGAATTATTCATTTCTAATTATTCATTATTAATTATTATTTAGAAATTAAATTTGCGACTACCTCTCCCGAAATCAGCGAAGGCGGAACGCCTGGACCAGGAACAGTCAATTGACCTGTATAAAAAAGATTTTTAACTTTTTTGCTACGCATTTTGGGCTTCAAAATAGCTGTTTGCATCAAAGTATTTGCCAAGCCGTAAGCATTTCCCTTGTAAGAGTTGTAGTCGGATTTGAAATCTTCCATCGCAAAAGAACGTTTGTAAATGACTGAATCTCTAATATTTTGCTTGGTCAAATGCTCCAATCTATCCATCACAGCGTGGTAATATTTTTCTCTCATCGCCTCACTGTCTTCCAAACCTGGCGCAAGTGGAATGAGAACAAAAACATTTTCACAACCTTCTGGCGCAATGCTTGGGTCTGTCAGGCTTGGTGCAGAAACATAAAAAAGCGGTTTTGTTGGCCATTTTGGATTTTCATAAATTTCTTCTGCATGAAGGTTAAAATCTTGGTCAAAAAACAAATTATGGTGCTGCAAATTTTTCAAACGTTTGTTCACGCCTAAGTAAAAAAGCAATGAAGAAGGTGCCATTACACGTTTCTCCCAATATCCTTTACTGTAATTACGAGATTTTTCGCTCAATAGATTTTGTTCTGTGTGGTGATAATCAGCACCACTCACCACAACATCAGCCTCATATTCACTATCTTTTGTAATTACCTTTTTTGCAATGTTATTTTCAACCAAAATCTGCGTAACGTTCTGATTGAGTAAGATTTTAACCCCTTTTTCTTCTGCCAAACGCACCATACCTTCTACGATTTTGTGCATACCGCCCATCGGATACCAAGTTCCGAGCGACATATCGGCATAATTCATCAAGCTGTACAAAGCTGGCGTATTTTGTGGCGTTGCTCCTAAAAACAAGACTGGAAATTCCAACAACTGAATTAATTTTTCATTTTTAAAAAGACTGCGAATGTGTTTCGAGATAGAAGTGAACATTTGCAACCTAAAAAGACTTGATACCACCCTTATATCTGCAAATTCTAAAATAGAATCCCCAGGCTTGTGAACAAATTCTCCAATACCAACTTCGTATTTGTATTTTGCTTCTGCCAAAAAATGTCTTAATTTGACGGCACTACCCGACTCCACTCGCTCAAACATCGCCTCTAATTCCGTCATGTTTGCTGGAATTTCTAAAACATCATTTTCACCATAAATAACTGAATAAGAAGGATTTAGACGAATCAAATCATAATAATCGCTTACTTTTTTACCAAAAAATTCAAAATATCGGTCAAAAATATCAGGCATCCAATACCAGCTTGGTCCCATGTCGAACATAAAACCTTCCGCTTCAAATTTTCTTGCACGACCACCTGCAATGTCGTTTTTTTCTAAAATGGTTACATCGTAACCTTTGTGCGCCAAATGTGTTGCCGCCGAAAGTCCTGCAAAACCAGAACCAATAACTACTACTTTTTTCATTAATGCTTTTGTTTGTAATAGTAGTGTAACATTTTTATTTGCATTTTGTTTAACATTAAGGAGTATGAAAACATAAATAGTTAAACAAGAATTTTTTCAGACAAACTATTTTCATCGAATTAAATTAAAATTAGCTTAAAATTCATATATAATATAGTAAGCTCTCAAAAACTTATCTTACATTTGTGACCTAATTATATCGCAATCATAATATTGCAAACACTAAATCATACAATTGCTTTTCAAAGCACGTTTTTTTCAAAATGATGAAAAAATTTTCCTCTCTCATTGTTTTCTTGTTGCTCATGGGTACGATGCTCTTAGCACAACAAAATATAAGAGGTGTCGTAATTGATGCCACTTCTAAACTTCCTTTGGCTGGTGTTTTCGTCAAAGTCGAAGGCTCTAAAGCCATCACAAGAACCAACGAACAAGGTGAATTTCGCCTTACAAAACTCAAAAAGGGCAAAAAAAACCTTATTTTTGAATTTGAAGACCATCAAACACTAACCAAAGAAGTGAACAGCGACGAAGGTCTTGTGAAGTTGGGAACAGTAGAATTGGGCAAACCAGAAGCGAGTACTTCTTCAAAAGATGCTTTTCAAACCATCACCTTAGATGATGCTACTGCTGTTGATGATGCCTCGGACGACCAAAATGTAGCTTCTCAACTGGGAGCTTCTCGTGATTTATTTCGCCAATACACCAATTTTGCTTGGAGTTCGGTGCGTTATCGCACGAGAGGTTACATCAGCAATTACACAGAAACTTATTTTAACGGCATTCCTTTCAATGATTTAGATGATGAACGTGCCAGTTTTGGCGCATATTCTGGCTTGAATGATGTGACTCGCTTGAGTACCAATTATCAAGGTTTAGAACCAAACAGTTACGCTTTTGGCGATTTGGCAGGTTCGAGCAACGTAGATACTCGTGCATCAAATCAAAGAAAACAAACCCGTCTTTCTTATATGAATGCCAATCGTGCATTTTCTCATAGAATTATGGGAACTTACGCAACTGGTCTGATGCCAAATGGTTGGGCATTTGCGGCTTCTGGCTCTCGTCGTTGGGCGCAAGAAGGTTATGTTCCAGGCACTTTTATGGACGCTGCTGCGTATTTTGTTTCAGTAGATAAAATTTTTGGTGTACAAAACAACGTAAATCCTGATACACTCAAAGGTTTAGCAAAGTTTTTATACAAAATAGATGGTCTTTTGAGCAATAAACACAGCTTTAATTTAACCATATTTGGTTCTCCTAACAAACAAGGTGCAACTTCTCCAACAGTACACGAAATGTTTGACCTGTCTGGTGATTGTTTTTACAACCGCAACTGGGGCTATCAAGAAGGCAAAAAACGCAATTCGGTAGTCAATACACGTCATGCGCCAACAATGGTTTTGCGACATGATTTTAAAATAAATGAAAAAAGCAACTTGACAAGCGCAGCTTCTTTACAATTAGAAAGTAATGGGCGTACAAATATCTCTTTTTTCAATGCTCGCAATCCATTGCCTGATTATTATTCTGGCTTGCCTTCTGGTGCAGACGGACAATTTCAAAGAGATTTGGTTACAGAGGTTTTTAAAGAATCTGAAAGCACACGTCAAATGAATTGGAACTATATGTACCAAACCAATTATAATAGTTTTGAAACCATCAAAAATGCAGGTGGAATACAAGGAAATAATGTTTCAGGAAAAAGGGCAAAGTATTTTTTAGGCGAAGACCATCAAGATAGCAAAGAAACAAATATTTATACCAACTATCAAAACAATGTCAGCGACCACTTCCAACTAGTTGGCGGTGCGGCACTTCGTTATTTCCAAGGTACTGATTATCGTTTGGTAAAGGATTTGTTGGGAGCTGATTTTGCAGTTGATGTTGATCAGTTTGCAGAAAGAACCAATGCCAATGGCATCTTTGGTCAAAATGACTTATCTCGTCCAAATAGAATCCTAAAAGTTGGTGATACAACGGGTTACAAATTCAATAACAATGTACGAAATGCTTTCGCTTGGGCGCAAGGATCTTGGAGTTACAACAAATTTGACTTTTTTGTGAGTGCAAAAGGTTCATTCACAGAATTTTGGAGAACAGGTTTGACTAAAAATGGACGTTTTCCAGACAATTCATTGGGTGATTCTGAGAGAAGAAATTTCTTGAATTTCGGAACAAAAGGCGGTATTACTTACAAATTAGATGGTAGAAATTACTTCAACGTATATGGTGGTTACATGACAAAAGCACCAAATAGCCGTGACGCTTATTTATCGCCTCGTACACGCAACGAATTTGCTTCTAATCTAAAAAGTGAAAAAATTACAAGCGTCGAAGGCAGCTATCATCACCGTGCGCCAAAGTTTTCGGCAGAAATAACAGGTTATTATACACTTTTCAAAGATAAAGTAAGAGCGTTTTCATTTTTCTCTGATGAAGACCAATCCTTTGTAAATTATGTTGCACAAGGCTTGGATATGCGCCATACAGGAATCGAAGCCGCAGCGGAATACAAAGTTAATTCGCAATTAGAGGTTTTTGGTGCAGCGACTTTGAGCCAACATTTGTATTGGTCACGCCCAACTGCAACCGCAACTCCCGACAATGGCGTTACGTCTGTTCAAAGCAATTTGAATGGCAAAACAGTATATATCAAAGGTTTTTACATTCCAAACACACCACAAACCGCCGCTACGGTTGGTTTTAAATACAATGGAAAAAAGTTTTGGTTCGTGAATGTCAATGCCAATTATTTTGGCAACAGGTACATGGACATCAACTTTAATCGTCGCACTGATTATGCTGTTACAGCAGCCATTGGTCAAAAAACAATTACGAAAGGCGAACCTGTATGGAATCAAATTTTAGAGCAAAAAAAATTAGACGATGCCTTCACAGTGAACGTTTTGGCTGGAAAATCATTTAAAGTAAAGGATTACTACATTAATATTACGGTTGGTGTTGATAATGTTTTAGATGAAAAATATGTTTCAAGCGCATTTGAACAATGGCGTTTTGACAATGTAAAAAAAGATGTGAATAAATTTCCTCCTCGTTATTTTTACGCTTGGGGTAGAAATTATTTCGCACAAGTAGCATTAAGATTTTAAAAATTAATTCAAATATTAAAAAATAAATTTAAATTTTTATAAAATGAAAAAAATATTCTTCCTATTGGCTTCTTTTGTTTTGGTTTTCGCAGCTTGTGTAGATCAAAAATTTGATGAACCAGAATTGACAACCGAAACGGCTGACTTCAAAGCCAATACTACAATTGCTGATTTGAAAAAACTGCATACCGAATTGGGGAAATTCAAATTCGTCAAAATTGATAAAGACCTCATCATTGAAGGTACAGTTATCGCTGATGATGCGTCTGGCAATTTCTATAAAACCATCGTTATCCAAGATGCAACAGCTGGTATTGACATTAAAATCAATGCAACTGGTTTGTACAATGATTTCCCAATTGGCTCAAAAGTTTTGGTCAAATGCAAAGACTTGACACTTAGCGATTACAACTTTCAGTATCAACTGGGAGGTGGCATTTTTGACAACAATGGAAAAGATGCTTTGGCTGGTATCGAACAAGCCTTGATTCCTACCTATATTTTTAAAAATGGCAAAGGAACAATTACGCCTCGTATCGTAAAATTAGCTGATTTGACAGATGAAATGACCAGTACATTGATTCAGTTGGATAATGTAGAATTTAGCAAAAGCAACTATACAACTTTTGCTGATGGTGCTAAAAAATTAACGGTCAATAGGCCAATAAATGACTGCAATGCTGGAAGTATTTTACTACGCACGAGCGGCTATTGCTCTTTTGCAAATGATGTAACTTCAGAAAAAAATGGTATAGTCATTGGTATTTATAGTGTTTTTGGAACAGACAAGCAACTTTTCATTAGAGATCCGAGTGATGTTCGCTTTGACAAAAACCGTTGCGATGGGACAGCTGGCGGTGGCGGTACTGGCGGAACAGGAGGTTCTTCTACCGAACTGTTGAGCATCGGTGATTTGCGTAATTCATTTACAGGTACAAAAACTACTGTAGCGGCAAATAAATACATCAAAGGTGTGGTCATTTCTGACAAAGACGGTAAGAATGTACAAGGACTAAATATGGTTGTACAAGGTGACGATGGCAAAGGTATTGTGGTTCGTTTTACAGCGGCACACAACTACGCTTTGGGCGATGCAGTTGAAATTGATGTCGCTGGTGCAACCTTAGATGAATTCCAATCCAACCTACAAGTGTCTGGAATTGCCATCGCAAAATCAAAAACAACTGGAAAAGGAACACTTCCTACACCAAAAAAATTCACAATTGCTGATGTTGCAACTGGAATTGAAAACCTTGAAAGTACATTAGTTCTTATTGAAAACTGTGCGCACACCGCTACAAAATATGGTGGCAATATAGTACTTGATGACAAAAGTGGTTCAAAAATAACACTTTATACGTCAAACACAACAGCATTGACAGCTACTTTCTCTAACGATGTTCCTGTTAGCACAGTCTTAAACGTTGTTGGTATTATTGGTCAATTCGGTACAACCAACCAAATCCAAATGCGTAACCTTGCTGATGCTACAAAAGGCACTGGCGGAGGTACTGTTGGCGGAGGTGGCGGCGGTTCTACAACCTTAGTATCTATCGGAAGCATTAGAAATGAATATTTAGGAGCAACCACAAAAGTTTCTTCTGGAAAAAGCATCAAAGGTGTGGTAATTAGCGACAAAGACAGCAAGAATGTTAGCAGCGTCTTGAATGTTGTTTTGCAAGGAGATGACGGCAAAGGAATCATTGTACGTTTTGACAAAGCAGCTACTTTTGCTTTGGGAGAAAGCATCGAAGTGAATATTGGAGATTTGGAACTAAGCGAATTTAATGGTGGTTTACAAGTGAATAAAGTACCGTTGGCAAATGCAGTAAGTAAAGAACCGGGTACTTTACCAACTCCAAAAGTAATGACCATCGCAGATTATGTTCTTAATTTTGAAAATGTAGAATCTACTTTGATTCAAATCAAAGATGCAACACTTACGGGTGGTAAATATTTTGATGCTACTCGTGGTACAAACAATAGCACAAAAGGGACATTAAAAGTAACAGACAACACAGGTACTATTGATATGTACACTTTGGCAGCAGCAACATTTGGTGGCGAAACACCACCAGCAACAGCTGTAACGGTAACAGGTATTGCAGGTGAATTTACAGCAATAGGTTCTCCAGCAAAAGGTATTCAAATTTCAATCAGAAATGCAAGTGACGTGAAATAAGAAATATACATACACAAAAATGCGCTTAGTGTTTGTACACTAAGCGCATTTTTGTGTATGTATTTTCGCATATAAAATCAAAAAGTGGTTTTATTCATGGATTTTCTCGTAAGGAATCCGTGAGTGATGCGAAGAGCATCATCTGTATAAATACAGATGATAAATATATTAATGATAAAATAGAGGAAAATCCCTATAAGAAATGAAGTTGCCTATTAGGTATAAAAAAAGACGCTCAAATGAACGTCTTTAATAACAAAAATTGTATGAGTACCCGGGGCGGGAGGTCTAAATATCAAAACCCTTATATTTTATCAATAAAATACCTTTATACTTAAGCCTACCAAGCCTAAACATTCCCTTATTAGCTCTTTTCTTAGAACAGTTAATATATTGATTATTAATTAGTTACATTATTGTTTATTTTTTAATTTAGACACCTCATATTCGAGTAAAGACAATCTTTCCTCTAAACGTGATGTGTCAATTAACATCTTTATAGGCTCTCCTTTCTCTCCTTCGATGTTGTTTGATTGTCCATATAAACGGTCTGGTAAATCAATGCTTCTTACTTTTCCAAACAGCAAGGTATCAACCGATATACTTGTCATTTTTTTTAATAAAAAAATCATATCTAAATCTGGAGTACTTACACGAGTGCAATAGTTACTTATTGTCTTTTGGCTCGTTCCCGTCATTTCTCCAAAATCTTCTTGGTTAATTTTAAAATGTTTTAGGATAACTTTAAGGTTATCAGCGATTTGTAATTCCATAATTATTATTTTAGTAAAATATTACTATTTTTTAGTAAAAAAGTTGGATATGTGCAAATAAGTACTTAACTTTGCGACAAGTTAAGTATAATAAATAATATTCAATAACATTTAAGAAAAAATTTACTAAATGGACAGAAAAAATCTAATATTGAAGCATAAGGCTTTAATTGAATCTCTTAGAGGTGTGAACACTCGAATTGCAAAAAAGACTGGTATCTCTCGAAACTGGGTTTCTCGTGTAATGAATGGGTATGAAGAAAACGAATTGATAGAAATTGCTGCCTTAGAAGAATTTAACGAAATTGCGGATAAACTCCAAATCTTAAAAAATGCTACGGCATAAAAAAAGGTAGGTGAGCAACTCGTATTGCTCCCTACCCTATCAAATCCTATTATTTAACTAATAAATTCGTACAAATTTACAATGAAAAATTTGAATTTCAAAACAAGTAGTGAATTTAATGCAGCGTATCAAGCATTTATTGATTCGAGCTTGTCAAAAAATCTAAGCGAAAAGTTTAGAGTTAAACCATTTTTTGAGCAATACGAAATGCTCAGAAAAGTAGTACTTTATAGTACTTATTTCATTCATGCCTTTGCCGTCGCCACGAGCTTTATCGGTGTTTATTTTTTCGCAATGAATATCATCAAAAATATGTGGCTTTCAGGAATCGGAGCAACACTTTTTTTAGTGTTGATTGAGTGGCTCAAAAGGCTAACAATACCAACAGCGATTAAAGAATGGCTGCAATTTAAGAAAGTAAGGGTGTTTTTGATTTGCGCAGGTTTGGCACTTGCTTCTACTTCCCTACTACTCTCTTATTTTGGAGCGCATACAACTATTCAAGTAGGTACGCCTACAGCAGCACTTACAGACACTGAACCGTTACGCAAAGATTACAAAAGCAGAATCAAAGATTTACAAAAATCGAAAAGAGAAATAAAAGCTACAATGAGCTGGGAAGGAACTCTTACACCGCAAGGCGCAAAAGCCTACAACGAAGTAACTAAACAAATTGGACAGATTGAATCACAGATGAATACCTACCTAAATAGAACCGACGATGAAAATAGACAAATCAAAGAGAAACACGCTACCAGTACTGACAAAATGAGTAGTAATTTTTCCGCTTTTACCGTAATATTTGACTTGCTTTTAATCGTTGCGTTTTGGTTTTTAGAGTACTACGATTATAGAAGTTTTACGGAATTTGCCAGCCATGTAGAAGAAAATACAAGTTTTGAAGTTCCTACTGAATCAAAAGAAGTTCCAGTAGCTACTGATAATTCAGTAGCTACTGATAAAAATACATTTTCTCTTAATATTATGAAGGATTTGGCAATAAAGCAGGCGAAAAGCAATATCGCAGCTTTTAAAGCAAAACTTTCAAAAGGTGAAGGCAACGAAGGAACAAACCAACAGGGTATAGAGCGTTGGTTGAATACAATTAACGAAATGGAAAATTTAAAGGAGGTGGCAGATTTAAACAACGAATGTACTCTGTAGGAAGATTGGTATATTTGATGTTTGGAACTAAAAAACTAAAAGAATCTGACCAAGTAATACACCTTGATGGAAACCCGAACAACAATAATCTTGAAAATCTACGTGTCATATCAGCGCAAAAGCGTGGCGAAATTTTGACAAGTAGGAGAATGAAAAAGTAATACAGGAACATCACCTTAGAACATTAGAATTGAGAAAGCTAAATGTTCATTATATAGTTAATTTAGTGATTAAATAGTTAGGGAAGGGTAGGGGATTTTTAAGCCGTTACTTTTTCCCTAATTTTTTTATTCTCTTATAGGAGATATATATAATTTTTTATAATAAAAAATATAAAGACAGTAGTATGAATCAAAGAGAACAAATATCAAATGGATTTGATGCTTTATATAAAGTCTTAGATGCCTTCAACAAAGACTTTGAGTTGATGGCTAAAGACGATACAGACCAGTATATTGACAAAGAAGCGGCTGAACGATTCAAACTTGTTTTAGCAAGTTTGAATACGCTTAGGTCAGAAATTTGGAAGTTAAATTTTAATTTTGAAAATGAGATAAAATCACTCAATGATTGTGTCAGAAAAATTCAAACAAGTGAAGTAAATATCTACGCTCAACAAACAAACAACAACTATAACGAAAATAGGGCAGTGTTATCCACACCAACAAACAGCCTTGTTTTTGTAAAACTTGATGATTTTGTTTGCCAAATGGGTAAGATTGATTATTACAGCATTTCACAAAACAAAATACGTGTCGCTGGCGAAACAATCAATTTAACGTCCGATGGTATCAAAGAATTACACCGACTTGTCTATCCAAACATCACTTGGGGTAATCACATTCAGGACAAAATCCCAAAACAAAAACCAAGTGAAACAGCTATCAATTCAATTGAATTTCATCAAATTTTAAATACAAAAACGAATGAGTAAGTTATTAAAAAGTACCAAATCGGATACTTTAAAAAAAAATACTGCTACGGATAATGTAGTGTATGAATTTCTTGACGCAAAAACAGAGTTCCCGAAGATACCTATTCCGTATAAACTACTTCCTAAATCTATAGTTCAATACATTGACGAAGAAAAGAAAGTACGAAATTTTAATATAGAACTTTTTACAAATTTTATCTTAGGGAATGTTTCTTGTGCCATTGGTAATACGCTTTGGTACAAAGCTCCAAACGGTTACGAAGGTACAGCCTTATTGTGGATTTTGGGCGTTGCTCGGAAGGGTGCAAACAAGTCAAAACCACTTGAGTACGCAAGCAAGCCTTTGACAAAAATTACGGAACGCCTATACACTCGATGTTCCAGTTTTTGAAATTTTAGGCATAATTTTTTTTGACACTAAAATTTTATAATTTTTTTATAATTTTTATAAAAATAAAAAATTGA
>JAYWHK010000315.1:0-6120 GCA_043777755.1 Saprospiraceae bacterium
GAAGTGAAAGTGATTTTCGGATTGGAAAAAATTACAGTTATTGATTTTCAATACATTATGAAATAATGACCCCGAAAATCACTTTCACTCTAGTATAAATCATTACAATTATTCCTATACGCCTACTTATCAAAATTTTATACATTTTTTTATATTATATTTTATAAAAAATTTTGAATAAAATATTTTTTTTAGTAGTTTTATTTGAAAATAAAAATAAAAGTAGTACTTTTATCGTGAGAAAACAATATTGCAAAATTTTTATAAAAAAAATCTGATAAATTTACTATGTTAAAAACCCTTACTTATTCCTTATTGATTTTTTCATTATGGGCATTGTTTGGGCGATGGTATTATGTTTGTTACATTCGAGGCTGTGATTGCTGCGAAAAAACAACGAAACAAATGTCACTTTCTACCAATCTTCGACTCAGTAAAGATGGTGCAACGGATATTCTTCGTGGTTACGAGCAATTTTCATACACTACTGGTGCAACATTACCTGACCTAAATACTGACAATTTGGATTTTTTATCCAAAACAGCAGCTTATTTGAAAGAAAATGCCAGCGAAACGCTGAAAATTACGGCTTGTAGCCGAGAAAATGAAGATGCCGCCTTAGGCTTAAAGCGAGCCGAAGCACTTCGTGACGCTTTGGTAAAATTAGGCATTGATGCAGCAAGAATAACTATTGCGGCTTGTGTAAGTAGTAAAGACTTGCATACCTCCGTAGTATTTAATCTTCCAGCATCAAACTCTTCAAATACAGCAATTGCTAAAACTGTTGAAAAAAAAGACAGCTATTTAGATTTTGACATTTCGGACGAAAACTTCGCTTTCAATTCCGCTACTTTTCAGCCCAAACAAGAGTTTATCAACAAAGTCAATCAACTTTCGACTTACATTGCAAGCCATCCTAAAATCAGCGTCAGCATTACAGGACATACAGATAATGTAGGAAGTGATGCTTACAATATCCGTTTAGGGCAGCAACGAGCGGAAGCTGTAAAGGCATATATGGCAAAATTAGGCTTAAAAATTAATATTAATGCTACTTCGCAAGGCGAAAAATCACCGATTGTGACCAACGACAGCGAAGAAGGACGTGCGCAAAACCGCCGTGTCAATTGTAAAGTAAATCAATAATCAAACATTCAAAACGTAATTTATACAATGGAAATACTAAAAAGATTTTTATGTGATTGGGGTTCAGCAGACAGCAATATGTTGTTGTTTTTTATGTTGATTTCCTTTTTATTGGGTCTTTTGGCTGGTTGGCTTATATGGGGTCGTAAAATCGAAGCGATGCTCGCAACTTTAGCTCAAAAAGAAGACAGCATCAAAGACCTTAACGCAAAACTAATCATCAAAGAAACAGATTTGAACAAAGCCAATACCGATATTGACGTGCTGCGCCTTACTAATCGTACGCACGAAGAAGAAAAAGGACAACTTCGAGTAGATTTGTACGATGCAAAAGAAATGAATATTGACCTTATGTCAAAACTAAACGCTGCAATGGCAATGGCTGTACCTGTTTCAGTTGCTGCGGTTGCTGCTTCTACAATAGATGCTGATGCTAATGTTGCAATTGAGGACAATGCTACAAGTATTGAATTTGATGTTGAAACGCCGTCCGACTTACCTGAGGAGGTAGTTGTTGTCGAGTCTTCAAGCGATTTGGATTTGAACAGTAATTTAGAAACTGACTTATCCGAAGACATAATCATTGATGAGGTTTCAAGTGATTTAGAAAGCATAGAACCAGAGGCATTGTCAATGGCTGCTTCTACCGATTTGGTAGAACCAGTTGAAGAAGTTATTATTGAAGAACAACCAATGCTCGCAATGCAACCTGACAACCTAAAAATTGTTGAAGGCATTGGGCCTAAAATCGAAGAGTTGTGCAATGGAATTGATATTTGGACGTGGAAACAACTTTCTGAAACTTCGGTTGAACGCTTACAAGAAATGTTGGAAACTGCTGGAAAACGTTATCAAATCCACAATCCAGCGACTTGGCCAGCACAAGCTGCTATGGCGTGCGAAGGAAAATGGGATGAACTCAAAGTCTATCAAGACCACTTGAAAGGTGGTAAAGAACCTGAGAAATAATCAACAAAACTAAATACTACGAGGCTGTCTTGCAAAAGGCAGCTTTTTTTGAATAAAAAAATGTAACTATTTATCACTTTTGCGATTTTTACCACGGAGAAACCGTAACGCATAAATCCAATTGTACACAAAATCTAACAAAAAAACCGCTGCAATAATGTAAATTATCACAGCGGTTTTTGATTATTTAAACGCAGTTTAAATCGGGTAATTTGCAGTGAGAACTTCAACTTTCATCTTGTTAGTTTTAGAACTGACCGCTACCTTTTTTTCAATCTTCTGTTGATACCAACCATACTTTTGAACATAAGTATCAAGTACTTCACTGTCGTAAGAGCTTAGTAAAAACTTGCCTTTGCAATCAGCAATCGTATCAAGTAAATTTGTGAAATCTTCCAGTGTATAACCATCATAATGACCACAATTTGAATTGTAATAAGGTGGGTCAATATAGTGAAATGTATCAACGGTATCTCTTGAATTAATTACTTTGATTGCATCATTACATTCAATATCAACTCTATCCAAACGCTTCTTTAGTGCTGATGTGAACGCTAATTTTTTATTTACCAACTTTCGTGTCGTAGAGCCTGAGTAGCCTTTTAAAATAGCTGAAGAAAAACTCATATTCGTTTGAACCCATAAAGCCCATGCAACTTTTATTCTATCGTGATGCTCAGGGTATTTTAATACAAATGCTGCTTCACGATGTACTTTTCTACTCGCTGGTGTTTCTAAAATTAACTTTCGCAAAATGCCGAAGTCAGAACTTAGAACTTGATAAAACGTTACTAACGCTGTATTTAAGTCATTCACGACTTCATGTTTAGATGGTTTTTTAGCAAAAAATATAGCTGCTCCTCCTAAGAAGGCTTCAGTATATATAGTATGCTCTGGAATCAAATCGACAATCAATCGTGCCAAGTTTTGTTTTCCGCCGTAGTACGAGATTGGTGTTTTACCAAAAACTCTAAAGTGATTCTTTTTCAAATTATTTTTTTTATCTTCTTTTTTTGTTAAAAAATATAATTTTACAAAAAATAGTTTTAGGGCTGCCATTTGACTACCCTAAAACTAAGAAGATTTTACGCTCTCTCAATAGGAGATTCCCACTTAAATTCTCGCAACAATGGCTCAGGGAGTGCTGTTTCAAAGATTTTACGAACCTCATCTTCCTTAATACCAAGTTGATTGGAGTTCAATTTTTCATTGAGAACTCTGAAGGCTTCTGCTCGGACTTCATCAGATTTTGAAATGGTATCATTTACTGCTTGAACAACAGCTGAACCCTTTTTTTCGATTGCATCAGCAGTCGCAGTTTGCGATGCTTCAATCTTAGTAAATACTTCTTTGAATTGGAGGTCGATTTTTTCAAAAACCTCTTTCATGTATGCAATAACTGCATCTTTTGCTGCACCTACATTATCGTAGATACGACCCAATAACTGGACAAACCAGTACACTAATTTTAATAAATCCATTGTAAATAGAATTTTAAATATGAAAAAAATAAAAATTTTGTTAATACTGAATTTTCATGCCGCTTTTTTCTTCCATCATGGCATGAAGGGCAATCATATCAATCTCACCTGCATCAGGTAAATTCATAACAACTTGACTAATATCCGCTTTTGAACCGACAAAAGACTTTACTGATTGCAAATATTTTTTCAAGTCTTCCAAGTTATTATATATTTCAGAGAAACTACTAAAGTACACCATCACAATCAAGTTTGAGCAACTCAAATATATTTGGCATGGTGTGTTGTTCGTAAAAGAATAACCTTGATATTGTTCTTTTGCAATACCATTTTTGCCCCAAGTAATTATCATTTCACCTTCCGCAATAGAAAATGATGTGATTTTTTCTTTTTCCGAAATAATAATATGCATAGTCCTTAAATATTTTTTAGAGCTACTAATTTTTGTTTTGAAAGTGACTCAAGCATTGTGTATTTGTTGATTTGCGCTTGTACAGCGATTTTTTCAATCAACTCTCTGCTCGTGTCAATTACTACATCATCTTTAAAAAATGTAGTTTCCAAGTAATCTTTTCCAAGAATACTTATTTTTTCTACAGTGCAGGTGTACATAATTAAGAATAGGATTCGTATGTAAATGTTAACTCACTCATAATTTTAATTTCCTAAATAAATAAAATGGTTTAAGGAAACATACGTAGGGTCTACAGGTATGCTTATTGCCGTTGGTGACGAACTTCCTACATTCGGATTAGTGTAATTTACGGGATAAGTGTAATATGAAGGGAGACCTAAAAAACCACCACCTTGCTCGATTTGCCCGTAAATGTTAGGTGTTTGAGGACTTGTATATGCTGCGACTTGCACAGTTGCATTGGGAAGTGCTAATAACGGAATGTTATTAGCTGTCAAAGTTGTTGTTCCAGTTTGCGACCCACCAAAAACGCCAACAGTGCCGTTGGCTGCCTTTGGATAACGATTTGCTGTGTTTGGAATAATTCCAGCAAATCCAAGCGTTGCCGCTGCGGCTTGTTGTGCGGCTGTTAAAGTGCTTATATTTCTACCGTCTAAACGCAACCAACCATTATGGTCAGCCGTTTGATAACCATACTTTGTATCTCCAACTGTAACGGCTGCGATTGTAGCCCACGTTGCATCTCCAAACTGATTGCTTTGTAAATATTTTCCAGCTCCAGCGCTTGCGCTTTGTAATCTAAAGTCTGTACATTTCACAGCACCATTAACATCTAATTTAGAAGCTGGTGTGTTTTGTCCATTTCCAATGCCTACATTACCATTTGCGGCAACAAACAAATTTGTAACATTGTTTGTGCGAACAGCCAAAGGCTGATTATCTGTTGTTCCAATAAAATTATTAGTTGGATTCATTCCTGCGTTGCCAGTTGTTTTCCAAAAATCGCCACTAAAAGAAGTGGCTAATTCCGAAATTTCATGTCGCTGCAAAGTTCCATTGACATCGAAACTCGCAATGGACGTAGGATTTCCAGCATCATTTCGACTTGAACCATAATTCAAACTCGAAATTGATGTTCCCGAAATTGATAGATTAGCAAGTTCCTGACCTGTTGAGGTTGTTGTGAATAGCGCCATATCACCCGAACCAACAACAATATAGCTACCTCCGAAAGAGCCATTCGGCAGTTTTTCAATATAAATCGGCTTATTAGCTTTCAGCTGCGTTTCTTTATCGCTCGCAGCCAAACGTGTTATATTATTGGCAACATCGAATTTGATACCAACATTTTCACCATCACCGCCCGAAATTGGGTTCGCATCGTTTGTTAAAACCAATACGTCACGCTCAGGCGTTGCTGAATTTTGGACATTTTTCAAGACCAAAGCACCAGCCGTACCCATATCTAAGTTTCGTGTATTACTTACAGTACCACCCAAATTTATGACATTTGAATTTGTTACAGTAACGCCTTCACCACCTATTATATTGGCAAGACCGCCAGCACTTTGAGTAGCGTAACCTAATTTGCCAGCCGAATTTAATATAGTTAAAACCTTACCCGTATTATCAACGCCCATCACATCATGAAAATATATATTCGGAGAATCAAAACTTATTCGTTTTCCAACATCTCTTGCTCTAAGTACTACGTTAGCGTTACTTTCGATACCCAAACCATCGTCGCTCCCTAAGAAATTAAATGCCGCCCAGTTGTTACCCATGCTAAATTTATGAGAGTTACTTATTGTGAATTGATTGTTCGCAAGAAATAAATTCCTATTACCTGTTAAGGTCAAATCGTGTGTTCCTATGTTCTGAACCGAAGGAGGACTTACGTACCCAACTGTTCCAAACGGATTTAATATAGTTAAAATTTTCCCAGTATTGTTTTGACCAGTATTAAGATGTAAATTGCCTGAGATATTCGTATATCCAGCAGCTAAATTTATAGAGCCAGCCGATTGTAAATTCATTACATCGCCAGACGCAAAATTTAATTCTGACCCAGCATTAATTTCTGTAGTTTCTGCGCTTAAACCTAAGTTT
>JAYWHK010000316.1:0-6085 GCA_043777755.1 Saprospiraceae bacterium
ATTTGATATTAAACACATAGGAATATAGGACACATAGTATTGAAAATCAATGTTCTATGTGTCCTATATTCCTATGTGTTTATTTTGTCCACGCACTTAGTCCTCTATAAACTGGTTCTTTTGTAAAAGCAAAAAAAAGCCTCGAATAATCTTTTGTAGAAAATTCGAGGCTTTTTTTATATACTTATAAGAAAAATTACTCAGCTTTACCGCCGTTTAATTCATCTTGCAAAGTCTTCAATTCATCCCATTTGCCATCAGCAGCCAATTGAGCTTGCTTACTCCAAGTAGTTGGATTGTGGATTTTGTAACGAGGACCAGCCGCATCTAAAATACTTTGGACACGTTCTACTGGTGCAGCCGCCAAATCAGCAAAAGTTACGATGCCATCAGCAATCAATAAATCTGCGATTTTTGGACCAATACCTTCGATTTTTTTCAAATCATCTGCTTTTACAGCTTTAGCTGCAGCTGGAGCGTCATCGAAAGCCGAAGCATCGAAGCTCATTTCCATATCAGCAACTTTTGGAGCAGTCATTGTAGCCGCAGCTACGACTGGTGCAGCAGCAACAGCTTTGGCAGCAGCTTTAGGAGCTGGTGCAGATGCTGCTGGTGCGCTTACTCTTGCAGAAGATGATGCTTTGCCGCTAAGTTTTGCAGCAGATTTTGCTGCCTTGTTAGCTGCATTAGTAGCTTTTGCTGCCAATTCAGCTTCATCAAAAGGAATAACGTGGATAGAAACTTTATCGTTTTTACCTTTAGTAAAGACAACTTTACCTGAGATATTAGCGTGTAAAGTATGATCTTTACCCATATATACGTTTTTGCCCATCAAATAGCGTGTACCACGCTGACGAACTAAAATATTACCTGGTTCTGCGGTTTGACCACCGAATAATTTAACACCGAGTCGCTTACTTCTACTATCCCGGCCATTCTGGGTACTACCTTCACCTTTCTTGTGTGCCATGACGACGTTTTTTTAACTACTTTTCAAATTTTTCAACTCGTTAAGTAGAGTTTAGGTTTTTTAATAATTTTAAATTTCAACTGTAGGAGTTTCCTAAGCTGAGATAGCATCAATTTTAATGTGAGAAAACTGTTGGCGATGACCTTTTTTGATACGGTATCCCTTACGACGTTTCTTCTTAAATACGATTACTTTGTCGCCTTTTACGAGTTCAGACACTACAGTTGCTTTAACTGTTGCACCTGATACAGTCGGCGTGCCTATGCGAACATTGCCTTCGTTCTCTACCAAGAGTACTTGGTCAAACGTTAAGCTACTGCCCTCTGTGGCTTCTAACCGGTGGACAAAGATCGTCTGACCTTCACTCACTTTAAATTGCTGACCGGCTATGGTTACGATTGCAAACATTTGATAATGATTTTTATTAAAAAATAATTGATTAAAATTTTTAGAAAATTTAATCCGAGCTACTCAAAATAACAATAATTCATTGATTAACAACTTCTTAAAGTGTTTTGTAATACCTTCAAATTCAAATAGGTCTAAAAACGGCTGCAAAGATACGATTATTTTATTGAAAATCAAATAAATAGCAACAAAATTATAATAATAGCTCATTTTTTTATTTTTTAATAAACAATAAAATACATTTTGTGCTATTTTTGCGCTTGTTACGGAATTATAAAAAATTATGCGACTATATACTAAAGGTTTAATAAAAAAATACGGAGAGCGAACCGTCGTCAAAGGTGTTGATTTTCACATTGAACAAGGAGAAATCGTTGGTTTCTTGAGTAATCTAAAAAGCCTTTGATAACTCATAACGTCATCAAAGGCTTACTTCTTAAAAATACTTCATTTTTACCAATTTTTCATCACCACTACTTTCTGAACGCTTTGCTCGCCAGTAGCTGTATTTCTCAACGAAACATGGTAAATTCCTGACAACCAATTGTTTGTATTGATGGTTGTTTCGGATTCGCTGTTCATTTTTAGTACATTTCTACCTTGATTGTCCATAATACTGATGTCAAAATTACCTTTTGGCATGGTGATATTGATGCGCTCAGTCGCTGGATTTGGGTAGATTTTTATGTTTGATGCTGGTGTTTTTTGGATTTTGCTTTTGATAACAATATCGCCATCTTTGCCCGTAGCATAGACAATTGTTTTTGCCACATCAATCATTTGCTGAATGTAAGGATTTTCGATTTCGCTTTTTTCTTCATAGCTTATCGCTGACAAAGGTGCTAATGTTTTTTGCGCTTGTGGAATATTACCAGCCAAGTAACTACTGAATCCCGTCCAAAACACTGGCATAACAGACTGATAAGTGCCATTAATCGTCAATGCGCCTTTTACTTTATCATCTGCAACGTCACCGAAATCAGAATCATCGTAGTTTTTTTCTTTTAAGATTTCGCAAATATTATCATTGTTAAAGTTGGCTGGAAACAAATCCAAAACCAATTGCTGTTTTGTAGTAAAGATATAATCTTCTTTACTATTTGGAATTCCAGGCTGCCAACGATTAAATGTCGCAGCGATGGTGTTTGACGGATAAAGGTTTTGCAGCGTTGGAATTACTGAAAAATCATAAGCTATATCAAACAAACGCCCTACGTCTGCACCACCAAAATATTGAGCAAAAGTGTTGGTATTGTGTCCTTGACTGTTAATGTATTCGTCTATGTTTAGCCAAATATTCTGACCAACGATTCCAAGCGCATTGCGCAACATACTGGCACAATCCATTGTTACACGACCAACTGACGGCGTTCCTAATTTCTCGTCCGTAAAATCTCCAGTCATTCTGATTCCTATTCCATTCTCATAAAGTTTTGTATCTGAGAGTAAATTGATGTTTGATGATTCTGCAATGATGGCATTGAAAGCATCGTGAACAGCAGTTCCATTTTGCATCGTAAAATTAGGTACTCTATTCAATGCTATTTCGTAGCCGTATTCCTTTTCTATTTGTGGGTCATGCTTCAAAAAAAGTAGATAACTATCACCTGGATAAGGGTTAGCATCGTAGATTTTGTTGAAAACATTTGCACGATTGCCATAAAAATGACAAGAACTAAACACAACAGTCGGCTTATCTCCCGAGCCATACTCAGTAAGTACCAAAGCTGGCGGCGTTTGTGTTGGCAATAGATTTGGTAATTCAATCGAGTTACTGCTAAATGCTACGCTTGTTTGGAAGTTGCTGTAATTTGCAATGATTGATTTTCCTCTTGATGCTAAAATACCAATCGTTCTATATTCATTAAAATCAGTATTGTCAATCGTGAACTCATCAGGAGAGCTTATTGCATCTTCGTGTTCTAATGAAATACAAATGTCTAAATGATTGAAAACACAAGCGTTGAGGCGTAAAACATTTGGTGA
The DNA here is from genome assembly GCA_043777755.1 of Saprospiraceae bacterium. Lineage (GTDB taxonomy): Bacteria > Bacteroidota > Bacteroidia > Chitinophagales > Saprospiraceae > CANHEE01. Next base: position 3,365 of record JAYWHK010000316.1, read on the forward strand.
TTCAAGGTCATTATTGATAAGTCCTATCATACCTTTTCCTTTTGAGTTCCCTTCAAAAGTCACACTTGTACAATCTACACTTTTTTGAATTGGCATGACCACACGGCTATTATTTTTGTATTGTACACGTCCGCTATTCCAGTTCACATCTTGATTTTTTAAGAAAAGTGCTACATTTTCCTGTAAATTCATCATTTTGTTGCCGTCACCTGTTACGTAAAAAGTATTGGTCAAAGTCAAAGTATGTCCTTGGTGAAAGTCAAAATAAGCTCCTCCTCTGAATTGTACTGGCGAGCCAACACTCAACAAGCCCAATATTTTTATAGGATTGTCCAAACCTGCTGCACCATTGAATACTACGGGATTAGTGCCGTTTTCGATGTTTAAAGTACCGCCTTGTTCTACCAAAATTTCGGCATAATCTCTCAAATTAAAATTAGCTCCGCCTTGAATCGTTAGTTTGCCATTGGGTTTTACGACGATTTGGGTATTGTTGTATAAGTTTGTTATTGCGTTCACATTCATTTTAAGCTCACCACCATTCTCAATAATGATTTTAGCATTTGAGTTTAAGCTCAATGTAGCACCCTGATGAATTGCAACCTCTCCTCCTGATTTGATAATCAACTGGGACTTGTTGTAGAGATTCACTTCTCCCGAAAGTGCAACTATTTTATTCTTGTTTCCAACGGTCAAAATAGCATTTCTACTACCTGCTTTTGGCGCACCCAATGTAAGTTTTCCACCATTCACAGTGATGGTCGTTAGCTCTGTACAATAATCGCCTAAGTGTGCTTCATATGTGGTTCTGTCGAAGTTATTCACATTGTCAAATCCAGAAAAGCCTTCATCGTTAATTTTCAGCTCTCCCGTAGTATTGATAGTCACATTGGGAATATGGTTTTTGCGGTAACTAAAATTATATGTTTTTTGTCCATTTGATGATGGTAGCGTTTTGCTAAAATTCAAATCATCTTTATCTACATCTTTCAAAAACTGGTTCACCCAAGTTCTCATTGTTGCATCTACTTCTACATGGCGTAAATTGCCTGCCGCTGGCGCATAGTAATCAAGAAATGGAGTTAGTTGTTTTTTTAATATTTCTAAATCTTTAAGATTTTTCTGCAAAATATTAGGGTTTTTATACCAATTCCATTCATCTGGATTTTGATTATTGCGAACATCAAGGGTACTCAATGTAGGCATGAAACAAAAATTTGGTTGAAAACCTGCTGCTGGAAAACTAAGGATAGCATTGGACAGGGTTTGCCCTAAATTGTCATTCAACCATTCTTGTAACCCTTCAATATCTCGACGGATACCACGCAAATCATCACGCATACAACCTGGTGCATTGTCAAATGCAGGCAAATCTTGGTTAAGTGTGAAGCGAAGGTCTAGGTTTATTGTTGGTTTTTTGGTACTTAAATTAAAGCAAGTTGGTATTTTTCCATTAAAAATAGTTCGATTCGGTACGTTGGGCACACCAAATGTTCCATTCAATGCATTTAGTCTTGCTGTTATTACTGGCACTCCTATATTCACCGCCACATCAAGCATACTTGACCCTGCATTGAATGGCGCTGTTCCACTTGGTATTCCTACGGCTTTTTCACTTCCATCAGAAATAGCAATGTTTGTAGCTTTTTCAGGATAGCCCAAAGTTGCCATTTCTTGCATAAAAGGACCTCGTATTGTATTGACTCTAAAGCCACTTGCCAAATCATTGCCAGGCGAAACTACACTTAGCTTGCCCGTGGCTACGGCATCTGCCAAGGTTTCTGTTAGAAGCTGTTTTGAAGCTGGAGTATTGAGTTTTACCCAATTTTCAGGTTGTAGTTTTGTCAGCCAAGCCATATAGCTCACTGCTTGTAAAGACAGTGGAATATAAGCTCCTTTTTGAGGAGAATCAAAGGAAACGTAAAGTTTTGTACAGTGATTTTGCCCCGCTTTTTCCATTTGAGACAAAGCCATTTTAGCCACTTGTCCACCCATACTTGCACCTACGACAATATTCTCATGTGTACCGTTGTCGTCAGCTACTTTTGTAGCATTAACTCTTGCTATCAGTGCTTTTAAGACTTCCGCATTTTTTTGTATAAAGGTAGCTCCTTCGCCAAAATCAAGAAAGATGACATCGTATTGCTGTTCTCCCAAATCGTTAAATAAGTCAGGATATTCTCTAAACTGCTCTGTTTGTCCCAGCTCTAAAAAACTATCTTCTGCACCCATAATGAAAATATCCCAGCCTGTCACGCCACACCTAACAATGTTACTTTCGTATTTACCAGCGACTGTAATGTTTTTATCAAAAAAGCGGGTTTCTGAGTTGAAGTCAATACCATCTACAAAAATAATAGGCTTGCTTATCGTGGTATGTTTAGGAGCTTTTTTGATGTAGGCAAAGCCAAGACCTTCACTTTCATTCAAAACAGGATCGCCTGCTTTGTACGCTGCTGCTGCGTAAGGCGGTGTTGTGAATTTTGGTGTTGTGATTTTCCATATTTCGTCTGGTGCAACGTAAGGTTTTGAATTTTTAACGAAAAATTCTTTTTCTTTTGAAGTAGAAAGTTGATCCAGCAAAATTCCATTTATATGAGCTCTATAGCGAAGTGTTCGAGTACTATTCACTCGATGTTCCAGTATTTCGAATTATTAGCTTATGATAAAATCGCCTATCTTTGTGTTAGAAAATGAAACATAAAGATATGCTAATAAGTG
>JAYWHK010000317.1:0-6079 GCA_043777755.1 Saprospiraceae bacterium
TATAAAAATAAAATATCAATATTTTATTATAAAAACAAATATTGTTTTTCATATTTTTTAAAAATGTTCTGTTTTTAGAAAACTGGAACATCGAGTATATAAGCATTATGGATAAGATATTCCCAGGCTTTAAAGATGCTTTTCAAAAAGTTAAAGACTGGCTTTATGAAACATTCATAAAACCAATCTCTGAATGGTTTGGGAAGTTGTTTTCATTTGATAAAAATGATAAAGCTACTGCAAGTATTATTGCGGAAACGCAAAGTTCTGTTGCGCCTAATAATGGAAAAAACACAACTACTACCGACCTTGGCGTACAAAAACGCCTATCAGGTGGCGGTAGCTCAAACGGTGTAAGTGGCGGAACAAACATTAAACACGTCACTATTCATGTGAGAAGTATCGTAGAAAATTTCAGTGTAATAACTGATAATATCAAAGAAGGTGCGAATAAAGCAAAGGATATTGTACTGGAAGGTTTGATGACTAGTTTAAACGATGTAAATTATTCAAATTAAAATATGAAAGAAACGCTATTGACATGGTTATTTGAGCAAGCGAAACGACACGGAGCAACCTTCGTGATATTGTCGATTGCGCTGTATTGGGTGGTTCAACGGCTTGATGCCATGGATAAAAAGTACGAAAATGCTGTTCAAACACAAATCAATTACCTTACGGAAGACCGTGATAAAATGCAAAAGGTAATAGAAAACAACACAGCCGTAATGGAGCGTGTCGTTAATGCCTTAGAAAAAAAATAAAATATGCCAACATTTTCTATACTGACATCAGCGTTTGGACTGAAAGGTTTGCGCAAAATAAGCTACAATAAAAGTAGTGGGCAAGAAATAAGCAGCGAAGTAAGTGGTTACTATCCACCAGCTCCAACCGTAAAAAGCGAAGTAAGCGGTTACAGTACGCCAGTGAAAACGGGTAATTTCAACCTAAACAGTGGTGTGCTTGGTAGTAGTAAAACCACCTACATGGGTACGCCAGTGGTCAGTGACTTGGTGCTTGAAAGTACAGATGTACAATTTGCGAACACGCTAAAATTTGAGCTACAAACGGTGCTGTTGACCGTATCGCAAGCAAAAATTATAAAGCGAACAGCTATAGATGGCAGAGCTGGAACTATCAAAGAGTATGTTTCAGACGATGATTACGAGGTGAAAATACAAGGGGCAATCGTCAATCCAGCAGGTAGCTTCCCAACGGAGGACGTGCGAAAATTGCGTGCTATCTTGCTCAAACCAAAAGCTATCAAGGCGATAAGCGACTACTTGTTGTTATTCAATATCTATGATATTGTGATTAGTGGTTATAGTTTTGGTCAAAAAGAGGGCTATCAAAATTTACAGTTTTTTGAAATCACGGCTTACAGCGATACGCCAGAAAATATTGTTTTCGATGCTAAGACTAAGTAGTAAAATCGTCATAGGTGACATTGGATTTACGGGCGTGAACTCGGTGAGCATAGAGAGTAGTTGGGAAAACTTGACCGACACTTGCAAAATCACCATACCTAAAAATGTGTCTTGGCAATCTAAAAACATCACACAAATAATCAAACGAGGTGATAAGGTAAGCGTTTCAATTGGCTACAATGGTGAAAATATAGAGGTTTTTCAAGGGTATGTCCGTGACGTAAATGAAAAAATACCTTGCGAAATTGTGTGTGAAGATGCTATGTTTTTGCTTAAAAAAGGCAACCACGACAAGATTTATAAAAGTGTCAATACGGAGCGATTAATCAAAGATATAGTAGGTGTTACTGTGCCTTACGAGGTCGTTGCCAACGCAACGCTTGGTGATTATAGGGTAAAAAATGCCACGGCAGCGAAGGTGTTGGAACATTTGCGGAGTAATTATTTTATCAAAAGTTTTTTCAGAAAAGGAACATTGTACGTTGGATTGGCATATATCAAAGCATTGCAACGTGTGCATCAATTTGATTTTTCAAAAAATATATTCCCTGAGCACAGCTTGGAGTACAAGCGAAAAGAGGACGTTTCTTTGAGTTTGAAAGGTGTTATTATGTACAGCAATAACAAGAAACAACAAGTCAAAGAAGGTGACGAATACGGTGAGCAACGGACATTTCATTATTACAATCGCCCAAAATCAGAAGTAAGAAAATCGCTCAAAGAGCATTTGGAGCGATTAAAATATACTGGATTCTATGGCAGTTTTACGACATTCGGAGTGCCGCAAGTGTTTCATGGCGACATCGTAGAACTGCATGATAAGAAACACCCTGAGCGTGACGGAAAATATTTGGTCAAAAAAGTAAGTAGTAATTTTGGTTCTGATGGCTATCATCAGACCATAGAACTTGAATCAAAAGCATGACAATCAACGACATTATGAAATCGTACATGGACAATTACATGAACGATATGGAGGTATATAGCGTAATTGGCGAAGTCATCAGTGTTGATGAAAAAGAGCGAACTTGCACTGTCAAACCTTTGAATGGCGACCCTGAGTTAAGCGAGGTTCGCCTCCAATCAGAACTAAATGGAAACAATGGTTTTGTGATTTTTCCTAAAAAAGGAAGCCATGTCATTGTTACTTACATCAATTCGACAACGGCTTTTTGTGCGCTTGTAAATGAAATTGAGCGTATAGAAATTATGATTTCTGATAAAGTTTTGAACTTTGACAAAGACGGATTATTGTTAAAATCAGCCGACGCAAACCTAAAAGATGAACTCAATAAACTTGCTGATGAAGTAGATGGATTGTATAATTTCTTGTTAGATGCAAGCAATCCTCCATTTATAAGTGCGGCAGGTGTTCCTGTACTCATCAACCCAACGGCTGCACCAAAACTAATACAGAAGAAGGCAAAAATTCAACAATTAAAAATAGCAATCAATAGCTTTTTGAAATAAATATGGCACGAACAATTGGACAAATATATGAGCAAATGGTGAATGACAAGGACAATCAAACGCCTTTACAGACACTTGCTCCCAGTCAAGACACTCAACAACAATTGTTGAATGACTTGAATAGCACAAGCAAGGTGGCGATTTGGCGATTGTTATTTTATACTGTTGCGAGTGCGATATGGCTACACGAAACGCTTTTTGATTTGTATAAAAAAGAGGTTGAAGCAAAAATTAGCAATGGTGTATGGGGAACTGTCAGGTGGTATCATGCGCAGGTGTTAAAGTTTCAATATAGTGATACGCTTATGTATCATGCCGTATTGCAACAATATCAATATCCAATAACTGACCCGAGCAAGCAAATAGTAAAGCGTTGCTCCATCAGGGAGCAAGTGAATGGACTTTTGCTTATTAAAGTTGCAAAGTTAAGCGGCTCAAATCTATTACCGTTAGACACAGCTGAACAGAGCGCATTGAATAGTTATATCAAGCAAATTCGCTTTGCAGGAACCTGGTTTCAAGTTGTGTCAGGCAACGGTGATTTATTGAGAATTGAATATACAATTGTCTATAATCCGATTGTTCCACTTGCAATTTTACAGCCAAATGTTTATGCGGCGATTGAAAATTATATTTCCAATTTGCCTTTTGATGGTATTTTTAGAGTACAGCATTTGTACGATGCAATACAAAATGTTGATGGTGTTGTAGATATTGTAGTACCGTCAAATGCGGTGAAAACAAGACTTTCTGCAATAGCTCAATTTGTAAATATTCAAACAAACCATGTTCCGACCTATGGCTACTATAAAATAGATACCACGGCAGGAAACACGCTAAACGACACAATAACATTTATTCAATGGTAGCACTGTTTATTGATTTTATCGAAAACTGCAAGACTTTAATACCTCGAAAAATAAGAGGACAAAATCTTGTTGCGATGCTTGGTGCGATGTTAATACCAATTCAAAGCATTAATAATAAGTTCGTACAATGGGCAAAAGAATTGCGTTACAAGTTGTCATTTACGGGTCAGGTGATATATTTAGAGCATATTTTAAACGATGTTTTTGACCCTGTAAATAGGTTGATTTACATTGACGACCCTACTGTTATCAATACAGATTTGAACGCAATTTTTTATAAAATTGAAGACCAGCCAGTTGATTTTGTAACGTATTACAGCACGGGAGAACCTAATCCTATGCCGTTGCAAGAAGGGCTTTATTATCAGTCAGAATATACACTTGTACCGCATTTTATTGTGTTTGTTCCAACATCAATCTTGACTGCATCGATACAAATAAACATAAGCGGCATTGTTGATTATTACAAAATTGCAGGTAAAAAATACACAATTCAACCTTATTAAAATGAATAGACTTAAGATTTATACGGGTGGTTTTCCGCTAATGAATGATGACATAGATTTCCTTCAAAATCAAATCATTGCACCACCATTATATAACATAATTAGGGGCTTTTCAGACCCTACTGGTTATATCATTCTTTGGGGCTGCGAAGCCGTTTTAAACAATGGCTTGTCAACGGCAGCAACTGATGTCTATGACATTTCGGAAGGTGCTGTTGTATATGCTTACGAAGTAGTTTCTTGTCCAGGACAACAAATATCTGTGCCTAAAAATGCGGCTTTACAAATGCGTGTCATTACAGATACACCACCAACAGGCGCAAGGCAATACATCGACACCAGTACGCATTTCACTTACGAAGTAGATAGTATTGTTGTAGAAGAGTACGACCAACAAGGGTATGAATTAACCGATTTTGAGCGTTTGCCAATCGCTATAAAAGACTTACTTTTATCAACTATTGCGACGAAACAGTTAGGTTTTGCTATGCAAAATGGCTGGAATGTCATAGGCTCTTTGGACTTTCATAAAGAATTAAAGCTAAAATATTTGCAGGTGAAATTAGCCACTTCGCAAGCATTTATTAATGCTCAGGCATCAGGTCAAAGTCCTTTTACTCAAACAGTTTTTGTCCTACCAACGGAAGCAGCTCCATTGAAACCCGTTAGCTTTTTGTGCAAGTATCATGGTTATTCAACGCAAGGTGGTGGTATTAATAAAGTTGGCTACGCTGTAATAGATATAGACGACCAAGGGCTTGTAACTACGACAAAAATAGATGACGAGCAAAATAAATCAATTATTGACATTAATGTTAGCTACCTATAGACGTATAGGCGGTGTTATTTTTTTTATATTTTTAAATCTTAAAAACCGTTATGCACAAAAGTGTAAGACCGAAGGTTGTTATTCACCTTCGACCTCCAATATCATATTGGGGAGGCAAGCAACAATTGCTGCCAAAAATTTTGCCCACAATTCCACCACATACTAAGTATGTAGAACCATTCGTTGGAGGAGGAGCTGTATTTTGGAGTAAAGAGCCATCTGAAATTGAAATCATTAATGATTTAGACAATTTTGTAAGTAATTTTTATTCGGTATCAAAACAACGTTTTGAAGAATTAGATGCACTTATTCAATCGTCGAAGTTCAGTAGATTGAATCACGATCATGCTTGCGTTATCCGCAACTATCCAGATTTATTTGGAAAATTGAAAAAAGCATGGGCGTTCTACTACTTAGCTAACACGTCAATGTTTTCAATACTCGGCAATTAGATGAACTCTCCGAGTACATCAAACAAGCCAGTCAAGACGTTTAATAACAAAGTAGAACGCTTTACCCAAGACATCGAAAATCGCCTAAAAAATGTTTTCGTTGAAAATCGTGATGCGCTTTATGTTTTGACACGCCATGATTCCGCTGATGCTTTCCACTTTATTGACCCACCGTATTTCAATGCGGATATGGGCATTATGGTGGTTACACATTGGAGGACTTTAAGAACTTGTTAGATGTTGTTGCTTTGTTAGAAGGTAAGTTTTTACTAACTTGCTACCCGAGTGACATTATTGACGAGTATGCTCAAAAGTATGGCTGGACAATTGAACGACATCAAATGCAGCTCAGTGCTGGTGGAAAAGGCAAGAAGAAAGTGGAGGTATTTGTGAAAAATTACTAACACAAAAGCGAGTAGTTGCAACTGCTCGCTTTTCTTCATTTTATATGGTATTTGAAATTTTTACAAGGATAAAAAATACATTTGTCGTATTTGCTTTTTACATTTGTGGAATTTTCGGAAAT
>JAYWHK010000318.1:0-41417 GCA_043777755.1 Saprospiraceae bacterium
GATTTTATGTTTTATTTAATCACGAATTTTACCTAATTAAATGGATTTTCACTAATCGTGATGTAAAGATTAAATCTAATTTCACTGATTTTATTAAAACTTCGTTTTAACATTAAGCGTACCTAATTTTTTACACTAAAGTAAAAAAGTCAGCGAAGGAAACTCCGCTGACTTTTTTTATAACATTAAGTTAGATTATTCGATAACCAATTTTTTAGTTTGGAATTTACCTTCGTTGTTACGGATAACTACGAAATGCAAACCACTTGCCAAACCATCTCTTTCGATAACAGCTTGATTAGTAACGTTTTGGATAGTACGAACAACTTGACCAACTGCATTTGTTACGTTGATTGTATAAACACCATTACCTTCGATGCTAACAACAGCGTCCAATGAAGTAGGATTAGGTGTAATTGTTACGTTATTTTCTAACAATAAATCATCAACACCAACTTTACCACAAGCTGTACAAGCGTCCCACTTGAAGCAAATTGTTGCAGCAGCAGTAGGGATTTTGTACTTACGGTTGCCATCGCCATTTGAAGCATCAACACAAGTACCAGCAGTAGTTGCCAAACACTCTTGCTCAATACCGCATCCGCCCCAAGTCGTAGCTGTATTCAAAAACTTGAATAACAAATCTGCACCTTTTGCGCTGTTAGGGAAAGTAATCTTAGTAGAATAAATGTTGTTTGGCAAAGCTGTGAAAGTAGGAGCCGTTGGTGGATCCCAATCAAGCATTGCAACACCGCCAGCTTTTGCTGCCTGAGCTGCAAAGTTACCAGCGATTCTAACTTTTGATACTTTGTTACCAGCTACTTTCAAATAATCTGTAAGATCAATTTGGAAAGTAACATCAACTTGTGCGTTTAACTGTACTGCCATAAACGCAACCAATAAAAACATGTAAACTTTTTTCATACTGAATTTGTTTTTAAATGAAATATTATTTTAGTTTAAAAAGATTTGCAAATATATATATCTTTTCTAATTTAATATTATTTTTTTAAAAATTTTTTTAAAATTTTTTGTCGAAAAAAAATTTTTTTTAAGGGTGACTTCCCCGAAGGAACTCCTTGGGAGTAGTCGCACACATCACGTTTGCTTAGGGAGGAAATGCAATAGAAGTTACCCCATCAGCTTTTTTTGTAAAAATAAAAAAGCCTTGACAAAATCTTTTGTCAAGGCTTTTTTCCTAATTGATAGAAAAGTCTGATACTTCTGTTTGTGGCATATTAAAAATGGTCAAACACGAAATGTCAAGGTTCATCAAAGGTGTCAAAGGCATTTCTGCGAGTAACTCCATGAGTTCAAACTCTGAATTGACTTTGAAGATTGCCCAAATTTTGGAGCTTTCTAATGAAAGTGCATAACTAATCAGTTTGCCTTTTCTGAAGTAACGATTAACGATTTTTCGCTGCGGCGTAATGCGAGCGATAAACTCTTGACTGAGGCTTTCTGGGAGGCTGAAATCCACCATGTATTGGTACGTTACGTTTTTTGTGCTTTTTGATTCTTGTTGGAACACGCTAAAATTCTTCATAATTAAAAATTAGTGGATAAGCGGACGCATAAATTAAGCAATGCTATTCTGTCATTGAGAAAGAAGTTGTTTATACTTCTTTCTCAATGACTTGGAAAAATAAGCATGATTAATTTAGCCCACTATTAATGGAACAAATATTTTTTATTGGCGGCTTCTGAAATACATACATCTATACATATTCTTACAAAATCAACGCCATAAACTTAATTCTGTCGAAAATAATTGGCATGACATTTTTTTATCAATTGAAAAAAAATGAAAAATATTTTATTTATTACAAAAAATTATATGTTACGGTATGCTTTTTGAACGTTATCATATTAATACTATATAAAATTCGTTTCCCAGACGATTTCTACTACACAAATTATAAATATGACGACTATGAAACGCCGTGTCCCAGTATGTTTCTCAGTACAACAATTTCATCTTTTGAGATTCTTTGTGCTTGGTTTTTTCCTTTGTTTTGGCTTAGGATTGAGCGCACAACCCATTTTTAGCAATTTTCCACCTGATTTAACTGTCGAATGTGACAATGTGCCTGTTACACCAATGCCTACAGCTGTTGGTTTGGGTGCTTGTATGTCCGTAAATGTAGCGTTTAGCGAGGTGACTACCGCAGGTAATACGTGCGCACAAGGCAAGGTAATTCAGCGAATTTATACCGCTACGGACAACTGTGGTTTGGTACAAATTCAAACGCAAACAATTACGGTTCGAGATACAAAAGCACCACAAATTATTTTTACAGCACCACTTTTAATTGGTAAAAAAAATCTCGATACGTTGGTTGTTCCTTGCGATATGCCAATGCTTTTTGATGCAAGTAGTGCTTATGCAACAGATGCTTGTGATGATTTTGTACAAACAGAATTTAAAGACAACCTACAACTTCTGGGCAATTGCAAAAAAGATGGGTACATTATGTTGATGAATTGTTCTTGGATTGCTACAGACGATTGCGGCAACAAAACAGAAGTTATCTTGTATTTTAAAGTAGTGGATACAAAACCACCTTGGATTAACAATGCGCCTTCTGATATTACAATAGATTGTGATAATCCACTTTCGTATTTTAGTCAAAATCCTACTTTTAAAGACAATTGCGATAACAACCCTTTTATTGCGACGAGTGTCAATGTTCAAAATATTTTATTTTGTCAAAATAGTAGAATCGTTATAAGAGGTTGGACTGTAACTGATGCTTGTGGAAATAGTGTTTCTGCAACACAAAAAGTGACTATTTCAGATACGAAACCGCCTGTCATTAGCAATATGCCAAAAGACGTTACTATATTATATGGTCAGCCGATTCCTTCGATTCCGAAACCAATTGCTACGGACAACTGTACTGGCCCAATTTCGCTAACATCGACCATTAATAAAAGTGCCATCACCTGCGATTCTTTGTTGGTTTATCGTTTTACAGCAAAAGATGCTTGCGGAAATACTACTGTTTCGGAGCAGAAAATTACGATTTTGATGCCAAAACCAAGCCTTGGCGTATTACAAATTGATGCTGTTCCTTGTTTGCCTCAAAATGATTCTTTGAAAGTAACCTTTAAAGAATCAACAGCTTCTATTGTGCCAAAAAACTACTCAAAAATATATGTTTTGGCAGATAAAACGACTGGTACAATTCTAAATTTGAGCGTTAATCCTTTTTTTACAATAAAAAAAGAAGGCGATTATTCGATATATATTTTGATTTATCAAAAATCATTTAATCCATACAATGTGCTGAAAATCAGCAATATAACAAGTGCATCGGGTTGTTTTTTATTTAATCCAAATGGTTCTATTTTTAATGTCAAAGCCTGTGTTCCAAACTGTGTTTTGGCGGATTTGACAAAAGCCACAACGAGCGACGTCAATTGTGGTCAGCAAGATGGAGCGATTGATTTGAACGTTTCGGTAAGCAATTACAACTTCAAATGGAACACTGGCGACACGACTTTTAGCTTAAAAAACCTTACAGTTGGCGATTATTCGGTGACAATTACAGCAAAAAATAACGATACTTGTAAAGTTGTAAAAATTTTTACTTTAAAAAATATTGGAAAATTAGTGCTTGATGCGCCTAAGCTAACGGCTGCGGACTGTGGAAATCCTTTTGGCTCGGCAGCTTTTTCAGATACGACACTGACTTATACTTGGTTTGATGGACAGAAAATATTTTCGAGAAAAGATTTAAAACCTGGCATTTATGAAGTAACTGTTACGAAAAACACCTGTTCAGATGTGGTGAAATTTGAGGTTTTAGCCACCGGGCAATTGTCAGTTACTGCGCCAATAAAAACTTTAACGAGCTGTACTTCTGCCAACGGTTCAGTAGTTTTTTCAGATACGACACTGACTTATACTTGGTTTGATGGCAAAAAAACTTATCAAAGGAATGACCTCAAAGCTGGAACGTATCAAGTGACAGCAACCAAGAACGCTTGTTCAACCATTCTTGATTTTGAAATTTTTTCTGATAAAAAAATAAATATAATTCCTGATAGTAGCTTGATTCTGAAAGAGTTAGAATGTAAAGATGGCGTAAAACTCTGTATTCCAATCAATCTGGTGGATTACATGAATTTGAATGTGAGTGATAACGGTCAGCCTTTCACAGGTAAAATAACAGCTTGTAAGTTCGATACACTTATTAATTATTCTTATTTAATTTTTCCAGATACAGGAAAAGCAGGCCCGTATCTTTTGGAATTTTGGAATCTTGATGGCAAAAAAATAAAAAGTGTTTTTGATAATGTTAATACGCTTGTTGATTCGATGAACGTATGGAATCCTACTGGAAATTGGAAATTAAATAAGGCTCAATTCACGATTGAAGGTGGTGATAAAAAATCTCAGTATGGTGACATGACGGTGAAGCAAATCAAAGGTGGCGAAACAGCAACTTTACAACCAAATTGGAATTATATTCCTAAAAATACGAACTTAACGCTCCAAAAAGGCAAGCATATTTTGGTTTTTGAGGATAAAAGTACAAAATGTAAGGATTCTCTTTACGTAAATGTCCTTTGTGATGAATGTCCGAATGTTTATACGGGCGCAACGAGCATCGTAGCCGATAGCTGTACTGCAAAAACTAAAATTTGTTTAAATTGGAGTTTTTTAGAATTAAAAAATACCATTATTAAAAATAATGGAAACATTTATACTGAAAAATTAGAAAATTGTAATGTAAATGGAGCAATTTTTTTACCAGTTGGAATAAATGTGCTAAATTTCAAAGATTCTGTGAGCAATTGTGAAAAGAGCTACACAATAACTGTAACTTGTAAAAAAGATAGTGTTCCAACTTCAACACAAGCAGCATTTGTTATAAAAAAAGTATGTGTTCCCGATGTACTTGACCTTTGTTATGATTCGACTTTTGTAACAAAACCATATACATTGACTGATCTTTGTAAAAATAAAAATTACAAAGCTATTTCATATAAAATCAATGACTTATGTATAAAAATAAATGCAATAAGCGAAGGAAAAGATACGATTTGTTTGTATTTTTGTAATGGGAATAAAAAATGCGACACAACTTATTTGATTGTTGATGTTTGCAAAAAAATAGATGTTGAACCTTCAAAAATAGACACTATTTACAAAGAGGTTTGTCTCAATAAAAACATTTCAGCTTGTGTTGGAAAATTCTCTATTGGAGAGCTGGAAAGCGTCACAAATTATTGTGCTGCAAACAATACAGGCAATGCAGCTATTCTTGTAACGCCAAAATTCAATTGTATTGAGGTCAAAGGGAAAAAAATTGGTACAGAAACAGCTTGTATTCGTTTGTGCAACAATCAAGGCAAATGTGATACTGTTATTCTCGTTGTAAATGTCAAAAATTGTCCAGATGCTGACCTAAAACTTCCAGTTGCGAAGAAAGATTCGGTCGGGACGCTATTAGAAACAGCAGTACTTATTTTTCCATTATTAAATGATACGCTCAACGGGCAACTCGTGGATTTTAGGATTATTACTACGCCAAAACATGGAACAGCAGTTATCAATGCGGATAAATCAGTGACTTATACGCCTTATTTTTCTTTCTGTGACAACAACGATGAATTTGAATATTTTATTGAAAATAAAGCTGGTCGAGATTCTACAAAAGTCTGTATATCAGTCAATTGTGAATCGTTTATTATTTTTAATGGTTTTTCACCAAATGGAGACGGCAAAAATGAAGTATTCACAATTCAAGGAATTGAACGTTATGAAGACAGTGAAGTAGATATTTTTAATCGTTGGGGAAATAGTGTTTTTTCACGAAAACCATACCGTAACGAGGAAGGGTGGGACGGTACTTGGAATGGCGAAAAATTAGCCGATGGCACTTATTTTTATAAAATAAAATTACCTCGTTTGAACAAAACATACATTGGTTATGTCGAAATAAGAAGATAAAATATCTTACTGTAAAATATTGCTTGTTTTTTGTTTTAATAACTTTCGGAGAGTTTGTAATTGATATTAAATTAGTTAAATATGTAAAAATATTTTACTCAGACAATATTTTATTTTTATTGAAAATAAATTATATTAAAAAAACTCAGAGGATTAAGCACCCTTTGAGTTTTTTAATATAGTATATGTAATCAACCCTTTGAAAATTCTTTTCTTTCTGCTACTTTCTTTGACTAATATCCTCTATATATTTCTAACAACCAAATCTCCAAATGCTTCACAACCAATCACTTGTGAAGGACTTAAGTCTGGAGTACCTACATCAGAATTAATCACAGCGTTCACAGCATTGCGCACATCGGTAGCTTCTTGGGTCAAGCTCAAATAATCCAACAACATCGCTGCGGAGAGAATCGTCGCACTTGGATTAGCAATATCTTTGCCAGCACCTTGCGGAAAAGAACCATGAATCGGCTCAAACAAAGCTGTTGTTGCGCCAACCGAAGCCGAAGGCAACAAGCCTATCGAACCTGTAATAACGCTCGCTTCGTCGCTCAAAATATCGCCAAACATATTTTCAGTCAGCATGACATCAAATTGGGTAGGACTCAAGATGAGTTGCATCGCCGCATTGTCCACAAAAAGGAAATCCAACTCAACGCTGGCATATTCTTTTTGGTGTAAATCTTTGACCACCAAACGCCACAAACGACTGGTTTCCAAAACATTAGCCTTGTCCACGAGCGTTACCTTATTGCGGCGCAATTTGGCTTGTTCAAATGCCAAACGTGCGACACGCTCAATTTCTTCAACGTTGTAACTACACGTATCAAAAGCGGAATTGCCATCGTCACTTTTACCTTTCTCGCCAAAATAAATACCGCCCGTCAGCTCTCGATAAATGACCATATCAACGCCTTCGATGCGCTCCCGTTTCAAAGGTGACATTTCCAGCAAAGACTCAAAAGCCGCCACGGGACGAATATTCGCAAACAAACCCAACTCTTTACGCATACGCAAAAGCCCTTGTTCGGGACGTATTTTTGCATTTGGGTCATTATCGTATTTAGGGTCGCCGATTGCGCCAAATAGAATGGCATCAGCTTTTCTCAAAATTGCCAACGTTTCGTCAGGCAAAGGATTTCCCGTTTTGTCAATCGCAATTGCGCCAATGTCAGCGTAACTGTACGTAAAATTGTGCTGGTATTTTTTTGCAATAGCGTCCAATACTTTCACGCCTTGCTTGATAATTTCTGGCCCGATACCGTCGCCAGGAAGAATTGCTATGTTTTTTTGCATAAAAATGAAACCTATCCTAAATCCTTTCCTCCAAAGGAGTGCTTTGCACAAAGGAAAGGGCTTTTTGATTTGTGGATTACAATGGATTTATATTTTTAAAAAGGTCTTTTTGTTGGATTTTGACGGGTGTCGAAAAAGTCTAAAAGTTGAATAATAGAACCATCAAACATATAATACAATTCTATGTTCTTCCCAATTTTTATAAATCTGATTTCTGGGTCGGAGATAGAAGTTCTACCTGTTTCTGGATATTTTGACAACTGCTTTAATTTTTTATCAATATCTTTCGCCAACACATTTAGCGAGTGACTAAATCCATTTTCTTGTAAATAAAAAATTTGGTTATCTAACCAATCTTCCGCCTCGGGAGTCCACTCAATTAAGAAATTTTTCATACTTTTCTCTAACTTCACTATGAGGTTTCATTAATTCGGGATGATTTTTAGCGGTGTTTTTAGCGTGCAAAATTCTATCTTGCACTTCTTTAGGTAATTCAAGAAGCCAATCTTCGGTTTCGATTTCACTCATAGACTCTTTGAAAAACTTGAAATAATGAACTAATTTATTACTTTCAACTTTTTCAATCATACTATGCAATGCACCTCTAAGCTCTAATTCGCTTAGTTTTTTTTCATCTAAATCAAGTGTGTTTACCATTCGTTATTTTTTTAAAAGTTCCTTAATTTGGATTAATTCCTGCTAATCATTGATATGAGCGAGCATTTCCATAATTTCATTTTTCAACTGTAAAACAGTTGAAATTGGTCTATCTCAAAGTTGCTGTTGCCATATTTGTATTTTTTTTAATCCTACATTTTACAGCAAAGTTACACTTTTTTTGTAAAAAAGAAAGTTATCTTTTTTATCTCAAAGAAAAATAATTACTAAAAATTTAGTGTTTTCCCTATTTATCTATTTTTTAAGCATTTTTTACCATATCCTTTCCAACATCTTAACATTTTTTGTCATAACTTTGCAACATTATTCAATCACCAAATAAAATTGCTTTTTATGAAAAAATTGTTTTTGCATTTTGCTCTTTTGCTTAATTTTACGCTTCTCGCAGGTAATACTACAGCTTTGACAAGTCAGGTTAAAATAGATGTACCTCCTCCTTCTCTTATTGAGATTTGCCAAACACTCAATAAAGCAGCCATTTTTGTTCAATATCGGGATTTTAGAGAAAAATTTCAAAAAATGAATAGTGAAATTGCCCCTAAATTGTCGTATAACGAACATGAGCGTTTACACTTGGCGTACAATAATGTAGAACGTCGCTACAACGATTTTTTGACACTCGTTAAAGCGGATCTTTCAGATGCTAAAACCATCAAGAGTATGGTACGTGACCCACAACGTTTCGCTGAAAGTTATGCTGACGACTACAAAAAAGTTGTGGATACTTACAATTCAGAGTATATGCCTATTTACAATGATGTGAAAAGCAGGACTCGTGGCTTTAATCCAGTATTGTTGGCATCCAGTATCGAACTTTTTAACAAAGTTGTAGATTGGATAAAACAGCGTCAAGAGTTGCGTGAAGAACAACTCAACACCATTCTCGGTATTGTCAATAAGTACTTTTATGACGAGCTGCGAATGAAATCTTGGTCAGAACTTGGCTTAAAACCTGCGCCAAACGCACCTGAAAATGCTACGCCAGCAAGCACTGCTGCCGATGCAAATAATACCGCAGGCGGTAGAAGAAATAGCACAACAAGTACTTCTTCTGGTGCTACCACTACTACAAAAAATGTCCCTGGCGATGTTCTTAATCCACATTCTGTTCCTGCCGCAACATTCAAAGAATTACAAGGAAGTGTTGAGTTTATTTTTCTCAAAGATGATGTAACACCTACTCCAATGCGTTTTAAAACGGGTGCTACTCGAGATATTTCTGTTGGCTACCTCAAGGCATTGCCAAAAGATACAAAGGGTGACGTAATTATTGCATCAAGCAATGTAAAAACCATGACCTATTATAGTACTGATGTCTTTGATGAAAATGCACATTTTCAGCTCAAAGTTAATAATAGTGCTGGTGTGTATATCTTGGCACTCAACAAAGATGGGAAAGCAGCCGATTTCCTATATCCTTTTGACAATAAAGATTTACCCGAATGTTCAGCCGCAAAAAAAACGCAAATGAGAGATATTGGCGTTAGTTCGCTTAAGGCTTCGCCCGTTGTCGGAAAAGATATAGACGGAAATATTACCCTTCCTTCAGCTGATTGTAGCACTACGCCACCTACGGAACGCTATTATACCATATCTGGCAATGCAAAAGAGGAAACTTTTTGTGTTCTGTTGTCCAAGTCTGAACTAAACATGACTGACCTTAAGGAGCGCATCGAAGCAGAACAGGGTCCTTTGGCAGAGCGATTGTCACATATTTTTGCCAATCAAGCTATTGCTCCTAATGATGCAAATTTGATTTTAACTGAAAATAAATTAGCTTTTGATGCTCGTACAGCTCAAAACAATGTTTTACCGTTAGTCTTTTTAATCAAACGAAAATAAGAAACCTAACGCAGACAGGGTTCAAAACCCTGTCTGCGTTAAAATAAAATAACTTTATATGATGCAAAAAATTTTTACAATTCTCCTCTTTTTTATAGCTACAATACTATACGCACAAGAAAAACGCATCGCTATAGTGATTGGAAACAGCAATTACTCTGCAAACACAGGCTATTTGCCTAATCCTGTGAACGATGCCAATAAAATTGCAAGCGCACTCAAAGAATGTAAATTTGAGTTGTTTGACAATAAGATAGTGCAAAATGCCAGTAAAAAAGCCATGCGTGACGCACTTACACGTTTCGCACAAACTGCCAAAAATTACGATATAGGCTTGATTTTCTACGCTGGACATGGCATTAATGTAAAAGGTATCAATTATTTAGTTCCTACTGATTTTGAGGTTAATAGTAGCTTGCCCGCTGAACTCAATGAAGCCAATGCACCCGATGATTGCATTTCCATAGATTGGATACAAAATGTCTTGCGGACGGCAGGAGAATACAATAAAAGTTACATCATCATTACTGATGCTTGTAGGAACAATCCTTATCGCTCGCTCAAACGGGACATTAACCCTGATACATGGGTAAAACCAGAGCGTGTGCCAAGCGGATTCGTTACCTGCTTCTCTGCCTCACAAGGACAAAAAGCCAATGATGAAAGCCCTTATACTAAAGCACTCTTGAATCACATACGCACACGAGGCATCAGTATTGAAACACTTTTTAAAAGAGTGCGTGTAGAAGTGTCTAAAAGTGGAGGACAAAATCCAGAGGAAAGCAATATGCTTACCAATGATTTTTATTTCGTACCTGCCGAAAACAATGATGATACAGATGGTGATGGTATTCCAAACAGTATAGATGATTGTCCTTATGTAAAAGGTATAAAAAAATGCTACGGTTGCCCGTCTTGCGGAACTCCGCCACCGCCAAAAGATACTGACGGCGATGGCTTCCCCGACAGCAGCGATAGCTGCCCAACTGAGTACAGTACGACTAACAATGGATGCCCTGTAAAAGAAAAAAACGACATCGAAATGGTACTCGTCAAAGGCGGCACGTTTCAAATGGGTGATAGTGAAAAGCATTCCGTAACCGTTTCCGATTTCTACATCGGCAAATACGAAGTAACCCAAAAGCAATATCAAGCCATTATGAATGAAAATCCAAGTAAATCTAATGTAGGAGATGATTATCCTGTTGAAACTGTCAGTTATAATGGTGCAATAGCTTTTATCACAAAATTAAATGCGAAAACAGGCAAAAAATACAGCCTACCAACCGAAGCGCAGTGGGAATATGCTGCACGAGGTGGGAATAAAAGCAACGGTTATGAATTTTCGGGTAGCAATACCATTGGCGATGTAGCGCAGTATGACGGTAACAATAATAAAAGCACAAGTACGGTTGGCTCAAAAAATGCGAATGAATTAGACATTTTTGATATGAGTGGCAACGTTTGGGAGTGGTGTCAAGACACGTGGCACAGTAATTACAGCGGTGCGCCAAGCGATGGTTCTGCGTGGACTGATGGCTCGGGCTCTTCTCGTGTGTATCGTGGCGGCTCGTGGTTCTACGATGCTGCGGGCTGCCGTGTTGCGTTCCGCTACTCCGGCACGCCCGAGGGTCGTTACTTCCACTTGGGTTTTCGATTAGTCCTTCCCAGGTAACAGCGGTTTATTCGCTCCTCATTTTTGAGCAAAAAGAGCGGAGCTATGGGGAATGAGTGCTTTGCGTTGTGCTGCGATTGCCGTACGGAGTAGGCAATAAGCAAGCACAAAAGCAAAAGCACGAATGTTTGTTGGATATGGGCGTAGCCCAAAATTTTTTTGAAATGCAAATAAAATTATACAGTATTCCTATTGTTGGTGGTGAAAAAATCAACGAAGACATGAATGTGTTTTTACGTTCCAAGAAGATATTGCAAGTAGAAAATCAGATTGTTTCTAATGCGCAAGGCTCTTATTGGACTTTTTGTATCAAGTACATCGAAGACTTGAATACAACAGAAACTACAAAAGCGAAAGTAGATTACAGAGAAGTCTTAGATGAGGCAACTTTTAAGGTTTTCTCTCATTTGCGAGAAATAAGAAAAAAAATTGCTGTTGATGAAGGTGTGCCTGCTTATGCTGTTTTTACAGATGAAGAGCTTTCTAATATTGCAAAATTGGAAGAAATAACGGCAGCTAATATGCTGAAAATCAAAGGAATAGGCGAAAAGAAAGTAGAAAAATACGCACAACGATTTGAGAAGCCCTAAAACCCCAGAAGTGACACTTTTAAAAAAAGTGTCACTTCTTCTAAAACATGAAAAGAGTCGGTTTTTTAATAGAAAAAATAGCGGATATTGACAATTTGCGTTTAGCATTTTGGAAAGCCCGAAAAGGTAAGAGCTACGCCAATGAGGTAGCAATCTATCGCCAAAACTTAGATAAGAACTTATTGACTCTGCAAGCCGAAATACTAAGCGGAGAGGTCAAAGTGGGTAATTATCGTTACTTTAAAATATTTGAACCCAAGGAGCGACAAATCTGTGCAAGTGCGTTTAGTGAACAAGTGTTGCATCATGCCATGATGAACGTTTGCCACCAACACTTTGAAGCCTATCAAATCAATGAAAGCTACGCAAGCCGCAAAGGAAAAGGAACGTATGCTGCAATTGAAAAAGCAAAAGAACATACAGCACGCTACAAGTTTTATTTGAAATTAGATGTAAAAAAGTTTTTTGATTCTATTCCACATAAAGTTATGAAAGCACAACTTCGCAGAATGTTTAAAGATGGGAAAGTGATACAAATATTTGATAGTATAATAGATAGTTACGCTGTCGGCAATGCCAACGCTGTCAGGGTTCAAAACCCTGACAGCGTTTTAGACAATCGTGGCGTTCCGATCGGCAATTTGACAAGCCAGTATTTTGCCAATCACTTTTTAGCGGTCTTAGACCATTTTATAAAAGAAAACTTAGGCGGAAAGTTTTATGTCCGCTATATGGACGATATGGTGTTGTGGCATGACGACAAGGCTGTTTTATTAATATTTAAAACCCAAATTGATAATTTTTTAAGAGATAAATTGTTTTGTACCTTAAAACCAGAAGCACTAAACCATTGTAACCAAGGCTTACCATTTTTGGGATATTTAATCTTTCCAAATACTATTTGGTTAAGACAACAAAGTAAAAAGCGATTTATCAAAAAAATAAAAATCATAGAAACCAATTATCACAACGGCAATTGGTCAGAAGCGCATTGCCAGCGAAAAGTATTGCCTTTGTTGGCTTTTGTACAACACGCTGATACTGTTGCTTTTAGAAAAATTTTTTTTAATCAAAAATAAGGGTTTGCATCATAAAGGCTCTAATCGTGTGAATCGTGGCGGCTCGTGGAACAACAATGCTACGAACTGCCGTGTTGCGAACCGCAACAACAACACGCCCGAGAATCGTAACAACAACTTGGGTTTTCGATTAGTCCTTCCCAGCTCAAAAGTGAGGACGGATGTCCGTTGTTGAACAGATGCTTGTCCCTGTCCGTTGTTTCTGCAACGGCAAACATTTAATCCTAAACGCCTTGCGAGTAGCTTTGTGAATGTCGAAAGTTGGGCGTTTTTTAGGGTAATTATAAAACCCTGTCTGCGTTGGAACTACAACCGAAGTAGGAACTCAGCAAACCTTGACGATGTTGTAGATGAAAAGATAAAAAACGTTAATTTTAACTTGTTTTTTGAGAAAATGTGTATATTTGTACTAAAAAAAATGAATAAAGAAGATTACATCACATACTGGCGTAAAAAACAATCCGCATTAGCAACAGCAAATAATTTTGTACAAGCTATTCAAAACCAAGGTGTTAAGTTGAAAAAAGCAATACTATTTGGTTCTCATTCAAGTGGTAAGTCACACGAATGGTCTGACATTGATATTGCCTTGATTGCTGACGAATTTTCGGGTATCAATGTTCAAGACTTAGACTATTTTATTAATGTCACTATCCAAAAACCTTTTTTTGCGGTAGAACCACATACTTTTAATACCCAAGAATTTGAAACAGGTAATGCCTTTACTAAGGAAATTGAAAAAACGGGTATTGTCATTTTCTGATTTGAAGATTTGCATCGTCGAATCTTAAAACGCTGATTGTTAATAATTTATAAAAAAAGAAAATCTCCGAACCGTCAAGCACTAATTGTGAAAACGCAGGCAGAGTTTTAAACCTTGCCTGCGTTTGAAATCAATAAAAAGCAAATTCCGCTTTTCTTTTCTCCTCGAAAGATACTACTTCTTCTTTCAAACTCAACAAGTAATCTAAGTCATCGTAGCCATTCAAAAGGCATATTTTTTTATATGGGTCAATGTCAAAATGAGCGATTTCGCCCGTGGAAACAATCGTAAAAGATTGATTTTCAAGGCTTACCTCAAATTTTGTAGCATGATTTTTTTCTACTTCTGTAAAAATTTGGTTTAAAAAATCGTCGCTGACCGTAATCGGTAAAACGCCATTATTCAAAGCATTACCCTTGAAAATGTCCGCAAAAAAACTACTGACCACGACTTTGAAACCGTAATCTTTTATCGCCCAAGCTGCGTGTTCGCGGCTACTGCCGCAACCGAAGTTTTTACCAGCGACCAAAATTTCGCCCGTATAAGTCGAGTTATTCAATACAAAATCTGTAATTGGCTGATTTTCATCGTCTTGTGTATATCGCCAATCACGAAAAAGGTTTTTACCAAAACCATCACGACTTGTCGCTTTCAAAAAACGAGCTGGGATAATTTGGTCAGTGTCCACGTCTTCGATGGGAAGTGGAACAACGGTGGAATGTATGTTGTTTATTTTCATAAAAAATGTAACCTCTCCTAAATCCTCTCCAAAGGAGAGGACTTTTTGATTTTAGTAAAATTTAATATTTTGGACTTTTTAATTTGCTTTTATAACGAATATTTTTTAATTTAACTTTGATTTTAGTAAAAAATGCTTATTTTTGTAAAAAATTTTCTATTATGACAGAAATATTAGAACAAATATTAACATCAATTTCTTACGAAGAAGAAAGAGGAAAGCCTATGCCAAGCTACAATCACGGTAAATTACAAGCAAATATAATTTTTCAGTTAATGAAAAATTACCAAGAAAAATTTGATATTCTCTCTGAAATCGCCATCAAAATTGATGATTGGGGCGCAACACCTGACGTTGGTATATTTCCTTTGCAAAACACTGATTTTCAGCACGATACCATCAAAATGTCAATTCCGCCACTTTGTGCGATTGAGATTTTATCGCCTACGCAATCGTTAAGTGATTTGACAGAAAAAGCGGAAATGTTTTTCCATAAAGGTTCAAAATCTTACTGGCTTGTTATTCCTCAATTTCAAAATATTTATGTTTTCGATGGACTTTTTTCTTACAAAATTTATCAAAAAAATGATGTTTTAAAAGATGAAAAAATGGATATTGAAGTTGATTTAAAGCAAATATTTAAGTGATTATAGAACACTGATTGGACTGATTATCAGGATTTATCAGGTTTTTTTCTTGTTAAAATCAAGCTGCGATTATTTTTTAGTAAAATAGAACACTGATTGGACTGATTATCAGGATTTATCAGGTTTTTTCTTATTTTGGTAAAGATTTTTTAAAATTATTAGTAAAAACTCGTTTGCTTATTTCTGGTTCTGGACCAAAATTCATTACAAGTCCGACCTCATAAGTAGTTGCTTTTAAATAGTTGATAAGTTGCGCTCGATGTCCTTCCAATAAAGTTTCGACCGCTTTTAATTCAATAATAACTTTATTCGCAACAAAAATATCTGCAACGTATTCGCCTACAACTTGACCTTGATAATCAACTCAGTAGTTTCCGAATGAAGGTATTTTGTTTCTTGCATTTTGGATAAATTTAAAATTTTAAAAGAATTATTTTAACTCGCAAATCTAAATAAATTCTTGAAAAAGCAAGTAGAAAAAACCTGAAAAATCCTGAAAATCAGTCCAATCAGTGTTCTATTACACCAAAATAGCACGTACAATTTGATTCTAACAAGAAAAAACCTGAAAAATCCTGAAAATCAGTCCAATCAGTCCAATCAGTGTTCTATTACGCTACGTACATCAACCAACATTCCCGCTATCGCCGTAGCCGCCGCTGTCAGCGGACTCGCCAAAATCGTCCTTGCACCTGGACCTTGACGACCTTCAAAGTTACGATTGCTCGTCGAAACACAATATTCTCCACTTGGAATTTTATCTTCATTCATACCCAAACACGCTGAACAACCCGCTTGTCGCAGCTCAAAACCAGCCGCTTCAAAAATCGTGGTCAAACCTTCTGCTTCCGCTTGTTTTGCCACTTGTTGCGAACCTGGCACAATCCAAGCCGTCACGTTTGCTGCTTTCTGTTTTCCTTTGACAAAATCAGCCACCGCACGTAAATCCTCAATGCGAGAATTGGTACAAGAACCTATAAAAACATAGTTTATCTTTTTGCCAATTAGATTTTCATTTTTAGATAAACCCATGTAAGCCAATGACTTATCTAAACCAGCATTATTTTCACTTGGCACATTTTCGTCAATTTTAATGCCCATTCCTGGGTTTGTGCCAAAGGTAATCATTGGCGCAATATCGGCTGCATCGTAAGTAAATTCAGCATCAAAAACAGCGGCGTCGTCTGATTTTAGCGTTGTCCAATAAGCAACAGCTTGGTCAAAATCATCGCCTTTTGGTGCAAACTCACGACCTTTGATATAGTCAAAAGTAGTTGCGTCAGGTGCAATCATGCCACCTCGTGCGCCCATTTCGATACTCATGTTACAAACCGTCATGCGTCCTTCCATACTCAATGCACGAATCGCCGAGCCAGCGTATTCTACAAAATAACCCGTTCCGCCGCTTGCGCTCAATTTTGAAATAATGTAAAGGATAATGTCTTTTGCGGTCACACCATTTTGCAATTCGCCTTCCACATTGATACGCATGGTTTTAGGTCGAGTTTGCAACAAACATTGCGTTGCCATCACTTGCTCAACTTGGCTCGTGCCAATGCCAAACGCAATCGTTCCAAATGCGCCATGTGTCGAAGTATGCGAATCGCCACAAACCATTGTCATGCCAGGCAGTGTAATGCCCAATTCTGGACCAATAACGTGTACAATCCCTTGGTAGTCATGCCCTAAGCCATAGAGTTCAACACCAAATTCGTTGCAATTTTTGGTCAAAGTTTCCACTTGAAACCTCGACAACGGCTCTGCAATTGGCAAATGTTGATTGAGCGTAGGGACATTATGGTCAGCCGTAGCGACGATTTGTTTTGGTCGAGCCACGGGAATATTCCTTGCCCGAAGCCCATCAAACGCTTGTGGACTAGTCACTTCGTGAATCAAGTGACGGTCAATATACATCACATTCATGCCGCCTTCTACGGAAGTGACGATGTGGGAATTCCAAATTTTATCGAAAAGTGTCATATATCTATCCTATAATCCCTTCTAGAAAAAGGGCTTTTGAGTGGTATAATTACAATGTGTTTTGCTTACAAAAAAGCATTTCAAAAAAATATTCAAATGTAGGTACTGGTTTTTTGATTTTATGAAAATCTTTATAAAATGCTATACTTGGTTTTTCTCCATAAATTTTTTTGAAATATTCTTCAAAATAATCATCAATATCTTCTGAATGAAGAAAATAATCGGTTTCTAAATTGTCATTTGGATGTAGTAGAAAATTATTGGGAAGAAATTGTTCAATTTCATTATAAAATTCAACTACAATCTTTTCATCGTAATCTTTTGCCTTAAAATGATTAATAAATTCTTCTTTTGTTAGACCTTGTCGTTTCTTTGCCAAACTCTTGGTTTTTTTCTTTTGATGTAAAAGTACAAAAAAGAAAAAAACACCAAAAAGAGCGCAAAAAATAAGAAGTACCATATTTTACAATATCAGTGATTTTTGACAAAGGTAAAAATAAATTTAATTTTTTTTATAAAAAATTTGCTACCAAATCGGGAACATTGTATCTTTGTTATATGTTGAATTTAAGAAGTCTAATTAAGAATGACGAACAATACGAAGCCGTATTAAGTCGCATCTATGAATTATTACAAACCAGCCTCAAAGAAGGTTCTGATGATGATAATGAAATTCAGTTGCTTACACTTTTGGTACAAGATTATGAAAAAAAACATTATCCAATTGAGCCACCGCATCCAATAGAAGCCATCAAGTTTCGTTTGGAACAATCTGGCATTTCTGAAAAAGATTTAAACATCATCTTAGGTTCTCGCAGTCGAAAATCAGAAATCCTTAGTGGAAAACGAAAATTGAGCTTAAATATGATTCGTGTTTTGCACGAAAAACTCAATATTCCAGCGCAAAGTTTGATTTTGGCGTATTGAATATTTTGAAGTATCAATTTTATAACTTACTTTTGCATAAAATACATCAATTATGGTACAAGTTTTAGAACAAAATCAAATTGCTAATTCTTACGAAGAAGAAAGAAATAAGCCTATGCCAAGTCTAAATCACTCAAAGTTACAACGCAATATTTTACTTGCACTTTGTAAAAAATACGATGCTAAATACGACTTTTTACCAGAAATTGCGATTAAAATTGGAGACTGGGGAGCAACTCCTGATGTTGGTATTTTTGATATACAAGTAACTGATTACCAACACGACATCATAAAAATAGACATTCCGCCGTTGTGTGCTATTGAAATTTTATCGCCTACGCAATCGCTTGATGAATTAATTGAAAAATCTGAACATTATTTTCTTAAAAGACAATAATTTAAACATAGAAATTGATTTGAAAGAAGTTTTTAAATGAACATTTGTTGCTCCCGTTTAGAAGTCCTCCCTTCTGGGGAGGATTTAGGAGGGGCTTCTACGCTGCCACCGCCATTCCTTCCAACATCACTTCCAAATCCGCATCATTCACTTCTTTTTTCTGGTCAGCGAGTACCAAAAACTGAATGTACGCAACGTCTAATTCTTCCTTAGTCAAGTGTATTCCTATTTCTTTTGCTCTAAAAGCCAATGCAGCACGTCCGCTGCGAGCCGTCAAAACAATCCTTGATGTAGAAACGCCAACTTCCTCAGGGTCAATGATTTCGTAAGTGCTGCGTTCCTTAATCACGCCATCTTGATGAATCCCAGAAGAATGAGCAAAGGCATTTTCGCCTACAATTGCCTTGTTTGGTTGTACGACCATACCCATTTTTTCAGAAACCAATTGACTTATAGGATTCAACATTCGAGTATTGATGCTCGTATCGAGATTTAAATAAGGATGTTGCTTCATAATCATCACAACTTCCTCCAGCGAAGTATTGCCTGCACGTTCCCCAATGCCATTGATGGTACATTCGATTTGACGTGCGCCATTTTGAATACCTGCGATAGAGTTAGCAGTTGCCAAGCCCAAATCATTGTGGCAATGACAACTTAAAATCGCTTTGTGAATTCCCGTTACATTTTCTTTTAAGTAGCGCATTTTTGCACCATATTCTTCTGGCAAGCAATAACCCGTTGTGTCAGGAATATTCAAAACCGTTGCGCCAGCTTTGATAACCGCTTCGCAAATACGTGCAAGGTACTCATTATCAGTGCGTCCTGCATCTTCAGCGTAAAATTCAACGTCTTCTACAAAAGATTTAGCGTACTTGACCGCAGCCACGGCACGCCTAATAATTTCCTCCCGATTCGAGTTAAATTTATGCAAAATATGAGAATCAGAAGTACCAATTCCAGTATGAATCCTTGGACGTTTCGCATAACGAAGTGCTTCGCCAGCCGCCTTAATATCGCCTTCTACGGCACGAGAAAGTCCGCAAACGGTAGCGTGACAAATCGTTTTGGCAATCATCGAAACGCTCTCGAAATCGCCAGGACTCGAAATCGGAAAACCTGCTTCGATGATGTCCACGCCGAGGAGTTCTAACTGTTTGGCAATTTCTAATTTTTGTGGTAAATTCAGTTTGCAACCAGGCACTTGTTCGCCGTCACGTAGGGTAGTATCGAAAATAAAGACTTTATCTGTCATAAAATTGGATTGTTAATTTTGGGATAAAAAAAAATGTAGTGTGTGTAGTATTTTTTAACAACGTCAAAAGTAATATGGCGAGTGCTGATAAAAAAATATTTTTTTTAATCAATGATTATTTTTATCTTTGTAAAATTTTTTATAAAAAACTAACAATCAGTTATTTAAGCTATTTTTATTTACGATGCCCAAACAACAAACAGATGCACTCATTGCTTTGATTTTAACTTTGAAAAAAAGTGAAAAACGCCATTTTAAGCTCTTCGCTACACGCAATCAAGAAGACGAAACGCTGTTGTATTTACAGCTTTTTGACGAGATAGAAAAAAAAGGAATGTATGATGAAAAAGCTATTTTAAAGAAAATTCCTTTTTTGAAAAAAAGCCAATTGTCGAATGTAAAGGCGCATTTGTACCGTCAGCTTTTGTTGAGTCTGCGGATTTTTTATCGAAATCAGTATGAGGATATTGTGATTCGGGAACGCTTGGATTATGCTCGAATTTTGTACCAAAAAGGTTTGTATGAACAGAGTTTAGAAATGCTCGAAATTGCGAAAAAGAAGGCACTTTTGCTGCATTTACCAACTTTGGCGTTAGAAGCCAATGAGTTTGAGCGTTTGATTGAAAGCCAATACATTACGAACAATACAGAAAATAGGGCAGAGGAATTGACGAAAGAAGCAATTAATCTGAGCGAAAAATCAAATCGAACACAGGTTTTCTCTAATCTTTCTTTTCAGTTGTACAGCCTTTTTTTGAAAATCGGCTATGTGCGAAGCGAAGAAGATGTTTTGAAAATCAAAGGTATTTTTTATGAAAAATTACCAGAATACGATTTGTTAGAGATGGGTTTTTACGAAAAAGTCTATTTGTATCAGGCCTATTCGATGTATTATTTTGTTTGTCAAGATTTTTTGATGCACTATAAATATACGCAAAAATGTTTGACTGTTTTTGAAGAAAATCCGCAAATGCTGCAAGTAGAAGTCATTTTACACTTGAAAATATTGCATAGTGAACTGAACGCACTTTTTTATCTTTCTCATTATGAACGTTTTATGTATTATTTTTCTGAATTAAAAAATTATAAACTCAAAGAAATGCAAGACAGCAATGCGGAAAGTCAGTTGGTACTTTTTCAAAATATACATACGATTCGGAAGCATTTTTTGGAAGGAACATTTAGTGAAGGCTTAAAAATTGTTCCCAATTTACTTTTTTTAATTGAAAAGAACCCTTACCATTGGGACGATTATCGGATTGTGATGTTTCATTACAAAATCGCCTGCCTTTATTTTGGTAGTGGCGACATGAACAATACAATTACATTTTTGAATAAAATTATTTTGGAACGGCAGCCTAATTTTCGAGAAGACATACAGTGTTTTGCTCGAATTTTGAGTTTGATTGCGCACTTTGAGTTAGGGAATTTACAACTTTTGGAATATCAAGTAAAATCGGTGTATCGTTTCCTTTTGAAAATGGAAGATATGCACGAAGTGCAAAAACAAATCATTGTTTTTATCCGAAATATTCCAAATATCAAACGGGAGAATTTGAAGAAAAAATTCATTGAATTACATGACAATTTATTGAAAATCAAGCAAATGCCTTATGAGAAACGAGCGTTTTTGTATTTAGATATTATTGGCTGGTTAGAAAGTAAAATTCAAGGAAAATCCGTAGAAGTGGTTTTAAGAAATCAATTTTTGGAGAGTGGAAAATAATGTTACATTGTTAGAATGTTAGATTGTTCAGCGATAGCTTCGTAATATGTTTAACAATTTAACATTCTAACAATGTAACTTAAAAAATTAAAATCTTGGACAAATAACCTTATTTCTACGTTGTCTTTCTGACTGAATATACTGAACAGAAATTTCAAATGCACCACGATAATTAGATACGGCATTTAGTTTTGAAACGTTAATATCATAACTTAATCCAATATTGATTTTGTCCATTTCCAAAACAGAACTTACAATAAGCGCATCAACGTGTTTTCCGTCTGTATTAAAATTAGAAATTCTTGTCCAAAGTCCTGCACGCAAGGCAACTTCACGCCAATCGTGCGCATTGTAACGCAGGTGTGCGCCAGTCATCATTTGCTGGTTTTGACCTTGATTTTGAATTACAAAAGCAGGCAAAATAGAAAGTTCATCGCTAAAAGGCAATTCTCCACCAATTTGACCAACAAATCGCCATTTTAATACTTCATTACTTCCAAAATTATTGTTGAATCGCAATGTTGGTGCATTTGCATGGTTCAAAGCTCCACCTACATAAAGACTTTTATTGTCATCAAATATGGCATACCACATCAAACCAGCATTCAAATTGGCGAAAAGATTAGAAGTGTATGTTCCTGTTGCTTCGCCCGAAGCTGCATTGTAATCTACATCAACTCGAACATCGTCGAATTGAGAAGAATACCAAAATTTATCCGCATCCATCGTATATTGACCAACACCGATTTGAAAACCAGCACTGATGTATTGGTCATTACGGCTTCTTTTGTACCTACCACGTTTGCCGCCACCAGAAACTCTTTTCTGATAAGATGCACCAATATGACCTTGGAATTGGCTAAAATTAGCTGGGCCCGCTTGATCGCCAAGTACATCGGCAGAAATACCCATGTAATCGTCTTTGCTTACTTGAATTTTGGCTTCATACGAGCCAGCAACAGTACGAAAAGCATTTTTATCCAAAATATTTCCCCATTGAGAACGGTAATTTGCCGTTGCTCTTCCAGAACCTTTAAAAACGCCGATTTGTGCAGGATTGTGCAGTAGTGGTGTCATATAAAATTGAGAAAAATGAGCATCTTGTGCCTTTACAAACAATGAAAAGCACATTAATATAGTATAAATAGTTAATTTTTGTTTCATAACTCTAAGTTTTGATTGTAATTCAATTAATGTTTATCTGAGTAGTGTAGTGTTTCCTTTGATGATGTTTTTTTCGCCATTGATAGATTCAACTTCCGCCATCCAAACATATACGCCCGACGGCATCAAAGAACCTCTAAAAGTTCCGTCCCATCCGCACATCATGCAATTGATTGGAAAATCTTTATTTTCAAAGATTTGCTCGCCCCAGCGGTCATAAACTCTAAACCAAAGGACTTTTGTTCCTTCTCTGCCGTGAACGACAACTTTATCATTCTTTCCATCAAAATTCGGTGAAAAAGCCGTCGGGATAAAAACGTCTTTTTGTCTTACAATCTCGATATTTACAGCTTCCGAAGCGGTACAACCTTTTTCATCAACCGCTTTTACAAAAACAGACATACTGATTTTGGGCGAAGCAATCGTAGAGTCACATTTGGCGCAAGAAATGGCTTCGCTTGCTGGTGATGTCCATTCTATCTTCATTTTTCCTTGATTATTGATGCCTTTTACGCCAAATTTCACCGTTGTTCCATAATAAATAGCGGTATCGTTGGACACAAAAATTTCAAATTTCTCAGGCTCATTCAAGGCAATCTCCTCATTTGCAAGACAACCATTTTGGTCTTTTATAATCAAATCATATACCCCTGAGCGAAGTCCAATCAATTGATTTTTTCCATTAAAATTAGAACCATTGTTTGAGAAAAGATAAGGTTTTGTGCCGCCATTGGCATTGAATACAATACTTCCATCTTTTCCGCCATAACACGTTAAATCTTTTGTTACAATGTCAAATTTCAATTCATTTGGCTGCGTAATCGTCAATTTTTCTTCTACAGTACAAGTATTCGCATCTGTTATTGTCAAAGTATATGTGCCAGCTTTAAGTGCAGTGATTTTATTTCCAGCAGTGTTGTTCGACCAAGCATATTTATAATTTGGCGTGCCACCCAAAGCATTTACTGTAATTTCTCCAATTTCATCACCAAAACACTTGTTGTTTTTAATTGTTTTGCTGTCTAAAATTAACTTTTTTGATTCTTTTACTTCTAAATCAATCTTTGAAAAACAACCCAAATCATCAGTAGCCGTAGCGGAGTAATTGCCAGCAATCAAACCAATGGCTTTGTTGTCTGTTTTATTCGCATCTTGACTCCAAGCAAAAGTGAAAGTAGGATTGTCTCCAACAGCCGTCAATTCAACCGTACCTGTTTTTTCTTCAAAACATTTTACATTGCTAATTTTTGACGTAATTTCGATTTTTTTAGGTTGAGGCAAAAATACTTTTGTTGTATTTTTACAACCTCCGTTATCCGAAATTACAACAGAATAATTTTGACCGCCAGCCAAATCTACCGCTACGGGTGTATTTTGCGAAGGCTTGCTGTCCCAAGAATAATTATATTGTGTCAAATCACCAGCACCAGCACCACCTTTGATGATGCTAATGGCAACTTGTCCATCTTTTCCACCAAAACAAGTTGGTTTTTTAGTAATAATATTCGCTGAAATAGAATCATATTCCGTAATATCCAAACTTTCGCTGACAACACACTTACTACCATCTGTAACCGTAACTGTATAATTACCCAGTGGAAGATTGCTGATTTGCTTGGAAGTACTTTTGTTAGGATCATTCCAAGTATATTTATAAGGCGTTACGCCACCTTTTACATCAATCACTGCCGCACTATTTTTTAATCCAGCACAGCTTTTTTGTACTTGACTCAAAGTTAGCTCTAATTTTGGCGGATTCTGTAAAGTCAAAGTATCTATGATTTTACAATTGTTTTTATCTGTAATTGTCAAAGAATAAAATCCAGCATTGATGTTTTGAATCGCAGGTGTTTTCGCTTGTAAATTCTCCCATTCATACTGATAAGGTTTTACACCACCATTGGCATTAGAATTTATTTCACCGTCTATGCCATTGTTACACTTGGGAATAATGGCTTTAAAAACATTGGTCAATTGTGTAGGTTCTTTGACTTCTACAGGAGCTGAAATGGTGCAATTGTTCGCATCAGTTACAGTAACTGTATAATTTCCAGCCGCCAAATCCTTGGCAATATCATTCAACTGTCCGTTATTGTCGTTCCACAAATAACCGAAATTTCCAGTTCCACCACTTGCCAAAACAGTAGCTGTTCCATTGTTTTGACCAAAGCATTTAATATCGGTAGAAATTACATTGTCGATTTTGAGCGCAGGCGGAGCATTAATTACTGTTAATTCTGTAAGCATACAACCTTTGTTGTCAGTAGCTGTAACAGTGTAAGAGCCTGGTTTTAAACCACTTATGTTTAAACCAAATTCATTATTACTCCATTTTAATAAAAAATTCCCGTTGCCACCACTTACTGTTGCTGCAATATTTTCAGTGGTAGAATTAAAACATTTTGCAGTAGATGGCTTCAATTGCAAATCAATAGGCGTTGGTTTATTGACCACTGCCGTGTCTGTCAGCGTACAACCTGTTACATCTGTAATTGTTACAAAATAAGTTGCTGCCGAAAGGTTTTTTATAGTAGAAGTCGTTTCTCCATTTGACCACTTGTAGGTAAAAGGTCCTAAACTTCCAATAACCCAAGTAGATATTTCTCCGTCTGTAGTATCAAAACACCTCACATTGGTAACGTCCATCGTGGAACTAATGCTGTTCAAAGAAGGCATTACTATTGTGGAATCCGCTGTACAATTGTTTTTGTCAGTTACTGTTATCGTGTAAGAACCTCCACCAAGATTGTTTATCGTTTGCGCTGTTGAGTTTTGATAATTCCAAAGATAAGTATAAGCGGGTTTGCCACCTTTTCCAGCGACAGAAATCTCCCCATCTGGCGCAACACAACTTGCCGCTTTGATTGTCGCATTGATTTGTAAAGGGGTAGGTTCTGTTATGATATAAGAACCTTCCGCACTACAACCCAGTGCATTTGTAATCGTTACCGTATATACCGCTGGTGAAAGATTCGTCAAGTTAGCACCTTCTGGAATTGACAGACCATTCTTTTCCCATTTGTAAGTAAAAGGTCCCGTTGCGCCACTTATAGTCAAAGCAATTTTACCATTGTTTTGACCATAACATTTTACAGAATCAATTTTTGAATTTATTATAAAACCTGCGCCTTGTGGCATGGCGAAATTCAGTATTTTCTTACAGCCTTTATCGTCAGTTATTGTCAAAGTTTTTACTGTTCCAGAAGGCACATTTGCTATAGTAGGATTAAAAATCGTAGGAAAACCATTCCAAGCATAACTCAAAGGCCCTGTTCCGCCAGAAGCTGTTGCTGTAAATGAGCCTAAGAAATTATTACCACAATTCGCTGTGTCAATTTTCATTGCTACTTTGATAGAGTCAGGGTTTGGCATGAAAAATATCAAGGTATCTTTACAGCCACTCAAAGCATCGGTTGCTATAATAGTATGATTGCCTCCACTAATTACACCCGTCATTACAGGGCTATTGATAGGAGGAGCAAAATCAAGAGAATAATTCAAAACAGGAGCTTGTCCGTTTGGATTTGAACCAGAATAACCAAGATAGATAGAGCCGTCATTGTCACCATAGCAAGTAGGTGTGAAAAAATTATCCATGGTTACTTTAAAGCCACAATTACCCATGATACGAGCCGCAATAAAGTGTGATTTTAGACCATTCTGAAAAACACTTCTAATTTTAAAAGATTGAGTGGCAGAAGTTGGACGATAAGCATATTCTGTTGCTGTTACGCTTTTCCAGATACCTTCTTCTGTACTAATTTCATAAGCAATAGCATCTTTTACTTTTTTCCATGTAATGATGTTAGTACCATCGTTTGATTTTTTTAAACTAAATCCGCTTACAATAGTGTTACTTTCTCTTGCTTCTTGATATGACATTGGCTTCAATTCTTGTTGTGCATAAGAACTGGTCAATACAATCATATAAGAAAAAATTATGTTTAATACTTTTTTCATATTTTAATGATTACAAATTAAAAGATAAGAAAATAATTACTTGTGAGTAGTGCGCATTTTAACCATTGCCAAAAGTAATATATCTTTCTAATATTTATAATAGTTTAAAAATTTTTAACAATTAAAAATAAAAATATTTTGAATAGAGTGGATTTTAGGGCGAAAATCGTTCCTTTTTTTGAATTTATTACTATAAATAATAGTCGTATGTGACATGAAAAGGCATGGCATATAGCTATTTTCTACGTAGTACTGTACAGATATAGTTTGCAAATATAGTTTCACTTATGATACAAAAATGATATAAACAACTGGCTTTTAATCAATTGTTTACATTGTTTTTACTATCAAAAATAGTGGGTCCAGATTTTGTGTTACTGTAATAAAACGTACAAAAACGCAATTAAAGCAACGTAAATTTAATGTTATGGATTTGTAAATGTGTGATAAAACTACGGGTAAAGATTAAAGCGATGCTCTTGGGCATTTTTTGAAAATACTGCAATTGTCTATAAGGATATTGCCTTTGTAAGAAAAATAAATACCACTTGCGCACTGCGCTTCAAGGAGAAAGAAATTGTAATCTTTGGTAGGGTTGATTTCAAAATTATATGTTTTCCAAGTATTGTGCTTAATAATTGGCGACTCGGCTAAAATTTGCTCCTTAGAACAACGCTTAGAACCGCCCCAAATACGCAATTTTACAGGTGTGTTATAGTCCGAATAAGAACTTGAACGAGCCAAGTCTATTCCAAAATTATAACATTCGCCAGCTTTCAAGGGTTTTCTTAATCGCTGACCGATTGATTCCCACGAGCCATCTTCACGGGTAATTAGACCTATATAAGTGTTGCCGTCGGAAGCTGCCGTGTAAACGCCCCAAAAACCTGGCAAAATATCTGGTGTAGAGTTTTCTCCACAAGAAATCCAGCCAACAGGTGTTGTCGCATCTTGTGAAACACCTTCAAAAGAAGGATTATCCAAGCGTACAACGGTGTTAAAATCGTTATCACTTAGATTTTTCTCACTAAAAAGCAGAAAAAAATAGGGTAGCCAAGCAAAGAAAATCATATATTATTGGCGCAAAGATAATTTATTTTTTTAATATGAATGTTATTTTTTTATTTTTGTTTGCAAAACAATATAATTGTTCTGCATTTCGATAAAGTCTTGCATCAATTCCTTTGTCAATTGTCCAACTTTACCATCGTTTATCTTATATTTATCCAATTGAACTATAGGTAATATCCCTTTTGTAGAACTTGTAATAAAGGCTTCTTTCGCATTTAGTGTTTCTTCCAAAGTAATATTCCTAATGCTTAATTTTAAACTTTTTTGTTTTATAATTTCAATAATTTTCTTCCTTGTAATTCCATGTAAAACATTTTCGTCAGGTGTCAATATTTCATCATTTTCATTGATTATAAAAAAATTAGAGCGAGAACTTTCCGTTACAAAACCGTTTTCATGGTATAAAACATCAATTGCACCTTCATTTTTCCATTTTTTCTGTAAAAGTATAGGTACAATATAATTCGTAGTCTTTATTTTCGGAATTTCACGGGTGTATTCATGCAAAATTAATTTTTCTCCATTTATAAAACCTTGATAATCAGAATTTTGCTTGATTTCTTGTTCGACGATAATGAAGTTAGGTAGAGTAGGGGAGAAGGCATCTTCGCTGTACCCACCTGTCAATATCAATCGCAATCCAGAATGTCTGAAATTATTTTTTTTAATTAATTTTAAAATATTTTGTATTAAAATTGAACGATTTTTTTCAGGAAACTCCAAATCCATCAAGCGGGCAGAATTTTCAAAACGATCCAAATAGTCGTCTATAAACAATGGGATTCCATTTATGTTTTGCAAGAAGTCGAAGATTCCAAAGCCACGGAGCAATCCCAAGTCCATAACGTTGATGTTGGCATTTTTAGCCAAAGTGATTTTACCGTTGATATAGATGTACATAAGCGTGAAATTTTTAATGAAATGCAAAGATAGGAATAATTTTGATTTTCAAACTGAGTATTTATTTTTGAGTGCTTAATTTGTAGCGTAGTACATTTGGGCGGCTTTTAAACTTATTAATTTAACATAATTTTAATTATAGGAATAATTTACAAAAATTCCAAATTCCGCTGTACAAATCATTTTCTTCAAATCGTTTGTAATTTTTTGAGAAATACATATCTTTGCGTCTAACGGTTTTTACAAGTAAATAAATTACTATTTTATACAAAAATGAACAATACTTATTTTGATTTGGTGGATCAAACCTTTGACTTTCCACAAGATGGTTTTACGCTCAACCCAAAAGATGGCACTTTACTTTTTCAAGAAATTCCCATCATGGATTTGATTGAAAAATATGGCACTCCTTTGAAGATTTTTTACCTTCCAAAAATCAGCCAACAAATCAATAAAGCGCAAGATTGGTTTGACGCTGCCATTAAAAAACACAATTATAAAGGCAAATATTTCTATTCTTATTGTACAAAAAGCTCTCATTTTCAGTTTGTTCTGAATGAAGTCTTGAAGAATATTACGCAATTAGAAACCTCGAGTTCTTTTGATATTGACTTGATTCGCAAGCTATACGCCAAGGGTAAAATCAATAAAAATGCACTGATTATCAACAACGGTTTTAAGCCTCGTGACTATGCTGAAAAAATCTCAGAACTTATAAACGATGGCTTCAAAAATGTAATTCCAGTGTTGGATAACAAGCGTGAATTGGATTATTATCAAAATTTTGTTACGAAGGATAATATGGATATTGGGCTTCGTGTAGCAACGGAAGAAGAACCAAATTTTGAGTTTTATACTTCTCGTTTGGGCATCCGTCAGGCTTCTTTGATGGATTTTTATATGAATAAAATTGCTACAAATCCTAAATTTACGCTTAAAATGTTGCATTTTTTCGTAGATACAGGCATAAAAGACAATATTTATTACTGGTCAGAACTCAAAAAAGGCATCAAGACCTATTGCGAACTAAAGAAGGTCTGCCCTACTCTATCTCGCATCAATATTGGCGGCGGTATGCCGATTCAAAATTCTCTGAATTTTCAGTACGATTATGAATACATGGTGGACGAAATCGTGCGCTTAATCAAAGATGCTTGTGAGCAAGAAGGCGTTGCAGAACCTGATATTTTTACAGAATTTGGCAAATTTACGGTTGGTGAAAGTGCTGCCAATATATATAGTGTGATTGGTCAAAAACGCCAAAATGACAGCGAGCGTTGGTACATGATTGACAATTCGATTATGACTACCCTACCCGATGCTTGGGGCATTGGCGAGCGTTTCGTAATGCTGCCGATTAATCATTGGTCGAAAGAATATCATCGTGTAAATATTGGCGGTATCAGTTGCGATAATTCAGATTATTACAATGCTGAAGCACACATGAATCAAGTTTTTTTACCCAAAGTAGAAGATGAGGACGAGCCGTTATACCTTGGTTTTTTCCATTCTGGTGCTTATCAAGACAGTTTGAGTGGTTATGGCGGTGTAAAACACTGTATGATTCCGAGTCCAAAACAGATTTTGGTAGATAAAAATGTACGTGGCGAGTTTGTGGATTGGATGGTAAATCCAGAACAAACCGCCGAAAGTATGCTGGCGATTTTGGGCTATTAAAAATGTTAAAATGTTTGATTGTTAAATTGTTCTTGTAGAGAGAACACCCTTAATTAGAACAATCCAACAATTTAACAATCCAACAATCATTTAAATGGTAATCATTGTCATTCCGATTTATAA
Organism: Saprospiraceae bacterium; assembly: GCA_043777755.1. Classification (GTDB taxonomy): domain Bacteria; phylum Bacteroidota; class Bacteroidia; order Chitinophagales; family Saprospiraceae; genus CANHEE01. The sequence continues at coordinate 30,455 of JAYWHK010000318.1, forward strand.
AAAAACGCCTTCTGAGAATGATGTTATTTCTCTACGGCAGACCAATAGGGTTTTGGGCAACCACTACCCTATTGCTTTTGTATGTCCTGACGATTTGGAGGTTTCGGGTTATGAGAAGTTGATTCCAAAAGCAAGTTTTATTCGATTGCAAGCAACTCATTTTCAAGGAATTAGTGCATACAATCGTTTATTGACAAGTCCTTTTTTTTATAAAATATTTAAAAAATATAAATATATATTAATTTGTCAAACAGATGTTTATGTTTTTAAAAATGAACTAAAAGAATGGTGTGAAAAAGGATTTGATTATATAGGAAGTCCTTGGTTGATTCCGCCGCCACAAGTAAAAGAAAAGGTGTTTTTTGACTTAAATAAATATGTTGTTGGGAAGGTTGGAAATGGAGGTTTTAGTTTGCGAAAAACAAATACTTTTTACCGTTTATCGTTTTTTACAAGCCTAATTTATAAAATTTTTCCTAAAAATGAAGATTTTATTTGGTGTTTTTTAATACCTAAAATTTATCCTTTGATGCGTTTTCCGACCGCTGACGAAGCCTTGCCCTTTGCCTTTGAATTGTTGCCTTCTGAATGTTATGAAAAATTAGGACATTTGCCGTTTGCCGTTCATGCTTGGGAAAAGTACGAGCCTGATTTTTGGAAGGAGTTTGTGAGATAATCTTTAAGTCGTAAGTCAGAAAGTCTTTAAGTCGTAAGTCCTGTGCGTGATGCCAAAATAGCCAATAAGTCTTTTTCTATAAAAAATAAAAACCTCCAAATTTTTACCAGAAGTAAAAATTGGAGGTTTTTTTATGCTAAAAATGAATAGACTTGCTATTTATTTTTATTAGAATTTAACGTTTAATGCAGCATTAAGCATTAATCCCAATTGAGAGAATTGAGAACCGTTGTAACCCAAAATGTCATAACGACCAGAGAAACCTAAGAAACCTCGTAAAAGTGATTTCGCAGCGGGGTCATTTAAGATTTTTGCAGCACGAGCGGCAGATGCTGTTTTTTCAGCATCTGTTGTTGCAACTGATGAAGCTACCAAATCCCATTGTGGTACTCTATTCAATAAGTTATTTACGTTCACTGTCAAAGAAATTTTGTCTGTGAAGCTATATCCTACACTTAAGTCAGTTACTACGTTAGGCTTAAATACCGCTTTAATATCAGCCATAGCACCACCACCGTTGTCAAAGTCACGGAAAGCAGTAGAACCAAATAATGTGTTGTTTAAGTTCACATTAAATTTGCCCATTTGGTAATCCAAACCTAAGATAGCTTTGTATTGAGGACGGCTTTCAGTCAATAAAGATTTGATTTGCTCGTTCAAAATACTTGCACCTGCCTCTTTAATTGGACGTGGTTCAGCAGGAGAGCCTACGATTTTGTTTTCAATAACAAAATTACCAGCCAAGTTAATAGCTAATTTGCCAGAACCCAACATCAAGTTACGTTGAGAAATAACGACATCTACACCAGATGTTGCTGTTTCGATACCATTGATAAAGAATTGTACTGAGTTTAATTCAGCACCCTTACCAGTTGCACTACCTTTTAATATTTTTCCTAATTCTGTTTTAGGAGCTATTTCATTCTTATCAGGAGTAGAAATAGAAGAACTATATACGATACGGTCTTTAACTCCGATGTTGTAATAATCCAATGTAACACTTAAGTTTTTGTTCAAATTCAGACCAACACCCAAGGCAATGTTTGTAGATTTTTCAGGTGTCAATTTAGGAATACTCAATAATCTTGCTTCTTTGCTATTGTTATTGAACAAACCAGAAGAAACAATCGTACCACCTGCAAATGATGCTTGGATAGATTGTGCATAGATTTGGTGTAACGTTGGCGCACGGAAACCAGTAGAGAATGAACCACGAACTACCACTTTATCTTCAGCTAATTTGTAACGAGAAGATACTTTGAATACGTTTGCATTTCCAAAATCAGAGTATTTTTCAGTACGACCAGCAACATCAATCAAAAAAGCATCCGTAATATCCCAAGTCAAGTTGGCATAAGCACCTACGTTGAAACGAGAGTTTGTCGTTGCATTGATAGGGTTGATACCAGGGAAAGAGTTAGAACCTTGACCTACAAAAGAAGCAGTGTCACCAGCCATAATTTTGAAAGTTTCACTTCTTGCTTCTGTACCCAAAGACAAACTGATGTTGTCTGTCAAGTTTCTTGAAATGTCAATATTTCCTACCAAGTGACTGAAAGAAAAACCACCTGGTTTGAAAGAAGTTGGAGAACCCTTACCCAATGAACGATTCACTGTATTGTTAATTGTGTACAATTGAGAGTTTCCACCAGTTGTTAAAGAAACATCTGTTTTCCAACCGCCCAATTCGTTTTTAGCACCAATCGTAGCGTTGTAGTCTTTCATATCACCTTCAAATGTTGGCATATATCCGATGTAGCCTTTGTACAAATCAACACCATCACTCTTGAAAGCCAATGTAGCATCAGTCAAATAGTTTTTGCCACCATTATCTGAGGTACTATGCAACAAACCACGATCTTGTCTCCAATATGGTGTACGGAAGTTAGCGTTAGAAACTACTTTTTTCACTACCATTGCAGCATTAGCATACAATTGACCTTTTTCGCCAAAATTAACACCACCATTGATTAAAAACTTAGCACCAGTGTTTTCTGCTGTACCATTGATGTTTCCACCCGTTGGATAATCTTTCAAGTAAGCCTTGATTAATTGATCATCAGCACCACCTTTGCCATCGCCAAAAGTAGCAATCTCCGTAGGAATGTCAATAATTCCAGAACGAACAGCATTACCTGTTTGATTCAAAGCAACCGTATAATTTACAAAGCTTTTTGCAGAACTATGACCACTATTCAAAGAAACAGCATAGTTGTTACCATCACCTTTGTGTGTTGTTCCAGCATTTACATTGAAAGAACTGTAGTCGTACTTGCTTTTCAAAATAACGTTCATTACACCTGCGATAGCATCAGAACCATACTGAGCAGATGCACCATCACGTAAGATTTCTACACGCTCGATAGCTTCTTGAGGAATTGCTGATAAATCAACACCTGTTTCACCACGACCAGGAGAGAACTGTACATACAATAATGATGATAAGTTTTTACGCTTACCATTGATAAGAATTAATGTACGGCTTGGTCCCATGTTACGAAGTTCGTAAGGGTCTAACAAAGTCGTCGCATCATTTACTGGCGTATTTGCAGTATTGAATGATGGCACACGGTATTGTAACGCCTTGTCAAAAGTAGTTTGACCAGATGTACGCAAATCTTTTGCGCTTAAAATATCTACTGGAATCGGAGCGTCAGTTACTGTACGCTGTGTAGCACGGCTACCAACTGAGATAACAACCTCACCCAACTGACTTGCGTCAGCCGACATCATAACATTTACAACACCAGTAGCTGGAATTGCTACTTCTTGAGTCGCCATACCGATGAATGACAATACCAATGCAGTAGTAGAAGGAGATACACGAAGGCTGAACTTGCCATCTGCATCTGTTGTAGTGGCAGCGTTTGTGCCTTTCGCTTTGACATTAACGCCCGCTAAAGAGCCGTCTTTGTCTGATACCATACCCGAAACGGTACGATCCTGTGCAATTGCAGCTGATGTCATTAACAACACCATTGCAATCATTTGTAACAGTTTTTGCATATTAAAACTAATTTTAATTAAATGAATAAAGTTTGATTAAATATTTATTTATGCAATATTACGACGAAAATTTTAATTACAAATAGTTTCTTGATATTTTTTATCGCTTTTTGTAAAAAAAGTGAAACTTTAAAGCAAATCGTCTAAAATTTGTTAATTTTTTTAACACCGCCTTTGTTTTACACAAACAAGTATTCATTTTATTTCATTTTTAAAATAATTTAATATAAAATATTGATTATCAAATTTTTATAAATTTTTTTTTATCAATATAAAATCAAATAAGCTGTCACTAAAATAGTATAATTGGGTATTTTTCACAAAAAATAACTTATATATTTGCTTTGAAAAAATTATAAACCAAATATTGAGTACTTGGCTAAAATAGTTGCTAATGTGGTTGTCCTGAAAAAACAGCTACCAATTTGATATGCCTACTTAAATCAAAAGTGAATCATGCTAACTAAAACTTTTTGTTCAAATTCTTTAGAAGAGTTTGAGCTAACACTAACTCGAATTGTTCGAGATGAATTTACCCCTACTTTGGCGATTGCATTTTGCAGTCCGCACATTGATATTTTAAGACTTATACAACTTTTCTCACAATTCAACATTCAACACATAGGTTGTACTTCCGCTGGTGAAATCTGTGACGCTGAATTATTTGAAAATAAAATAAGTGTTTTACTTTTTGACATCAATCAAGATTATTTCAAACTTGATTTACTAAAAGGTGAGCAAGGCATCTATGAGTGTGCTAAAACACTTGCTCAAAATGCCAAAAATGCTTTTAAAAGTCCAGCTATTTTCATGTTGGGAAGTGGACTTAGCAATGATGGCGAAGAGATTGTGAGAGGTGTAAATGAAATAATCAACAATGAATTTCCTGTTTTTGGTGGACTCGCTGGCGATAACCTCGAAATGCAAAAAACAAGTATTTTTTGTAATAATGCCATTTCAGAAAATGGTTTGTCAGGTATTTTTTTCAATAGCGAATACATTGATATTCAAGGTGTTGCAGAAAGTGGCTGGAAAGCAATTGGCGTAACACACGAAGTAACGTCCGCTAAAGGAAATATTCTTTACACCATCAATAATGAACCTGCGGCAGATGTCTTTACTCGTTATTTTGGATATTTTGACACACCGAATCTAACGGACAATCCTATTAGCACTATGAGCGCACAGTATCCTTTGCAAGTACAACGGGCTGATGATTATACCGTATTGCGTGCGCCTATTATGACAAACAAAGATGGTAGTATGGTTTTGGTTGGTGCTGTAAAAAATGGCGATAAATTTCGTTTTTCGATGTCACCAGGTTTTAGTGTGATAAATAGTACAATTGATGCGATTTCGCATTGGAAAAATAAACAAGAGTTAAGTGCTGATGCGCTAATTTTAGTATCTTGTAAAGGTCGTCATGCCGCATTTGGCCCTATGCTTGATGACGAAATCGCTGGTTTATACAAGCAATGGCAAAAACCTATGATTGGTTTTTTGAGCTATGGCGAAATCGGTAATTTGAATGGAAAAGCCTGTGATTTTCACAACGAAACTTGCTGTATGGTGACGATTAGAGAAAAATTCTAAATTCGTTTATTTTAAATTCTAAATTCTACATTTGTAACGTATTCCCAAGCGTATAATCGTAGGAATTTGTTACAAATTTAGAATATTAGAATCTTGAATTTAGAATTAGAAAATTTAGAATAAAATATAATATTTATGACTAAGTATCAAAACTTGAAAGACCACGTTAATTCACTCATGACTATTAGCTCAGAGGAACAATCTTTGCTTTTTTCACAAATAGATTTGCTTGAAAAAGACCAAAATCGAAGTGAATTTAAGCTCCAGCGTTTGGAAAAAGACCGTTCTATTGCTGTTAATCTGTTAGAAGAATCTGTGAAGGATTTGGCGCAACAGCGGGATTTGATTGCTGAAAACAATCAACTTTTGAGGAATCAATCAATTGCTTTGGAGGAGTCCACGAGCAAATTGTCGCATAGTTTGCAAGCATTGGAGCTTTCTTATGCTGAATTGGAACAAATCACTACGATGGCTTCGCATGATTTGAAAACTCCTTTGCGTACAATTCACAGTTTTGCACAATTGTTAGAGAAAAAATATTGGAATAGTTTTGATGATGAAGGTAAAAAATATTTGCAATTTATTATCAACGGGACGGATAAAATGAATGAAGTGATGAATGGATTTGTCAATTACACACAGACAAATCTTAACGACGCTGATTTTTTTGAAAATGATTTAAATGAAGTGGTGTACATGGCTATTGATAACCTCAAATTGGATATAAAAAGGTCTAATACAGTCATTCAAAATCACGTTTTGCCTTCTATTCAATCGCACAAAGGCGGAATGGTTAATTTGTTTCAGCATTTGATTGAAAATGCCATCAAATTCTCCAAACCAAATACTGCTCCTAAAATTAATATTTCTTCACAAAAAAGAAATAATCAATGGCTTTTTTCAGTAACAGACAATGGTACTGGTATTGATGAACGTTACAGCGAAAAAATTTTCGAGCCATTTCAAAGAGTCAATAATTTGGAAAAACCTGGCAATGGAATAGGATTGGCTTTGTGCAAAAAAATTGTACAGCTTCACCGTGGCGATATTTGGTTTAACTCTAAAATTGGTGAAGGCACGACTTTTAATTTTACGATTCCGAATTAGTACATTATTTTTTAGTTATTTAATGTTTGCCATTGTTTGAAATGGTTCTAACTAATTGAAAACCAAAACAATACAACAATTTACAAACAATAACAAACCCTTAGAACAATGTGATTAGTAATAAAAAAAAGCGATAAATATTTGACAATCAAATATTTATCGCTTTTTTTGGTAACACGAACTTTAGTTCGTGAAATCTACGTCGCCAAGCTGGAGCTTGGCGGTACTATGGATTCGCTGCAGCGATTGTTTTAGGACTTTGGTATGGAATCGAAGCCATTTGGCTCACAATAGCATCTTTGAATTTTAAATATTCTGGCAAAGAATTTTTATCCATAAGTTGTGGTGCTGGAAGATTCGCTTTTAAGAAATTAACTTGTTGCCCATTTTTCCAAAAACGAAAACAAACGTGTGGCCCAGTTGCCAAACCTGTCGAACCTACATAGCCAATCGTTTGTCCTTGCATCACTCGAACACCTGGACGCATACCATTTCCGATGCGGCTCATGTGCAAATATTGGGTTTCGTAAGTGCCATCGTGACGTAATTTTACAAACAAACCATTTCCTCCTCTACGGGTTGCTTCTTCAACCGTTCCGTCAGCGATTGCCATAATTGGCGTTCCTGTTGGTGCAGCAAAATCAGTTCCCAAATGGGCTTTCATGTGGCGTAAAATTGGGTGAAAACGCATACCAAAACGGCTCGTTACGTGAGAGAATTTCAAAGGAGATTTCAAAAATGTTTTTTTCAAAGGACGACCTTCCGCATCGAAGAAGCCTTTGAGATTTTCGCCATTTTCATACCATATAGCGTGATACTCTCTATCGCTGTCTGCGAAGTAGCCAGCCAATAATTTCCCAGTGCTTACTTTTTTGCCATTGACATAATTTTGCTCATAAATCAATTTGAATTTGTCACCTTCATTGATATGGTGAAAATCCACTGAACATTTCAAAGCGTCTTCCAATTTGTCAATAATGTCTAAACTCCAACCGTTATCTTCCATCGTATTCCAAAGATTAGATTCCACGATTCCAGAAGACATTTCTATGCGTGTTTCTACGGGTAACTGAACACGATTGACCGCTTGTGTTTTCAAATCAACTACCAAATGACTAAAAGCATCTGGTGAATAACAAAAATACGAAGGCGAATTGTCATTTTGATTTCTCAAAACCAAGTATTCTTTGCCAGTACGGAAAGTTCTTGTATCAAAAATGCCTTTGCAATTTTGGTCAATTCTGTCAATTTGAGTAGCTTTTAAGCCTGTTCCTTCTAAAAAATCTTTCAAACTTTCGCTCGAACCAATCTTTGCTTCTTTTACTTGAAAAGTATCTAAATTGAAACCGTAACGAAGGTTTGGAGCTTTCAAAGGAATTTCAGACAATTGAGGTGCTTTTTTCAAGCCCAACATCGAAGCCGAAGTCATCGGATTGTTGCTGTAATAAAGTGATGCACTTGCAAATATCGTCAAACCCAAAGTCTTGGCAGCATTTGCAGGCTGCGAAAGATAGGTTTTTGACTGAGCAAGTTTTTCTTTTAAGAATGATTTAATTTCCATTATTTACAAGTTTTCTATTTGTTCTCTACTCAAATCAGTATATTTTATAATTTTTTCTATTAGTTGTTTGTCAGCTTTCATCTCTTTTGCTATTTTAATTTTAGTATCTGTTATTGTTTCTTTAATTGTTTCTTTAATTAATTTTTGTGCTTTATAATTTTGTGTTTCGACCCAACTCGCTTCACTGTGCAAATGCCTTGTATCTCGTTCATAAGCGGCTCTTTTTCGAGGTGACAATTTCGCAACTTCTAATTTTTGTTTGGCTTTATCAATGCCTTTTGCCTTAAAACCATCTTTTACATTGCCTGTTTTTAAGAAATAAACCCATTCATCTAAGGTATCATTGACAGCATTTTCGTTGAAATCACCAGCTTTTATAAGATAATATTCAGGGTATAAATCCTGAGGCTTGTGTTTTTCGAAAATGGCTATTTGTTCTTCTGATAAAACCAATTCATCTTGATTATGAATGCCTTTAAATGTCGTAGTTCCATGATAAATATAGTCCTCTCCTTGTCCAATTTGAAAATAAACTACACTAACAGATAATACTTTTTTGACTTTGGAGTAAGTTTCTCCTTTGACTATATTATCTACAATTGTTTTAGAAGTGCCAAATAAGATGCGTTGGAAATAATCGTACTCTTCATTGTTTTGTACTTCAACAATGATTAATTCTCCTTTTGAGTTTTTAACCATTATATCTACTCGATTAAATTTATCTTTTTTCCTAGATTGATTACTTTCGCTCTCTAAGATTTCCAAAATCTGAATGTCTTCTTTGAATAATTCACTCAAGAAGCCTTCAAGAATATCAAAATCTGATTTGTCCCGGAACATATATTTGATAAACCAATCGAAGCGTACTAATTCTGTTATTTTTACTAAATTAACCATGGCAATAAATTGATTTACAACCTAATATAGTTTAAAAATTTTTATAATTTACAAATCCGAAAACACTACACAGGATAACGTAACATTTGATTTTGTAAATCAAATGTTTAATTATTTTCAAAAAAAACAGGGAAAGTTTAAGAAAAAATTGTGTAGTAAATATAATAATATAATCATTAAACACCAACTACGAATGAGTGGGACAGGCGTTTGAAGGGCAAAGATAGCAAAAGACATTAAACACAGTTCTTTTTCTTTGTTCTTTTTTTAAACTTTAACAAAATTAACCGTTTTATATATTTGTATATTGCCTTATTTTATTTTGATTTTCATGAAATTACTCGTAAAACTTCATTCCACTACTTGCCATTTTTCTTAAAATAGCCGAACAACGATAACGGTCTTCGTGGTAATAATTATACAGTTCGTCAAGTTGCTTTACAATATTTTCAATGCCGATTTCGTCTGCCCAAGCAAGAAGTCCTTTGGGATAATTAACACCTTTTTGCATCGCAGTATCTATGTCGTCACGATTGGCAATGTTGAACAAGAGTGCATCAGCTGCTTCATTTATCAGCATAACAACAACACGGTTAGCAATGTTTTTTTGCAAGTTTTCATCATTAACAATGCTTGGATTGCTTGCATTTTCAGCGTAATTGTAAAAACCTCGTCCTGATTTTTTACCAAACCAAGCCGCTTCAAACAAGCGTTTTTGCGTCAAAGATGGTTTGTAGCGAGGCTCATAATAATTGGCATTAAAAATGCTTTCAGTCACTCGAAAATTAACGTCGTGTCCTATAAAATCCATCAATTCAAATGCGCCCATTCTGAATCCACCAAAAGTACGCAAAGCGTGGTCAATCGTAGCAATATTGGCAATGCCTTCTTCTAAAATACGCAAAGATTCGCTGTAAAAAGGTCGGGCAATTCTATTGACAATAAAACCTGGAGTATCTCTGCACAAGACTGTTTTTTTCTGCCAAGAGTCAATCAAGTGTTTGCTTTTCGCAACTATTTTTTCATCGCTTTGCAAGGCAGGAATAATCTCCACCAATACCATAATTGGGGCAGGATTGAAAAAATGAATTCCCACGACTCTACTCGGATTTTTACAAGCTGCGGCTATCGAAGTAATAGACAAAGACGAAGTGTTTGACGCTAAAATACATTCGTTGGAAACAATGTTTTCTAATTGTAGGAACATTTGTTTTTTAATTTCGGCATCTTCGATAATTGCTTCGATAATCAATTGACAGTCAGATAGTTGTTCTATTTTTTCAGTAAAAATAAAACGACTAAAAATAAGGCTTGCACTTACAATTTTCCCCTTTTCTTCTAATTTCAATAAAGTATTTTGAAGGTTATTTTTTGCTTTATTGATAGCATTAGGGAAGGTATCAAACAAAACTACTTGATGTCCACTTTGTGCTGCAACTTGGGCAATTCCAGTACCCATTGCACCTGCGCCAACGATTCCGATTTTTTCCATTTATTTACAATATTTTTTCTAAAGTATTGATATTTCTCATAGTAGTCACACTTTTATATTTTGCTTTTGCAATTGTTTTTGCAAAAGTAGTATGAAGCGTACTGCCTTTTTCGACTTTCCAATAAATGCAATTTTCACCAAAAGTGATTTCTTCATTCATTTTTTCTGAGAGTATTTTCAACTCTTCCAAAACATTCTTTTTTTCTACAAAAATAACATAAGCGTGGTGCGTATCGCTTTGTTCAAAAGGATAATTCTTGATAATTCCTGAGAGGTTTTCATGTAAAGATAACAACACAAAAGCCTCATAATGAAACGTTTGTGTTAATTTTTGTTCTATGGTTAATTTTGTATCAGCCATCTCAGAATTGCTCTCAAAAACAACGTTACCTGTTTGTAAATATGTTTTGACACTTGAATAATTCAAATCTTCAAAAGCCGCTTGCAAATCACTCATTTTTATACGAATGTTGCCAACGTTGATACCACGAAGGAAAGCAATGTATTTTGCCATTCTATTTACATTAAAAAAAATCTTACTGTAAAATATTAAGTGATGCTTCAAAATTAGCACACGAATTATCGCAGATAAAATCAATAAATTGATTTTACTCACGGATTTTCACAGATT
>JAYWHK010000319.1:0-6060 GCA_043777755.1 Saprospiraceae bacterium
GGCTACTTTACTTGAAAAACTTAATAGCACAAAATATTGATTATCAAGTAATTATAAAATTTAATTCCGCTTAATAAAACCGTGCCGCTCAGTAGTGATGCCACTCATTAAACAAGCCATTTTTATCTCTTTCAGCACGTATTTCATCTAATTTTGCCAAGTGTACATCAGAAACGAAGCGTGCAGGACGATTGTGCAGATTTTCGTCTGCCAACTGAATCCCAGTGCCAAGATGTTCCATTTTTTTGACTTGTTCGGTTGCCCAATTGCCGTATTTCGCAGTATCCGCAGCAGTTTTCCAACAGCCATACAATGCCAAATAAGTCTTATTTTCCATAGAAAAAGCCATTTTTTGACGCTCCACAGGTGGATACCAATTGAGCCAAAGAAAGTGTGCAGGTGCAGGAGGTAACGTTGCAGCGATTTCTTTCAGATGCGGCAGCAGGTCGTCAATACTTGCATCAGTCCACATATTATCTACGCCCCAATAGTAATTTTCGGGATAATGCGTCATCGCCAAGGTGTACATATTATTGATGCCAATATCAAGGCAAGGCGTTCGTAAAAACGCTTTTTTCTTAATTGGGCTATTTTTCATAAAAGCGATTGAATCGTGCAATTCATCTTTACTGTCTGCAAAAACAGTGGCTGTTGCTTCTATTCCTGCGGGAAAAATACCTAATGTTTTTTTAGCCATAATCATCTGAAATTCAACCGATTGTGGAACAGTCGGTCCAACTTCTTGCACCCAACGAAACACATCTTCAAGATGCTTTACAGCAAACGTATGTTCCATGATGCCACGGTATTTGGGCAAAGGGTAGAGCCTCAAATGAAAGCAAACCACCACACCAAAAAAACCACCACCAGAGCCACGAGCCGCCCAAAAAAGGTCTGCATTTTCTGTTTCACTTGCATAAACGAGTTGTCCGTCAGCGGTTACGATGTCCAAACCTATCACACTTTCACAAGCCATTCCGAGTTTGCGACCATTCCAAGCAAAGCCTCCTTGTAGCAGATAACCGCCCAGACAAACGCCTTTGCAATGTCCCGCAGGAAAAAACAAATTTATTTTATACAATGCTGACAATAAGACGCTACCGCCAACCGCAGGTTGGGCTTTGGCAGTCATGGCATCACGATTGACTTCGTACTGATTGAAGCGTTCCATGTTGATTAACAAGGAGTTAGGGCGCAAATGGTTTGCCGACCAAGAATGTCCGCCTGAACAAACACTGACTTTTAGACCCACACTTTGGGCATGACGAATTGCCACAATGACATCATCAACGTCCTGAGGCACGACCATTAATTCAGGTCTTCGCCCATAATCACGCTTATTGAAAAGCGTTTCCATAATGGCAACATCGAAATTCGTGTCGCTTTTTTTTATGATTTTACCTTTGAAATTGTGCATAGTTTACCTTTTTATTTTACAAAGATAAGGCAAGGAATGAGAGCAAAAATTGATGTATGGTAAGAAATGACTACGGCTTTTTATTTTCTTCTTGATACAACTTTGGCAATACCTTTGCCAAATGGTTCATCTCCTCTGAGCAATGCGTTAGTAGGTCAATCGCTTGTTGTTCGGGCAAACGATAATACTTTTGAAGTAATTTAGAAATGCTTTTTGCAAAAAAACTATTGCTCCGAATAGCGATGTGTTCGCCGCCCATGAAAAAACGAGAACGCATCTCTGCGCCTTGTTCCGTCTTTCGGATTTGATGAATGAGGTAGCCAAAATCCAAAGGAAATGTAGTCAGCCCTAAACGTGCACAAATGACCGCAACCTCCTCATTATCAGCAATATACTTTTCTGAAAAATTTAATTCTGTTGGTTCAAAAAAGCGAATATTTGCTTTTTCGAGTGTTTCTCCAATGTATTCTTGGATTTGAGAAGTTCTACCGATATAGGCAGTGTCGTCTTTTCTATCTTGCCACGCTGCTGCCACGTGAGCCTTCGGATGCCAAAGTTTATAACGATTATCTCGGCAACCATGCCAACCAAACCACCAAGACCACATCGGCGGCGTAACGTCGTGCATGGTCGTCAAAACGGCTACTCTCTGCTCTCCATTTGGCAAAAGCTCGTAGCCTGTTTCGTATTCATTGTGACCATTTTGCGTCAAATTTTGCGCTGCTTCTGCAAGGCTTGGCAGCGAAATTTTGACTTGCATTGAAGTCAAAATTTCCGCTTTTACAGGTGCAACATTTTCATCATAAAACTTTGAAAAAGATGCTGCAAAGTCTTTTTGGCGAAAGCCAAGGTATTTTGTATTTGACATTTTTAAAATTATTAAAACCCGTTAGATTTTCAATACCTAACGGGTTTGTAAGTAATACATATTCAACCTTTTCTAATTCTACTCAATGATTCGGGCGTAATATTAAGGTACGAAGCCAAGTATTTCAAAGGAATATTTTGGACATATTGCGGATAAGCGTTGAGTAGCTTTTGGTAACGTTCCGTAGCAGAAAGGGAGAGCAAGTCGCATACCCTTTCAGAAGATTTTTTAAATACTTCTTCTGTCATAATGCGTCCTAAGCGGTCAAATTTAGGATTTTTCTTAAAAATATTTTGTAAATCGTCATAATGAATACGCATCGTTGCCAAAGGAGTCAGAGCCTCGTAATTGAGGTCAGAAGGCGTTTGGTCTAAAAAAGAAGCATAAGAACTGAACAAAGAACCCGTAAAGAAAAACTCCAAACAGATTTCTTTTTCTTCTTTGTAAAAAAATGACCGAGCCACTCCTTCCACAATAAAATAGAGGTATTTTTCGATTTTCCCTTCACGGATAATCGCATCGCCTTTTTCAAATTGTTTAAAAGTTGCTTTTTCAACTAATAAAAGCAAATCTTCGTCTGCAAAATTGGCTTTTTTTTGCAAAATTTCTCTAAGTTGTTCTAATCCTTCCATAATTACACTTTTGAAAGCACAAAATTACGACAGGAATTGGAAATAAAAATTGATGTATGGTAAGAAATAATTAAAATAAATCTATAATTCCTTACTTTTTCGCTGTCATTCGTAACATTTCCTCAATTGTAGAAAGCCTTGCCGAAAAATCATCATTTTGTTTTTTAACTTGATTTTCCAACTCATTGATTTTTTTCAACAAAGCCTGTGTTGCAGAAATATTCAACGTCGTCAATGCTTCATAATCAACGGTGTGGAAATCGGAAACTTCTTTTCCATAAACAAAAATAGCACCGTCAGCAATATTTTTTTCTACAAAAAAACCTTCGTTTGTAGTTTCTTTAATTGTTAAAATTTCTTGATTTTCGCCAAAAATCAATTTTACACGCTCGCCTTTTTTCAAATTATTATTTTTTAAAACAATAAATCCATTTTTGATGCTTGAAAGTTGATAAATATTCGGCACAACATCAGTCATTTTACTCACAGCACTTGGCAACACTTCTGCGAGTTCTTGTGCAATGACTTTTTTGTAGATTTTGTTGCCTTTTGAAATCGTGTCAATCATTTTATAATCAGTGATTTTGATTTTTGACAATAAATCCAAATCTTTTTCACTGTCAGAAATGCCAATGATATTTTTTATTCTTTTATCCGAAAAAGCGTTAAATTCTGATGCGGCAATGCGGTGTGTGGCGTATATGGAGTAGTTAAAAGTGCCTAAATCTACGCCTGTATTGCCAGCATTATTCAAATAGCCAAAAGGGACACCCATACCATTGGTTCTATATCCGCTTACCACTAATTTGGCTTGTGACATTGATGTTGTTCCGATACCAACGGCTTGATTGTCTTCATAAATTTGGCTATTTTGCAATGTTGAACTTGAACTATTCCACCTTGGTATGTAATTATTGGTCAAATTACCGACTTTTGGGTCGTTTTCCAACGTATTTAGGTCTGCCCAGTTTGCATTACCATTTGCATCAGATTTTAGGACATAATTGTTGGCTGCACCTGTTGTTATTTGTAAAGATGTGGTTTTAGTTTTTCCAATTACGTCCAATTTTTCGGCTGGTGTAGTCGTGCCAATACCCAATTTGCCATTTATGTTTAGTATTTGATTGTCAAATTCGCCATAAATCAAAGGCGTTGCGGAATTAGAATTGTGAATGAATAATTTGTTGTTACCTGTTGCATTTTGACCTGCCATAATACCCAAAAATACATTGCCGTTTCCATTGTTATTTTGTCCTGCATACGTTCCGATTATAGTATTGTTAGCACCCGTAGAATTTGCAGAAGCATAGGCGTTTACACCCAGAATTGTGTTGCCATGACCTGCAAATCTCCCTGCGAAAAAACCAACCGCCGTGTTTTGAGTGCCACTCATTTGTTGTCCTGCCGCCCAGCCGATACCTAAGTTATTATCCGTTGTCGTTAAAGCCAAAGCGTCACGACCGATTGCTAAATTATTGCTTCCTGTCACATTGGTCACTAAGGCATCACGCCCAATTGCGATGTTATAATGGTCGTTAAAATCATCATTTTGACCTGCTCCTTCGCCTAAGAAAATAGACTGTCCTGTATTGATAAAAGGTATTCGTCCAGCATCAATTTTCAGATTTCCGACGAGGTGCAATTTATCGGTAGGCGTACTTGTTCCAATGCCTACATTGCCGTTTGGCGCAATGGCAAATTTGGTATTATCATTTTGTTCTACCACAAAATTCCCGTTGGTATCTTGTCCAATATCGCTAAAATTGGCGGTTGTATTGCTAAAACGTGCTTGCGCTCCCGCACTACTCAATGAATTATAGTTACCTAAAACCGTCGTATTTGCTCCTGCGCCAACGCCCCAATTTGGCACAAAAAACCGACCTGCCGTAACTTGTGCTTCAAACCGACCTGCGGGCGTAATCGTTCCTATACCGATATTATTACCATCGTCATAAATTGCCCCATCAATTAGAGCCGTACCATTCCATCTTGGTATCTTTCTATTCGTAGTTGATGCTACTTTTGGGTCGGTTTCGGTAATACTCAACGTCGTTGGCGCAACCCAACTTGCATTTCCATTGGCATCAGATTTTAATATGTAATTATTTGATGCACCGTTAGTTAATTGAAAATTAGTGGTTTTTGTCGTGCCATTTACATCTAATTTTGTGGTAGGATTTGCTTTTCCAATACCAACATTTCCTTGAATAATTGCACCATTCGCAGGTGCTGTTTCATTTTCTGCATAAGCACTACCAATTGCCATATTGCCATTGATGTCTAAATAATTAGCAGGAAAAAGTGTGCCTATACCTACGCCGCCCCAATTTGTGATAGACATTCTAACAGTATTATCTGTATAAAAATCCAAACCATAATTATTATTGGTCACTTGTCGGCTTGAACCAATGCCTTCGCCTGAGGTTGAAGAACCAAAACGCAAAATATTTACACCGTCGCTATTGTTTTGCAAATCGGTATCAATTACCAATCCGCCGCTTGTTTTTATTTCGCCCGTAGGCGCAACAATCATACGAGTTTTGGTCGCATCACGCAAGAGCAATGCGCCTGTTCCTTCGCTGTTTCCTGTACCTGTTGCGATAAAATTCCAACTATTTTCTTGCGCTGCCGACGTGTTTAACATCGTGCTCCATGTTCCCAAAGTATTTGCACTTTCCTAAAGCGTATTGTTTTTTGTACTGCTAAACACTTCTAATTTATAGGCATTTTGATTGGTAATATTGCTCGCTGCACCTACATTTAGCGTTCCTTCTACTGCCAAACCATTGGTCGGCGCAATCGAATTGCTTAGAATATACGACTGCCCAATAACGGCATTTCCATTGATGTCTAACTTATTATTAGGCGTAGTTGTGCCAATACCAATTTTTGAATTATTGTCAAATAAAGTGCCGTTTGTGAGCGTTGTACCGTTCCATTTTGGAATATAATTGGTGGTCAAATTGCCTACTTTTGGGTCAGTTTCAGTAACCATAATACTTGTGGGATTGACCCACGAAGCATTACCATTCGCATCAGATTTTAATATATACTCGATGTTCCAGTTTTTGAAATTTTAGGCATAATTTTTTTTGACACTAAAATTTTATAATTTTTTTATAATTTTTATAAAAATAAAAAAT
>JAYWHK010000320.1:0-17111 GCA_043777755.1 Saprospiraceae bacterium
ATCTTAGCGTAAACTTAGAGTTGCTTCTAGTATTATGGGGTTAATACATACTAAACTTAATTTTTATAACTTTTTGTCCAACTAATGGGGCGCACTATATACTCCGCTTGTCTTAATGATGTATTTCTTAATGAAAATTAAAAAAATGCTGTTAATAACTAATCCCGTAGTCGTGCGAATAATCGACTACGGGATTGTGATTTAATATATCAATTTACCTAAACATAAATCTAAGTATTAAAAAAAGTAATCTATTTTTTGTAGAGATAATTTATTTTTATATCTTTGATGTATGAAGAAAAAAAGTACATCAAAACAAGGAAATATATTCGATAAAGTAGTCAAGGAAAACCTTGATGAAGTCTTTATCCCTTTCGTAATCAGTCACTTAGGTATTGATATTGCGACTGTTTCAATTGAAACCCTACCCGACAAATTATTCACAACAGAAGAGCGAGAAATGGATTTGCTTCTGAAATTGACGGATAATAAAGGGCGAGTTTTCTTGTTACACGTAGAATTTCAGAGTAAGCCCGATTATGAAATGATTTGGCGAATGATTGAATATCATGGAATGATAACCAGAATATACAAACTGCCAGTCGTTCATATTGTTGTAGATTTGGACGATAGCAATTCCAATATTACAACAGATTTGGACGAAAAATTTGTATTTCAAGGTTTTATAGATAAACGCATTATTAAAAGACATAATATGTTTTCTAATCCCTGTAATCCCTATATTTTCATTGGTAAATTTAAATATAATAACTTTTTTTAATACGTTTGTCTATAAAATAATCAAAATACATGATATTGACTATTCTAAAATGATTGCATCTCAGATACCCGCTGAGATAATCTTAGCAATATTAGGTAATTTCGGGAACAAAAAACCCGAAATTATTATTAGAGCTATAGCACAACGCTTGAAAGCGGTTAGTAAAAGCGATGCAGAATTAAAAAAATACGTTGCACAATTGAATGTTTTATCCAGACTTCGTAACTTGCAAGATTTAATTACTCAAACAATTTCTAAGAATATGCCAATCACATTTGATATCGAAAACGACAGCCTCGTAAAAGAAGGTATTAGTCGAGTTAATCGCAGAAATGCAGAGCGACTATTAATAATGAATAAATTATCAGTCATTGAGATTTCAATGGTTCTTGACTTGCCCGAAAATATTATTTGGGAAATTAAAGAAGAATTAGAAAAACGAAACTCAAAAACGAGATAAGGAAAATTCGCTAAAACAAACGCACTTCGTCATGCCACCGAAAATAGGCGGCACGGCGAAGTGCAACCAATCTATATTTTTCTTACAAAGTTTAAACTTCATAAAAAAAAGCGGAAAAAATTTTGCAATGCAAAACTTTTTCCGCTTTTTTATTTTTAAAATCCAATTTTATCGCAATAATGTTACTTGACCTTTGACAACCAAGACTTTATCTTTAGCTTTGACAGGTGCAAATTTTGCTACATAAATGTACGCATCTGTTGGACACTCCGAATGACTTGTATCATTATCATTAAAGCCATTCCATGTTTTTGGACTTTTTTCAGTGGCATCGTGGTGAACCCTTACGCCCCATCTGTTAAAAATCGCCAATTCCGTCATTGTTACATCTTTACCAAAAGGAAGACTTTGGAAAATTTTGTTATTTTCAAAACCAGCCGTCGCATCTTCAGGTGTAAATACACTTGGGAAAATAACCTTATAAACCTTTGCAGTATCGTTTGTAAAACAACCATCAGCACTTTTTATTTTTACAGGTATTATTTTCACCGAACCATTAATGTCATTAGAAGAAATCTGTATATTTGAACCTGTTATATTTAGATTTGTCCAAGCGGTTCCTCCCAAATCAATGTTCGTTCCAGTGATGCTAATGTTTATGTTTTGGTCATTGCCATTTACAATTTGATTTGGGTCATAAGTGAATGTTACACCGCTTGCTTTTGTGCCAGATGTAACAACGGCAGAACCTTTCACAGGACAATTACCTAACTTTGAAGTAGCTGTGACCGTAAATGTTCCTACTTGTGAAGCAAAAGCCGTTGAACTTGTCAAATCGGTTAAACCTGGTGCAGCTGTCCAACTGAATCCAGTGAACTTATCCGCATTGCCTATGGCAACTTTGGCATTTGAGCCAGAACCTTCACAAATTTTTTCTACTGAAAAATTTAATACATCAGGAGTAACTGAATTTATATCTATTTTTCCTTCTGCATTACACAAACCAATTTTTCCTGTTACTTTGTATGTGCCAAAAGCTGTTGCAATTGGATTAGGACAATTAGTACAACTCAATCCCGTAGCTGGTGTCCAAACCAAATTTGTACCATTTGAAACTGTTATTGGAACATTAACAGCTTGGTCTTTACAAATACTAACCGCAGAAGAAGGTGTAATAACAAACGCTTTTGGTTCTGGCGATATTTTCACTTCTACTTTTGCACTTGTTTTGCACTTTCCTTTATTAGCGGTAATCTTATAAATCCCTGCTGCTGTCACTGTTGGGTTTGTACAATTGTTACATGACAATCCAGCGATTGGACTCCACGAAATATTACTATACTTGGAAGCGTCACTAATAGAAAGTTCTACTTTATCTACTTGACAAAAATCTCCATTTTTGGTGACTATCAACAACGTATCCGCTTCTTTCACCGTCACCGTATTGCTTGATTTACAAGTATTTATGATGCCTTCTACGGTGTAAGTACCAAATTTCGTGACTGTTGGATTCGTACAATCTGTACAACTCAGTCCTGCACTTGGCGACCATTTTATGTTAGAAACGCCCGTACTGGTTATTGTAATTGGAACATTCACAGCTTGCCCTTGACAAACTTCTGTCTGAGTCGGTGTCAAATTCAAAGGTTTGTTTTTTGATGAAATCGTAACCTTTGCTCTTGCAGGGCATTTTCCTTGTACTTCACCTGTAAATGTATAAGTTCCAGCCGAAGTAGCGATTGGATTTGGACAATCCGCACAGCTCAATCCTGTCGCAGGCTCCCATTTGAGTTTGGTATAATCTTTTGCATTTGTGATGTTGAGTTGAACTTTTTCACCATCACAAATTGCTGTATCTTTTAATCCTGTTGGTGGAATTATTGGTATTACAGTTGCTTTGAAAGTATCTCGTCTGATACAAACACCGTTTTTAATCGTGCGGATATAATTACCACTTTTATTTGTAATGAACAATAAATTGACATTCGTCAAAGGCGAAATAGCAGACTTCACAGGCTCTTCCCATTGGAAAGTTGCCTTTGGATATTGCGGTTTTAAGATAGAATTAGAGTACAACAAAACGGTATCTCCTTGACAATATGGTTGGTCTGGCTTGATTGCCATGATTTCCAAACCATCTGGCAAAGAATCTTTAATGACAAAAACGGAATCTTTTGCCAAACAACCACTTCCGTTAAATTCAGCAAAAATCCAACCTGTTTTCAAAACATTCACTTTTGTTGTGAAAGCTGAAGGTGTTGAAAATTGAGCCGTTTTTGAAGTCCATTTAAAATTTGTACCGTTAGGAACACCGCTTGCCGTAGCTGTTAATTTTATTGAATCTCCTTTGCATATTTTTAAAGTATCAGCACCTAAAATTTTGACATTGTTCGTTTTTACAGTAACGACTACGGTATCTTTAGCCGTACAAGTGCCGTTTGCATTTGTACCTGTCAAAATATAAGTAGTTGTTTTTGTTGGCGTTGCGATGGCATTGCTAATATTAGGATTGTTAAGACCTTCTTTTGGTGTCCATTCAAAATCAGAACTTGAAAAAGTCTGGCTTGCCAGTTGAACTTTAAAACCTTCACAAACAGTGGTATCTTCTGCAACAAAAAATGGCATACCTATAAAATTCACCGTAATTGGAATTGTATCGCCAGCGACACAGCCGCCTTTTTCAGTTGTTACATACACCAATGTACTAAACGTACTTGTTACTTTTACAGTTTGTTTTGTTGGATTATCAAAATTAACAAAAGTCGGCCCCCAAGTAATATTGCCATTGTTGGTATTGTTCACCGCTTTCAAGATAATGGGCGTGCCTTCACAAACTTCAGTATCGGTCAATGCTTCGATTTTCACATTTGGGTCAAAAACGTTTATAAAAGCAGAATCCTTTGCAAAAC
The DNA here is from genome assembly GCA_043777755.1 of Saprospiraceae bacterium. Lineage (GTDB taxonomy): Bacteria > Bacteroidota > Bacteroidia > Chitinophagales > Saprospiraceae > CANHEE01. Next base: position 4,151 of record JAYWHK010000320.1, read on the forward strand.
AAGTTCCAATCTGACCAATTACATAAATGTATTGGCTTTTAGTAGTTTTAATGATAGGGTCTGCAATTTTAGGATTGTTCACAATAGATGCAGGTGACCATGTGTAGAAAGTTGCGCCAGTTGCTTCGATTTGCTTCGGTTCTCCATTGGCACAAACAATAATTGTATCTAATCCAGCTTCAATTTTCACATCTAATTGGTCTGTCAAACGAATTGATTTTGTGACTAAATCAACACTACCACAACCAAAATCACGAGAAAGCGTAATGTTAATTGTTTCTATTCCTTCTGCAAGATTATCAGCAATCGCTAAGATTGGAAAAGTCAATTCGGAAGTACCCGCTGGAAAGGTAATTGCATTTGGCATACCCAATGTATAATCAACATCTTTCGTTGCTGTACCAGTGATTTTCACCGCAAAAGTAGTTGCTTGCGGTAAAGGCTTGTACAATGCAATTTTGATTTTATCATTGACACCAGAACATTTTTCATTCAAATAATCTATTTTATTAGGAGATAAATATGTTATTTCGGGTGTAGCACCTTTGATTTCAGAAACAAAAACGCCAGAATCATAAGCATTGTCAATTCTATCTGCTACTGCCATTTTTAAGCGATATGTCTTGCAAGGTGTGACGCTTGCACGAGCTGTTAGGCTTTTTTTAATACCTAATTTGTCAGAAGTCAAACCATCATAAGTAACGCTTTTTCCTTTGAAATTATCTCTATAATATTGCCAATTGATGTTTGTATTGACGCTATTGATAGCCACAGGATCATTCGTACCTGGAATAACTGCCATATTTTTCTTACCATTCAAGCCTGGATCGCCTACGATTCCTGGTCCTGAAATAAAGAACGCAAAGATGTCATTAAATCCACTTGATGGATCAGCTCCAACAAACTCTGGATACTCTTCCGAACCAAAAATATATTCAAAATTAATTTCGTCCGTACTTGCAAAAACATCAAACTCTACAACGCAAGCATCTTTTGACTTTTGCGAAGAGAGTAAATCCAAATCCGCATCAGCATAAGTTATCCCTGTTAGTATTTCGATATTGGTTGTCGTTGATGTAGCATTATTGATTTTACCAGCATCGCTTGCTCTACCCGAAGATAAAATCAAGCCTTTTCCTAAACCTAAGTCCGTATTTACGCCAGCTGTAAAAGTACTATACGCTAATTTATTACAAATAATAGTGTCTAACTTTACCAATGCGCCATTTGCCGAAACACTGTTAATGATGTCTTGCGGTGTTGCATTCGCACTCACTTTTATAGGTACAATTGGGTTACACTCGTCAGGACTACATTGCCATTTCATTTCAAAACCTTCGAAAGCAACATCGTTGTCTGACTTGAAAGTAATTGTAGCACAACCGCTTTTTGCATACAAAGACAAGGCTACGGCTCCAGCATTATTGCCTTCGCTTTCAGCACCTATCAATTTTGCTAAAATAGGAGAACTCGTTGTATTTCCATCATAGATAGTGATTTCATCACCCGCTTTGTCTATGTTATAATAAGTAAAATCTAATTTTATACAAGCACTTGGGTCGGAAGGGCAAATCTTGAAAATATGATTTTCATTTGATTTATAATTGGAACTTGGACCACCTGTATCATACAAAAAACCAGAACATAAGTTACTTGAACCTTGGTCAATCGTCAAACTTTTTACTTCAGTTACACAAACCGTAAAATCGCCTTCGCCAGCATTGTCAGAAACACGCAACCAATAGTTTTCGCCTGGCGTTAAATCGTCAGTAATGTTAAACGTAAATTCTCCGCTTGACACCGTAACCGAATCAATACAAACTCGAATCAGATTGTCTTTGCCACAACCGCCACGGTACATATTAATGTTCGGGCTTTTGATGCCATTGCTCGCAGCTGCTTTTACCGAGATGGTGTATTGAAAAATCGTGTCGCTTGCTACAAACTTAAACCAAACATCGTGATTGACATTGCCTTCTTGAGGACAAAAAGGATTGTTGTTTGTTCCAATGTCTGTTTTGGTCGCATTTTTATTGTTGTAAATGGTTGTTTTACAAGAAGGTGCAATGCCAAAATCAACAGCGTTTTCACAATTGTCATTGCTTGGAGCTTGTCCTAAAACAAACAATGATTGAAGAAGTAGAAATAAAGTAAATAGCTTTTTCATATAATGTAGATATGGTTTTTGTAATTTTCATATAAAAGGTAAAAGTAATAATGTTTTTTTAGGAAAAAAATGAAATTACGAAAAAATAGATGTAAATATAAAAAAAAGTTACAGCACTCATTTAAAATAGTGATTTTTTAAGTTAAAAGTTTTTATAAAATAATTTTTACAAAAAAAAGCAGTGAACAATATGTCAATTGTTCACTGCCTTTTAGTAATTTTTTTTGTAAAAAAATATTATTGTACCATCAAACGTTTTGTATCTGTTTTGTCACCGATTTTTACTTTTACAAAATAATAACCAGCAGCCAAATCATTGGTGTCAATTTGGCGAGTTTCGCCAGCATTAACTGAAATTGATTTCACTACAGAACCTAAAACATTGACAATCATCAAGTTGCCTTCTCCTTCTTTACCATTCAAAACGATATTTACTTCGCCATGAGAAGGATTCGGATAAATCGCACGAATCAAATCAGATGAAGATAAAACACTGTTGCTGCTATTGTTGTTCGCAACTTTTTCACTGATGTTAGACTTCATTTTGAAATCAGTGTATTTTGACCATTCGCTTGAACCTGCCGTACAAATCGTTTTCACTTTGAATTTGTAAGATTTTCCAGCTGAAAAATTATCAACAATAATCGTTGGAATTTTGCTTGTCAATTTGATAATTGGAGCTGCCGTAGTTCCTGTAGTCGCAATTTCTTCGATTTCGATTTCGTAGCTTACAGCATTTTTAGCAACATTCCATGACAATTGAGCCGTAGTTGTGTTAAATGCTTTTACAGATAAACCTGTTGGCGTAGAACAAGTTGTTGTTGAAGGCGGATCAACAACTTTCTTTTTTGTGGTAAAAGATGTTCCTTTTGACCATTCTCCAATACCATTTGAGCAAATTGCTTTGATTTTTACACTGTAAAATCCATTACCATTCAAGCCACTTGCCGTTACGCTTGCATTGATAGAGGTCAAAGTTAATTTGAAGCCAAGGCTATCAGTTACTTCGATTTCGTAAGATTTCGCACCTGTAATAGATTTCCAAGCAATCAATGCAGTGACCGAATCCTTAACCAAAACCTTGATTTCTTTGATTGTACCACAACCCGAAGTAGGAGGCGTAACTATTGTCTTTTTGATAGTAAAAGCAGAAGTTTTTGACCAATCACCATTGCCACTTGCACAAATTGCTCTAACTTTGTAAGTATAAACACCAGCACCAGGCAACAAATCAGCCAACAAAGTTGTTGCTGTTCCTACTGATTTGTATGTTTTTGTAAAAGCATTTGCACCACTTACCGTTACTTCGTAAGAGATTGCGCCACTTACCGTATTCCATTTGATGGTTGCCGAAGTAGAATCTTTTTGAGATGCTGCAATTTCTTTCACTTGACCACAACCACTTGTAGGTGTAGAAACGCCTTTTGTTTCGAAGGTAAATGCAGTAGAATTTCCACCACCACTTGGGCAAATTGCTTGGATTTTTACTAAATATTTACTTTTTGCCGTTAAAGCTGTCAATTTGAACGTATTACTCGTAGCTGTAAAATTGTTCACAACTGCTTGTATACTAATTTGTTGCACTGTAATTTTGTAGCTTGTCGCTCCAGTTACCGCTGTCCAATTCAACGTACCAGAAGTTCCCAATGAATCCGAAGTGAACTTCAAATCTTTTATTGAACCACAGCCATTTGTTCCGCCAGTGCCTGTATTGTCTTTTGAGGTAGTAAATTCGCCTAATTTTGACAATTCAGAGCTTGTTCCATCTGTGCAATTTGTTTTGACAGTATAAGAATAAGTTGTACCCGCAGTTAATTTATCAACGGTCTGCTTGAGAATGGTCAATCCTTTGTATTCAAAATTAATTGGCACTAATGGGATTGGGTTCACTTGAGATACTACCAAATCGTAGCTTTTAGCTCCGCTTACAGTACTCCAATAAACTAAAGCACTCGTTGAGGAAACAACGCTGGATTTGATGTCTTTTACGGTGCTGCATTGCGCAAATGCACTTGAAGAAGACGTTAGGATTAGGGACGTTAGCAAAAGATTTGCTAATAAAATCGTAAAGATTTTTTTCATGTTCAATGAAGATTTTAATTAAAAAAATGGAATTTAGGACGATTAATGGAATGTAAAATGTAAAAGTCTAAATTTAAAATTCAAAAATCCTGTTAATCAGCAACTTATGAGTTAAAACTGTGGCATTTACTTTTACATTTCACTTAATAAAACCGCTTTCTGGTTCGTTGTTTTTATATACAAGCATTAAACGTTAATGGTTGCATGAATGTTAAAAATTTAATTTTTTGTAAAACTTAGCGTATTTTTTTAACACTAATTTTCTCTAATTTTACTAATTTACACCAATCGTGATGTTGAAAATTAAATCTAATTTCACTAATTTAATTAAAACTCTGTTTTAATTTTACATATAGCTGAGTTATTGCAAAAGTTTTATACTAAAATTATTGAAAAAAAAGCAAAATATATCAAAAAGTGTTTTATCTTGCATTATCAAATCATAATTTATATGAAAACCTATTTGCCAGGACTTGTGTTGATTGGTATTTTTTTCCTTGCTTTTAAATTGGATAAAATGCGAAAAAAAGTGGAAGATGAAGAGTTTCATCGCCCACTTTCGATTACATTGAATCAAGCGCATTTTGCCAATGGAAAATTAAAAAAATCAAAAGCATTTTCCTCGCTTTACCGCCAAAGCAAGCTCGATACGATTGGTTTTTACCCTTTTATTGATGCTGGCTTGACTAATGCCTTGCATTTTCAAAGCAGAATTTTGTCAAAATCTCCTAAAAAAACATATCGTGTAGGCAATTTGAAGTTTTCAAATCGTGACATTAATTACGTTATCAATACGTTACAAACTTTCCAATTTTCGTTTCCTGTCGGATTGAGTTCTTATTTTGATTTTTACCAAATCAAAGGAAGTGATGGCCGTGGTAATGTCAAATTTTCAGCCTATTATACGCCCGTAATTGAGGCGAGTAAAACCCGTAACGAAACTTATTTTTATCCAGTTTATAAAAAACCCGACAATTGGGAAGGAAAATTACCAACCCGACAAGAGATTGAAAACAAAGGCGTTCTGGAAGGCTTAGACCTTTGTTTGGGCTATGTAAAAAGCCGAAAAGATTTGTATTCGATTCAGCTGGAAGGCTCTGCAATTTTAAAATTCAAAGATGGTGGAACAACTTTTTTAGCATACGATGGTGACAATCACCGAGAAGAAGGCGAAATCGTTTATGTAAAAAAAGAAGTACCCTTAGCAATCAAAAAAACGGCTGATGTTCTCGAAAAAAATAAGGCTAAAAATCTTGAAAATGACCTTGAAAAAGAAACCGATGCCGCAGAAATTCTCGTAGAAACCGAGGAAGATGAGGATAGTTTGGACATCGAAATTGGAATTGCCGAAAATGCCTTAGATGCAGAAGCGAAAGAGCGAGGCGTTACAAAAGAGGCAGTTAAAAAAGAATATGCGACAAAAGAAATTGAGGTTAACGAAGAAGACGAAGTTATAGATAGTACTGATAATGAAGAGGTTGCGGTAAAAGAAATTGACGAACAAACACTTTCTCAAAATCCGAATTATGTTTTTTTCAAAAAAGTTAATTTAAGACTGCAAAGTTCCTCGGGGCAACCACTTACGCCTTATACGTCAATTGCAACCGACAGAAGGTATATTCCGTCAGGGGCAGTTTTGTTGGCGGCAACGCCAATCGTTGATAAAAACGAAAAATGCAAACACCACGCTTTACAATTTGTTTTGGCGCAAGATACTGGTGGCGCAATCAAAGGTACTGGTCATGTGGATTGGTATGTTGGCAAAGGTGATAGGGCAAAAAAAGTTGCTGAAAGAATCCATCATTATGGTCAATTGTGGTTGGTATTGCCTAAGAAAAAACGAAGTTCTAAATTGACAGGAACAGGCGTTAAAATTAACCGTTCGGTGATGTCGAGATAATAAAGGAGTCGTAAGTAAAACAAGTCTAAAAGTCGCAAGTCAATAGGTTACAAGATTTCACAACCGTGTTTATTTAAAAATTACTACTTAAAACGGAAAACGGCTCAAATTTTTTGTTGTGAAAAATTTGAGCCGTTTCTAAATCTATACTTTCTTACTTTCTTACTCTCCTACTCTCTTATTTTCCTACTTTCTTACTCTCCCACTTTCCCATTCTCTTCTTTCCACCAAAAAAACAAGCCAGCAAAGAACAAAATCGTCAATAAAATGCTACCGATACGAGAAATTTGTTGTCCTTTGATGTAAGAAACAGGTTCAAATTTCATTTCCAAAGTGTGTTGTCCAGCAGGAACTTTCACTGCACGAATGGCATAATTGGCACGCATAATCGCATTTTCAAGCAATTTTCCATCAATATATACATTCCAACCATCAGCGTAATAGACTTCTGAAAACATCGCCAATTGGTCTGATTTCGCATTGTAAGTGTAAGTCATCGCATCAGGAATATATTTTGTCATTTTGATGCTGTTTGTCGTATCGTATTGAACTGTAAAGCCATCTAAATTTTTAGCATTTGCTTTTTGTAAAATGGCTTTTACTTTTGGTTTCAAGTTTTTCAAACTGTCCAACTCTTCGGTAGCGTTTTCAACCAATTGGAAAGAAGGCACAAACCAAGCATTTCCGCAAGCTTGTTCCAAAGGAACTGCCACCATTGTTTGCCCTTGTTCAGTAATTACATATTTGGTATTAAACATTCCATAAATGTCCAAAGCTCCTTGCGGATTACCCAAATATTTTTCAATCATATCTTGGTAAATCATCAACTTTACAGCGTGATAACCACCCATACTTTTATGAAAATTACTCGTCACCGCATTTGAAAATGGATTGCCTGTCAAATCTAAAACCCTGTAAGACAAGTCTTTATCTTGTTGAATTTGCTTGTCCACGGCACGAGGCTCTGAATACTGCTTTACAGAACGGCTTGTTTTGAAATCTTCGCTTGACAAATATCGTTTGCTTACACCAACGACATCAAACAAACTCAAAACCAAGGTTAATCCCGCAAAACCCCAACCCATTGCGCCTACTTTTTCTTGTTTGTTGGCAAACCACAAGGCTGCCGCACTCGCCAAAACAAAAAACAAAGAACGCAACACATCTGACTGCAAAAGTGCTGCACGGTCTTTCATCAAAGCATTCAATAACTGAGGAGAAGCCTTTCCGATTTGCTCGTCATTAGGACCAGCCAAAGAACTTATCCAACCATAGACCAACGCCACTACCAATAAAGAAGCGATTGTTCCTACAGCCCAAATCAAGTTTTTTTGTTTTTCCTCTTTGCTTTCTTCGCCCCATATAAAACGCTGGAGTCCTAACATTCCTATCGCAACCACAATGACGTGACCTAAGTTGTTCGCCATATTCACAGAACGGAACTTATTGAACATTGGAAAATAATCAAACAAGAAGTAATTGACGACTGAAAAATGTTTACCCCAACTTATCATTACCAAAAATAACAAACTTGCAAGCGACCACCACTTCAAACTGTCTTTTAATGAATAAAAACCTAAGAAAAACAACATCATCAACGCTGCACCATAATAGACATTGCCCGTAGTGAAAGGTTGTTCGCCCCAATAAGTCGAAGCTCCCTGCGCCAATTGCTGCGCTTGTTTTTCAGGCATTTTAGTCAAAGCATTAAACGTTGCACTTGATTCATCGCTCACGAAAGACTCGCCATTGCCCATATAATTGGCTGCAATCAAAGAAAAAGATTCCGCTTTTCCCAATGACCAACCAAAAGCATATTCTTTTGTCAAACCATCGTCGCCAGCTTTTTTCTCGTCCGTAGTGATTTCATTTTTACCACGAATAGAATGTTTTGCATACTCATAAGTGGACCATAATTTTACAATATTTGGCAATACACCAATCACCACAGCAACAACCAAAGTCGCTATACTTTTGCTCCAAGCACCGATTTGTCCTTCTCGAACTGCATCAACGGCTTTTGCAATGCCTAAAATTCCAATCAATAAAAAGAAATAATAAGTAATTTGTGGATGATTTCCGAATACTTGCAAACTCGTAAAAAGAGCTGTTACCGCTGCGCCCCATAAATATTTTTCTTGAAAAATCAAGAGAATACCTGCCAATGTTGGTGCTAAAAATGCCAAAACATACATTTTATTGACGTGACCAGCTTCTATCAAAATCATGTGCGAAGTGCTGAGTCCGTACAAAATAGCACCGACCAAACCCAATCGCCAATCTATTTTGAGCGTCATCATCAAAAGGAAAAAACCAAAACAAGCTGCAAACAACAATCCATAAGAAGACGTTACAGATTGACCTAATTTCAACCAATTATAGACAAATTTTTGTAAATAATTATAGGTTTCGCCACCGCTATTATAGACTTGAAAGGTCGGCATACCGCCAAACATTCCATTGCTCCAAAGCATTTCGTGTCCTTCGGATTTGTTGTATTTTAAGATTTCTGCCTGAGAACCCGTCGCTTGAACAACATCTGATTGCCCCAAGGTTTTGCCGTCAAAAGCGGCAGGTGAAAAATAAACCATTGAAAAGAGTGCCAAGACTACTGTTCCAATGATGTATGGTAAAAATAATTTTACAAAACGATTGTTCATAAATATGATTTTATTTTGATAAAAATAAATGACAAAGTGTTTTAAAAAACTGGTTCTCTTAAATTTTTTGTGATTTAAGACTTTGTAAGGGCGACTTTAGTCGCACAAATGACTGGTTTTCAATGTTTAGATTCTTGTGCGACTAAGGTCGCCCCTACAGTTCCACAAAAATTTTAAAAGAACCAAAAATCTTTGCGCTGCAAATTTATAATTATTTTAAAGAAATTTATAATAAAATAAAAAAAGTGGAGAGAAAAGCATATTACATGGCACTTATTCTTTTAAAAATTCGTACTCGTATATTTTTGGTTTTATTTTGTCTGCCAATAAATTATGTTTTTCTCGCAGGTCGGCTATCAAAGTTGTGTATTGTGCGTCTGTACTTTTGTTGTTCATTCTGCCTGTTTTGTCGTTTCTGCCTTGAAAATGTTCTCTTATGTCATAAAAACTGGCGTTTGCCAAAACCTCTTTTTGGGCATGGTAATATTTCCAAAGTTCTCTACCAGCATCGAACACCGTTTTTGCTTCGTCTGAAAATTGAAGTGGTTTTTTTTCAATTTCACCAATTTCTGTACGCTCGTCAAACAATGAGCCAAACGTTTTTTCCTCCTTCAATTTGCCTTTTATAAAATCCGTCATAAAATTACTCGCAAACTTTTCTTTCGCATTTACTTCTGATTCTGTGAACGGTATCCAATGATTTACTCCAAATTTGGATTGTATATTGTTGCTGAAAATTGTAAAAGCCAAACAATCGTTTTGAAATTCTTTATCTGTTTTCCAATTGTCATTTGGATGTAAAAATTGGTCTCTGTCGTTTAGCCAAGTAGATGGAATACATTTTCTGACCGATAAATAAATACACATTTCAATTAAATTTTTTGCTGTAATAGGAGTAGTATGATCTTTATTATCATCTGAAGTAATTACAACTTGAATGTTGTGCTGAAAATCTGTTTTATTATTGTGCATTATTCCAACAACATCGCCCTTTTTATCATAGTATTTTCTTAGCCAATCATTTATTTTTCCATTTTTTACATCATCATAACTATAAATATTTTTAGTACCAATAAAGTTTCCTTTTTTATCATAAACGTCTGCGCAAAAAAAAGTGAAATCTTCTTTTGTATCTGTATTCCAAATAAAAAAGCCAATTGGAAAATCACCCTTAACATTATCAAAAGTATCGGCTGGTGTCAAAAAAAATTTCTCGAGCTTCGCTCGAAAGAATTTCCGAAAATCCTTGAAGTTTGAAGATTGCAAATTTTTCAAAGTTGAAAAATTTGCAATCTTGCTGTAAGGGATTTCAACATATATTCGGATTAAGAATTGCGTAAATAGTTCGTTACTTGCTTTGCCAAGTTCTTTCTTGTACTTATCTTTTGTCTTATTGTTTATCGCAACTCCTTCTTTGTGTTGCTTTCCTAAACCTGTTCCAGCTTCCGCATACGGCGGATTTATATAAACCACCAACTTTTTACGTTTGTTTTCATCATTAATAATGTCTTGCAAACTTTGAGGCAATTTAGTAAAATCATCATTTAAGAAATCAAATTGAAAGACGTGATTTTCCAAAAGGTTAGCCCCGTGTTCGATTCTTTCGTGCATTACTTTTACATCAGCTTGGTCAAGCGTGCTTGCATAAATATTGTATTTATTGGTCAAACCAGCAAGCAAGTTTCCCGTTCCTGCGGCACAATCCCAAACATAATAGTCTTCTTGCCAGTTTTCGCCTAAGTAATCTGTCAAATATTTTTGCGATAAATCCACCCAAATACGAGGCGTAAAAAAAGCACCTTTTCGCTCTCTAATGTCTTGTGGAACGAGTAAATCTCTGCGCTCAATGATGTAATCTTGAAATTGTTTTAGTGGCGGTCTTTTGTACCGTTTCCAAAATTGAGTGTAAGTTTCTTTATTTTTAAGACTAATAGTTGCATCAAACATCTGTTTGAGGTCTTCTTTTGCAATTTTATAGCCTTGGTTTTGAAAAACGACAAACAAACTATCTCTTATAGAACTATCATCGTCAATAGAATTGGTGTCTTTGTCATCTACAAATAAGTCTGCCAAATAAAAATCACTGTCTAAAATATTTGCTTTTTTAAGTTCGTCCCAATTCACGTCAATGTTTGGTTTTACGATTTCGAGCCAACGCAGATAAATTGGGATAAAATTATTTTTATCAATTTTTATTTTGCTTGATTCAGTAGCTTTTGCAATATTGTTGGCGATGAAAATCTTTAAATCATTTTCGTCTTTTTGATAATCGAAAATGTAAGCATTTGATTTTAAGGTAGCTTCAATTCTATCTTTTATGAGTTTGAACTCTTTGGTATCGTGGTTTGATGGCGTAACGTTCCAATTAAAATCGTTTAAATAAAAAATATCTTGAATACTAATGTAAGAAACAAAAGCAATTTTTTTAAAATCAAAAGCACCAATAAATGCGGGCGGTAAAGTTTTGTCAAAAGTTCTGGCTTTTCCGATAGTCAGCACCAATTGTACAAACATGGTCGTAACATCAAAATCACCAGTTTTTGCCTCTGCCCAAAGCAAAGGAGTTCGTCCAAATAAGCTATCTTGCTTCGGAAAAACGGTAAAGTCAATATTTCCTAAAATTTCAGTTGTGTCAAAGGCTTTGAACCATTCTGCACCGACCTTGTTTTTTAGTTCTTCCTCTCTTATGTTTTTATACTTCATTGTTAAGTAGTCGTAAGTAAATAAGTCGTAAGTCTAAAAGTCATTAGCATCTTGATTATCAATAGATTACAAAATATCATAACCTTGTTTATTTAGACATTACTACTTAATGATTTATTTTTTATGATTTCTGCCACTTCTTTTCTGTCTTATCAGCCGATTTCTTGCGTTCCAATTGACTTACGAAGTTGTTCTATTTCTTCTAATGTCAAATCTGTTAAGTCTAAAATATCTGAATTAGAATAGCCTTTTTTCAATGCTCTCAATGCAGTTTCTATATCTTTTTTCTTCTCTGTTTTCACTCTTTCATCTTCTCTTACTTTTTCTTCGGCTTCAATTTTCATTGTTTCGGCATAACTCGCTTCTGAACTTAATCTTTCCAAATATTTTTGATATATCTTTTGGTCTTCATCGGTCATATTTAAAACTTTCAACTTCTGTTTGACTTCTTCCATGCCCTTTGCTTTAAAAGTATCTCTAACCTCACTATTTTTGAAAAAGTAAATCCACTCGTCTAATGTGTCGTTGATAACATCATTAAACTTTGTTGTTTGTATTAGATAATACTCGGGATATGCTTTTTGTATAGTTGGCTGTTTTAATAGTTTTTTTTGTGATTTTGTCAATTGCAATTCACTATTGGTATGTAATCCTCTAAACTTCGTACCGCCATGGTAAATATAATCATCGCCTTCGCCTAAATCAAAATAAACAATACTTACGGCTATTATTTTCTTGATATTAGAATAGGCTTGTCCTAAGTTTATGTATTCTACGACCGATTTAGAAGTTGCAAACAACATACGCATCAAAAAATCCCACTCTCTTGTGTTTTGAATTTCGATGATGATGTGTTCTTTATCTGCTGTTTCGGCATACAAATCTACACGATTGAATTTGTCATTTTCATCGTCTTGATTGCTTTCACTTTCCAAAAGTCCTTCTATTTTAATATCTTGTTTGAGGAGTTCAGAAAGAAAACCTTCTAAAATATCAAAATTCGCTTTATCCCGCAGCAATTTCTTAGCAGCCCAATCAAACCTAATGTGTTTTTTTGCCATTTTTTATTAGATATTAATTGCAAAAATACACTTTTCTGAATAATTTGCAAATACTTATTGTATTTCTTTTATTATTGCTGACGATTACCATGAAATAACAATCTAAAAAATTCTGGTCCTTTTAAAATTTTTGTGGAACTGTAGGGGCGACTTTAGTCGCACACGATACGTTGGCAAGCGTAGAAGGTGCGACTAAAGTCGCCCTTACAATGCAAAAACCTAATAAAAGCATAGCAGACACTGATTTGGAACAGTCTATACTGTTTTTAAGTACATTGAAATTTGATTTTAATCCAATAAAATATTGATAATCAATTACTTAATAAAATAAAAAAACTATCCATTAGGAAAATGATATTGGGCTTTAGTGCTAAAAAACATACAAGTT
>JAYWHK010000321.1:0-41306 GCA_043777755.1 Saprospiraceae bacterium
AGTAGGGTAGTAGTGTCAATTTCCGCTTCGCAAAAATCAAATTTTGAACAATTTTTACAAAAAGAAAATCAAAAATATACTTTTTTAGGCGAAGTCAAAACCAAAAATATCACTATTGACCAAGAAAATTTTGGAGAAATCAAAAATTGGAAAAAAGTATATGAAAATGAGTTGGCTGGAGTTATGGAGAAGTAAGAAATGATTTTTGAAATAAAAAACCGCTATATGACGAGAAGTGATGTAGCGGTTTTTTTACCTTAAATCATTCCAAAATATCTTTTTGAGTGACAATGTTTTTATAATTTCATTGTATCCAATAGATTCCCTTTGATGAACAGAACAGTATTTCTATGCTCAGTATCAGGCAGCAATGTCACACATTACAACTGAGCCTGTATAGCTAAAACTTCTGCTTTTGATAAACCACTCAAATCGGCAGTATCGTCAATAGAAAACCCTTTTAATAAGGCTTTTTTTGCTACTCCAATTGCGTGTGCTTTTGCTCCTTTCTCCATGCCTTTCTCCATGCCTTTCTCTAAACCTCTTTTTTCAGCATCTGCTAATTTCTTATTTTGTGTTTCTGCCCAGCTTGCTTCACTATGCAAGTGCCTTGTATCTCGCTCATAGGCAGCTCTTTTTCGTGGCGAAAGTTTGGCAACTTCGAGTTTTTGCTTTGCTTTTAACAAACCTTTTGCTTTGAAAGTATCATAAACATGACCTGTTTTTAAGAAATAAATCCATTCATCTAAGGTATCCTTAATGGCTTCTTCGTCAAAATCACCTGCTTTTATCAAATAATACTCAGGATAAAGGTCTTGTGGTTTGAGCTGATTAAATAATGCGACTTGTTCTTGCGACAACTCCAACTCATCATTTAAATGTATGCCCTTGAAAATCGTCTGCCCATGATAAATATAGTCTGCTCCTTGCCCAACAGCAAAATAGACAACACTGATAGAAATTACCTTTTTGACATTATTGTACGATTGTCCTTTTTTGATATTTTCAACAATTGTTTTAGATGTTCCGTATAAAATTCGTTGCAAATAATCGTATTCTTCGTTATTTTGTACCTCGACGATAATTAACTCTTCTTTGGAATTTTTTACCATAATATCCACTTGATTGAATTTATCGTCTTTTTTAACAGCATTACTGCTGCTTTCCAAAATTTGCAAAATCGTGATGTCTTCTTTGAGTAATTCACTCAAAAAACCTTCTAAGATTTCAAAGTCCGATTTATCTCGAAACATATACTTGATAAACCAATCAAAACGAACTAACTCTGTAACTTTGGTGTATTTTGCCATTTATTTAGTTTTTAATTTTAAAATGCAAATATACTACTTTAAACGCTCCAAAACACCTTTTCGCTTCACAATATTTTTGTAATCCCATTGAATAGCGATGGATTTTTCGAGCCAACGGCTCAAATCTTCAAGGTTGATTTCCTCAACAGCAAAGTAAGTAATCGAAGCATCTTTAAATTTGCCTGTTCCAACTTTCAATGCTGTTTCTTCAAAACTCGCACCACTCCAAAACATCAAACGCAAGCCATTTTTTAGTTTATCGTAGCCGACAATTGGATTACCTTCGATGAACCAAACAGGGTGTCTATGCCAGATTTTATGCTCGGAATCAGGCATTTTTTGACAAATTTCAGTGTGTAAAAGATCGCAAATTGCTTTATCGCTGTCGCTTTGCTGTGCGTGATAGGTTTCTATTTCTTGTAACATAGTGTTATTTTTTTCCTTATAACGTCAATAAAAAATCGTCTAATTGGTCGAAACCCATTGACAAACCTTCTTTGAAACCCATCTGAACGACTGCTTCCAAATCAGCGAGCGAATTGTACTCCAAAACGGTTTCCACCAACGTATTTTCGCCGTTGTCGTGAAAAGAAGCGTTCCAAGTGGAACGTGGCATCGCTTCGTTAAGCACACCATTTTCATCACAAAAACCGTCTAAGGCATTGTAACTTTCTATCGCATCAATTTTGAGATAATCCATGCAGCAATAATGTCTTGCACCATTTGGGTCAGCCATAAAATAAAACCAACGACCACCTGCGCTAAAATCCATCGACGCTGTGGTGTTTGTAAATGGTTTTGGTGCCCACCATTGGTCTAAAAGTTCACTTTTGGTGTGGCAATCCCAAATCAATTGGCGATTGGCACGAAACTCACGGCGTACCGTAATTGTGTTCATTTCCTTATCTACGAGGAAATCAAATTGCAAATTAATCATTTTTATCAGAATTTAGTTTGTTTAATAAAATATCGAGTTGAGAAAAGCGGTCTTCCCAAATTTTTCTAAATTGTTCGAGCCACATATCAATTGCTTTCATTTTTTCGATGTCGAGTTTGTAATAAATTTCTCGTCCTTGCTGTTCGGATTGCACCAAATCGCACTCGGTCAAGATTTGAATGTGTTTTGATACAGCTTGTCGGCTCGTATTAAAATGCTCCGCCAGCGCATTGGGTGTCATCGCTTGTGAAGCAATAAGCACCAAAATTGCTCGACGAGTAGGGTCAGCTATCGCTTGAAAAATGTCACGCCTCATTATTGTAGATTTTTTTTCCATAGATATACGAAACAGCAAGAATACCTAAAAAACACAATGGCATAATCATATAACCGATGTTTCTATCTACGCAAAAATGGCTTATAAAAGCAAAAATTAAGGTAAATGAAAGACCTGCATACGCCCATTCTTTCATTACATTCGGCGTTTTAGGGTAAGTAATGGCAATGACACCCAACACTTTGGCTATCACTAAGGTGTAGGCAAAATAATCAGGATAACCTAATGCTTTTGTTCCAAAAGTCATATACTCAGGCGCAAAAAGCCAAGTAGAAATTGGCATAACTGCTTCCCATAATGCAATGATTATGGCTGCCGTCCAGAAAATGATGCTGTTTTTTTTCATTTTTGTAAAAATTTTAATTTTTGAATAATGTTTTTTAATTACGCAACTATTTGATTGCAAATATACGTGCAACTATTTGATTGCATAATTTTTTGAGCAACTTTTTTGAAAAAAAATAAAAAATTTAACATTTTTGGCATAATAAAGGCTTGTAACGAGGTGCTACAAGCCTTTCTCTATGCTCAATTACTCTTTGTGGCGAATAAAATAAATATCAAGTGTTTGTAGTGCTTTTTCGTTTTTATGTTTATTTTTGCTTGATAATTAGCCTTTATTTTAAAAAATCTTCAAAAAGAAAAATTTGAAATATTCATTCTGAATTTGTATTTTTGTGACGAAATTTTTATGTTAAAACTTTATTTAAAATAAAAAAAATGATACATGCAAATAATCATATTCAACAATTGTTAGGTAATTTTTCAGACTTACCACTGAAAGACTTAGAACTTTTTTTGAAGGAGTTAAATAGTATAGTTGCAAAAAAACGCATAACAGACCTTCAAAAGCGTGAAAAATTACTATTGCGAAAAATCAATGAAAGCATATTAAATGAAAAATTATTAGAGCGTTACATTGATTTACAAACAAAAATGGAGCTTGAAACATTAACTGATTTAGAGCATCAAGAGTTGCTATGTTTGGTAGAGAAAGATGAAAAAATAAGGAATAAACGTTTTCAAAATCTTATTGAGTTGTCACAACTTCGTTCTATCTCGTTACCCGAACTTATGCAAAAATTAGGCTTAAATACGTTTAATTATGCCTAAAATCTACATACCCATTGCCATTCAAAAGGAAGTTTTTGATAGGTCGAAAGGCTATTGTGAATATTGTTTGCTGCCCGCCTCATTTTCTCCTAATGCCTTCAATTACGAACACATCATTCCGATTAGTAAAAACGGATTGACGAGTATCGGAAACATCGCTTATAGTTGTGGCGGTTGTAATTCTTTCAAAAACGACAAAATCGAAGGAATTGATCCATTGACAATGCTTCTTGCACCGCTCTTCAACCCAATTACTCAAAAATGGGAGGAACATTTTGAATGGGACGAAGACGATTTACAAGTTTTGGGCATAAGCCCGACGGGGCGTTCAACAGTTAATCTTTTGAAAATTAATAGAGAAAACAATAAAAATTTACGTAAGTTATTAAAAACAGCTGGTTTTCATCCGCCATTTTGAATAAAAAATGAAACACTTTTTTGAATACAATTGGCAAGTCCGCAATGATTGGTTTGAACTATTAACAACCATTTCAGAAGAAGAATTGCATAAAAAACGCATTGGTGGAATGGGCAGTTTTGCCAAGACTTTACTCCATATTATTGATGTGGAGCATTGTTGGATACAGGAATTGCAACAAAAAATGGTTGAACCCATTGAGTTCGATGATTATCGAAGCCTTGCGGCTATTGCTGATTTGTCGCAACAATTACGTCCTGCCGTACAATCTTTTGTTGCTGATTGGCAAGATGAAATGGACTTGATAACCTTGGATTTTTACGACAATGACAATCAAGCCGAGCATTTTACAATGGGCGAAGTCATGCGACACGTCATTGCTCACGAGATACACCACATCGGTCAACTGTCTGTATGGATAAGAGAAATGGGTTTCAAACCTCCTACTGCCAATTTGATAAGGAGAGGCTTATTTTGATTCAAAAACTAAAACTTCATACCAACCATTATTTTTGCATCGCCAAGACTACTAAAAGGGCTTACTTTACTTCCAATAAGGGCAGAATTTCCCATTTGTATAGCCTGTTTATCTCTTGAAATACCAATTTGAGGATTGATTTCCGCACCAACAAAAAAGCGTTTATTGATGTCGTAACGAACACCTAAGCGATAGCCAATACTTACTGTTTGTATTCGTGAAGTATTATCATTATAGCTGTTAAAATCAGAGCGATAATTGATGTTCCCACCGTGATAAAAAGATAGTTTTTCTGTGATTGGAACTATTTTTTCTCGTCCAAAACTGAATCCAAAACCTTTTTGATAAGTGTATGAATTTAGAGAACTTCTACTCGAATTGAGGTCGAATCTATAGTACGTATCCGCTTTTTTGAACTTGCGAAAACTAATGCTCGACTTTTCAAAATCGCTGTACGTAATGGCAATTTCTCTCTTTTTAAATTTTGGTTCAACATTTTGAACGGTCAAACCTTGTGCTGATAAAGTATTGATTGTCAATAACATAGCTACGCCAATCAACGTCATGAATTTTTTCATAAGTTGTAAAATTTTAATTTTGTAAATAAAATATTTGATTTGTAGTAAAGAGTAAGAGCTTCAAAAAATGGTTGGTTATGAGCGAAAAAAATATTTTTTCTTAGAAAAAATTACTACAAATTATGGAGAGAATGAAACATAAAAAGGACACAAAGCATAACCCTTTGTATCCTTTTTATATTTTAACTTAGGTAACATGAGCTTTAGCTCGTGGCAGGGTACTTTGTTGTTTTTTAAAATTTATCAAGTACAATTTTTAACGAGCTAAAGCTCATTTTATTAGCACCTATAAGCTTTTGTATTTATACAAAACATTGAAAATTAAGCATTTATAATATCCAATATCCAATATCCAATATCCAATTATGCTTTTTTCTGCCAACCGCCGATAATTGCGCCCATCACGGTGAACAATACCAAAGAATAGCTTCCGTCCACCATTGAAAGAGAAGCAGGAGTCATAGCAAACATATTATTGATGAATACACCTACAATCATCATCAAGCCAATAGCTCCGCCGACGGTTGCGCCATCAAGCCAAGTGCGGCTATTGGTACGGTTCAAAAGCCAGTTCATAACGAAAGCATAAAAGCACATTGCAACGAAATTGATACCCATTTCCATGCCGCTACTGCTTTGTTCCACGCCATTTTTAAACATTTTTTGGTTGGTTTCGTCCATTGTGATACCGTTTCCAGTCATCCATTGTTGTACGAAAAGTAAGCCGTACCATAAAGCACCGATGACCATTCCAGAGATTGCAGCTGCGCCAAGCGCAAGCCAATTGGTGTTGTTTGTTGATGAATTCACTTTAAAGTTTTGATTTTGAATTTTGTGAAAAAATAAATGTCCTACAAATTTAATAAAATGTTTTAATTCCACAAGTTTTTTTGCAAAAAATCCAAAATTTGATTCAAAATGTATATTTTTTGTTTTAATCAAAAAAAGCATTATCTTTGTATTGAAATAATTTATTCACAATTTTAATCAATTAATGTTTTTTTAGAATGAAAAATATCACCATTTTATCCCTTATTCTTTCTATTTTTTGTCTAACATTAGGCTGTGGTAGCGACGATGAGAAAAAAATTACTTGCGTAAAAGTCAAAAACACAAACGATGCCCATAAACTTACATGGGATAAAATCGGTAATTTAGATGCGCTGTACGATCAACGATTTGAAAAAGAAATCATGGGCAAACAGTTTGGCGAACAGCATTTTTATACACTCGTTGTTCGTATTAAAAACACGTCTTGTTTTGGTTCTAATTTTACGGTTAATTTTGAATTGGTTACTTTTTCGGCGGGTGCAATGCAAAATCAAAAAAGCAAATATTTGTCTGCGGGAGAAGAAGCTGAGTTCAAATCATTGCCTTTTGCTGTCAAAGGAAGCGATGATTTGAATGATAAAGATTTTTCAGTACAAACTGACTACATCCTAAAAAAGATGAAAGTCACTTATGAAAAGAAATTTGTAGAAGTAGAAAAACCTTGTCATTGTGAGCCAACCGATGAGCCAGAAAATTCACCTTTGATGAAAGTCGTTAAAGAGGAACTTTTGAGTTGCCAAAGCGATGTAGATGCTACGAAAGAAGGACAAGTCGGTGGCGTAAAAGGAGATGCTAAAACAAAAGAAAAAAAAAATAATTCGTCAAATAGCAAGGTGTCAGATGATTGTGAAACCAATTTGAGTTCGCCCAAAACGGCTACAGTCACAACTGAAAGCGATAATTTGATGATACGAAATCGCCCTAATTCGGAAGGTGACATCGTAATAAAAGCGCCGAAAGGAGCATCATTGAGCGTAACTTGTTACGGTAAAAATACTGAAGCCAATGGTAAAAAAGGTCGTTGGGCAAAAGTTATTTACGCTGGAAAAGAAGGTTGGGCTTGGGATAATTTTTTAACTTATTAATAATGAGAGTTTTATATATCGTATTGTTTGCTTTGTTTGTGCAATTGCTTCAAGCACAGACTTCTGCACCACTTATTAATCGTCGTATTGCTTATGTTATAGGCAATGCGGAGTACGAGCAAAATCCGTTGTACAATCCTGTAAATGATGCACGAGATGTGGCAAAAGCACTCGAAACATTGGGTTTTGAAGTAAAGATTTTTGAAAATTTGAAATGGCAACGCTTCAAAAATGTCCTTAAAGAATACGGCGAAGCCTTGCAACAAGATGCAAGCCATACCGTTCGGCTGTTTTATTATTCTGGGCATGGTTGTCAAGTCAATGGGCGCAATTATTTGCTTCCAGTTGATGCACATTTGCAAAATTGGGCTCAGGCTAACAAATGGGGAATCAGTACCGATTTGTTGATGGGGTCGTTGAAAAATGCGCAAAATGCTACAAATATCGTCGTTTTAGATGCTTGTCGTTTCAACGAATTGTCAGAAGGTAATGAAGAGTATGGCGAAGACGAAGGGGAGGAAAACACTGAAAATCATTTAGGTTTTGCAGCGATGGACGCTCCGATTGGTACTTTTATTGCATTTTCAACAGCACCAAGTAATGTAGCATCTGACGGTCGAGGACTGAATAGTTTATATACTCAGGAATTGGTAAAAACACTGCAAATTCCAGATTTGAACATCGAGCAAGTGTTTAAAAAAGTACGTTCACAAGTCAATGAATTGAGTCAAGGAGAACAAGTTCCTTGGGATAATTCTTCTCTCGAACATGATTTTTACTTCTATCGCAGCAATGAAACCGTCACTTCTGGCTCTATTAAAAATGTATCTGCACCACAACGTAGCGTAGCAGAACAATATGCACACGATGTTTGCACTTGTCTAAGTCCTGTAACGACCATCATGGACAAAATACAAGCCATGCCAAGCAATACTTCAGGCGAAAAATTGTCACGATTAGAATACGATGCTCAAACAGCATTGCAACAAAGTGAGGTTTGTATCAAAAAAACGATGTCAAGTTATGCCGTTCCGCCTACAAAAGCAGAAGAACAGCAAGCCAAATTAATTTTAGAAAAAACTTGCCCGAAAGCGTATAGTTTTTTTAATAAATAGTTTTTCAGATACCAAAGCAAAGCCTTACACAGACATCCAAAGTAAATTTGTAACAACAAGACTTTTAACGACATTTTAACAACACCTTATTTTAAAAGCCCTTAACTTTGCATTGGAAAATGTAAGACAGTAAATTACACGACTTACGACTATTTTATACTTCAAATTTTTTACAAAATAAAAAATGAAAAAAACGTTTCAAATCCTTGCGATTGCGATTTGCTTTTTAACAACGCAATTTGTTGCTGCACAAAAAGTCACTTATGTCTATGAAGACAATACTAAAAACAACGAAAAAGTAGAATGGACACGTACCATGGAAGCGCACGATGCGGAAATCGGCATACCAAAAGTATTTTTGATGCCTGTAAAAAACATCAGTAAAGAGCCTTTGACCATTTTATCTGCCAAAACACATTGCGGTTGTACAGATGCGATTGCGCCTAAAATGCCAATTCCACCAGGCGAAACAGGTTTTATTGAGGTGACTTTCACTGCAAAACCTCGTTACCAACAAGATAAAAATGGTGTGGACATAAGCGTTCCGCCACCTTTCACTTTTTATCAAATTATAGATGTTTTCACAAATTTTGACCCTAAAAACTCCATTACAGTAAGTGTGCAGGGAACAGTTGTAAAATAAAAAAAATGTAACTATTTACCACTTTTGCAGTTTTTTACCACGGAGAAACAGAGAAACGGAGAACACAGAGTTTGACAAAAAAATTGGCCGAAGGCTAATTTTTTTGCCTCCGTGACCTCTGTTTCTCCGTGGTAAAAATAAAAAATCTTCGGTTTTTTTAGTTGCAAAAAAATACAAAAAAACAGCCTTATGGTTTCCCATAAGGCTGTTTTTTTTGCTTACAGATTGGAAAGTGCTTTTGGGATTTTGCATTTATGTAAAATGTTGAACAACAAGCATTTGCAATATCTTAATATCTAATATAGGCTGTTCAAAACGCCCACAAAAAATGTTGCCAATTTTTTAATTAAAAAATAGATTTTATTTAAATCAGAAAAATACTTTTTCAGCTTCTGATTACCCCAGCCCTAAAGGGAGCAGATTAAAAACTACTATAAAATTGTATCTTTTTTGCTAAAAAAGGTTCTTTATTTGTCAAAAAACACGAATTTTACATTTATTTAGAGTCAGCACCCTTTAGGGCTGGGGTAATCAAAAGACAAAACTAAAACCTTTGCGGAGCAAAATTTGTCGTCATTTTTGGTGATAGCATTTGCAATACTTTTGAACATCAAATATCTAATATCTACAAATTCAGCCAATAATTCACCTTAAACACCAGCGCACGATACTTCGGTTGCCAATCCACACTGTTGTAATTGTCCGTATAAACCAAGAAAACATCAGAAAGCGGTTTGAAACGCCACTGCAAACGACTGTTGAAATTAAAACGTTCATTTTGCGTATTCAACTGAACGAAAGTTGTCCAAAACAAATTTCTACTAAAATTCACCTCCATTTTTCCACCAAAAAGCGCAATTACATTGCTCCCATAAGGCGCAGGGAATTTGAGGTCATTGTACTGATAATTCAGTTCAAAATTACCCCAAGGTCTTGCCCGATAAGTCGCACTTAGCGTTGTAGAACGGATTGTACCATTGTAAAAACCACCGCCATTTACATTCACATTTAAGCTCAAAGCCTTCCTTCTATCTGTTCCAAAATTAGCATAAACACCTGAGAATCTGTATCTTGCAGCGGGCAAAGGCGAGTCGTCAGTAAAAGCAGTAGGGTAGGGAAGTGCCACATCGCTGTTCGTAACACCCAATTCGTAGAAATACAAATTTTTTGTATTTATCTCTACGCCAATGTCCGTACTTCGCTCATTAAAACTACCATCGGGATTAAATACAACGAAATTTTCAATGCCATATTCTTGTGATTGAAACCAAGCATTTTCTTTTTTAGGATAGATTTTATAGTTCGATTCGTTGTACAACTGATTGAATCCCAGTCGAATAGACGTATCTCGTGTCGCATCATAATTCTCGATTCGAGCGATAAAACCTTGGTCAGCGTAATAGTTTTCTTTACAAGATAGATAATCCGCTAAGAAAAAAAAGTTTTCACCAGCATAAAAAAAGCCACTCTCATAATAGTTGTTTTTGTCTTTTATTTCAGGCTTAAAAGAAGCATGACCACTCAGCCAAGCATTCCACTTTCCATTGTCAGAAATAAAAACATTTTCCAAACCAACATTTCTTCCAAAATCATTTTTGATACTTTTTGAACCATCAAAACCTTGCCTATTCAAAAAAAGTGCCTTAGAATAAGACCGTCCTTTGATGTTTTGCTGTACCGAAGCAATGCTCACATTTTGTCCAGCATCGCCATTTTTTCCCAAAGTATGCACGTTCATCAAGCCAATTCGGGTCGAATTGCCAACATTTCCAGTCAATCGTGCGCCATAAAGAATTGGTCTTGCCAAACCTTCGGCATCTAAGCCAATTGTTCGAGAAAAGAAAGGTCGCAAAGGAGGAATCCCATAACCAGCAAAAATATCGCTATTTTCTAAAAAGAAAAACCTTCTTTCTGGTAAAAAAATACTAAAACGAGTCAAATTTGTCACTTGCTGATCTACATCTACTTGTGAAAAATCTGGATTCGTCGTTACATCTAAGTTCAGCGAAGAATTCAAAGCAATTTTTGCATCAAAACCAGCATTTGGTTTTTTGGTTACATCAAAACCACCTTTATCATTTTCAACTTTTGAATAAGCCGCATTAAAGTACGGAATCAATGCAATGTTCCGTTTTTGTCGTTTTGGAGCAGCGTCCCAAATCAATTTTCCAGTATAACCCAAGTCAAAACCATTGAATTGAAGCGGTACTTTTGCCCAAGTCGAATATTCTCCAATTTGGAGATTGCTACGCACAAAGTTGATACCCCATTCCGTTTTATTGTCCTCAAAACGCAAAGTTTTGAAAGGAATCGCCATTTCTACGGTATAGTGGTCAGTTGATTGTTTCACTTCTGAATACCATTTTCCGTCCCAATTTCGGTTTGCTTCATCGTCACCACCAACAATCAACGCATCACCTTGCACACCATAAGCATTTACAATAAAAGAAAAACCATTTGTTTTTCTATTGACAGGATCAAAAACGACCAAAACGCCATCATTGTCCATCAAAGTAATCTCTCGTTTCAGACTCGAAATGATAAAAGGTTTTTCTTGAAAACAAGTGAATCCTAAATACATAAAATTCTCATCGTACATGATTTTTACCTCTGTTTTCGTTTTAGAAAACGTTTCATTTCGAGGAAATTTTTCTACAAAATCCTTTGCCAGCGCAGCATCATTCCAAGCACTTTCGTCAAAAACGCCATCAATTTTAATCGGAACGCTTGTTTTTTTGATATTCAATTGAAAAAGCTCTTGATTCGTAGCTATTTGCGCAATCAAAAAAATAGGAAAGAATCCCCAAAGAAGTAAAAGTGAATTTTTCATCGTATATAATTATTAAAATTTTGACAAAGGTAAGATAGAATATTAAATGCAGAATATAATTTGGTCTAATTTTTTATCAATAAAAAAATCCTAATTTTTATCATTGATAAAAATTAGGATTTAGCATAAAGAGCATTTTCTTAGATAATTCGTGTAATTAGATAAAATTCGTGGTAGAAAATTCGTAATAAAAAATTCGCACAATCTTAATCCTTCAACATCTCCACAATATCCTGTTTAATTTTCATTGCCAAATTATTCGCAGTCGTTTCGGTTTGACTTTCAGCATAAATACGAATAATTGGTTCAGTATTCGAGCGACGAAGATGAATCCAATCAGGTTCAAATTCAATTTTCAAACCATCAATTGTATTCAATTTAGCAAACTTATATTTATCTTTTAATTTTTCAAAAATCAAATCCAAATCAACCGTATCGTCCAGTGTAATTTTATTTTTTGAAATAATATAATTCGGATAAGTACGACGCAAATAAGAACATTTTTGATTAGAAGTTGCCAAAAGCGATAAAAACAACGCCACACCAACCAAAGAATCACGACCATAATGCAATTCTGGATAAATAATTCCACCATTGCCTTCGCCGCCAATCACTGCATTTTGAGCCTTCATCATTTCCACAACATTCACCTCGCCAACGGCAGCAGCAAAATACTGACCACCACGACGCTCCGTTACATCACGCAAAGCACGAGTCGAGGACAAATTCGACACTGTATTCCCAGGTTTATGCTGCAAAATATAATCTGAAACTGCCACCAACGTATATTCTTCGCCAAACATATCACCATCTTCACAAACCAAAACCAATCTGTCCACATCAGGATCAACCGCAATACCCAAATCTGCTCTATGGTATTGAACCGCTTTTGACAATTCGTACAGGTTTTCAGGCAACGGCTCAGGATTATGCGCAAATTCGCCAGTAATTTCACCATTAATCAAAACTACTTCACAACCCAATTGCTCCAAAAGCGGTTTAATCGAAATTGCACCCGTCGAATTAATACAATCCACGACCACTTTATATGCTTTTTCTTTAATCGCTTCCGCAAAAACTAAAGGCAACGCCAAAATCTGCGCAATATGCTTGTCTATATAAGTATAGTCAGCACGGTATTTACCAAGGTTTTCAACCGAAGCATACTCAATTTTACCGTTTGTAATGTTCGCCAAAACATCAGCACCATTTTGAGCTGAAATAAACTCTCCTTTTTCATTCAGAAACTTCAAAGCATTCCACTGTTTGGGATTGTGCGAAGCGGTAAAAATAATCCCAGCCTGCGCATCTTCCAACGGAACTGCAATCTCTACAGTAGGCGTTGTTGAAAATCCCAAATCAACAACATCAATACCAAGACTACGTAAAGTGTTGATAGCCAATGAACTAACTATATCACCCGAAATCCGACCATCACGTCCGACCACTACTTTTGCTTTTTTATGACGACTCAAAATCCAAGTCCCGAATGCTGCTGTACACTCCACTATATCCTGTGGCGTTAGATTCGTGCCAACTGCACCGCCAATAGTTCCCCTAATTCCCGAAATTGATTTAATTAATGCCACGTAAGTAAAATTTTTAATTTAAATTTTAGCCATTTGTTTTAGCCAAAAAATAATTGCCAAATAAAAGACAAAAGTATGACAAATTTTTTAGAAAAAACCAATTAAAATCAAATATTTTTTTTCGTAAAAAAAACATACCATATTAAACACTTAATTTTCAATAAAACTATACATTTGCAACTAAAAAATAGAGGTATCTATACTAACTGAAAAAACTCTGTTCGTTTTCGTTTTTAGGATAAAGTCAAATCCATCATACTTCTATAAAACGTCTATTTAAACAATACACAAAGCTATACTGAAAACTACGGAGAAGTTTAAAAATCGTAGATTTTTGAACAAACTCTGCGTTCTCTGCGCCTCTGCGTGGTCTAAAATAAATTTTCAAAGAGAATTTTAATAAATAATTTCACTCAAAGGCGCAGAGAATGCAGAGAAAGAAATATTTTTTGCAAAAATATCTCTTTTATATTACGCAAAACTTCTCCATAGTTTTCAGAACTACAATAAACTACAAATCAAAAAGCCTCCTTTAGGAGGTTTGGAGGTAAAACTCAATATCCAACTATGCTACAAACAATCGAGAACCTCGACCTGCAACTTTTTCACTACCTAAACCACGAATGGCGCAATGAATACCTTGACTTCATTTTGCCTTATTTTCGACAACCCAAAACATGGATTCTTCTCTATCTACTACTCATATATATAGTAGTAAAAAAATTTAAAGCCCAAAGCCTAAAAATTCTACTACTCATAGTCCTCTCAACAGCCGCTGCCGACCTCATTAGCAGTCGAATCATCAAACCAGCTGTACACCGCCTTCGACCTTGCAACGAACCAACACTAAAAGGAGAAACTATCAATATTGTGCCCTGTGGTAGCGGATACAGTTACACCTCATCACACGCTGCGAATCACTTTGCATTGGCAATGTCCGTATCACTTCTTGTTTTTTATGATAAAAAAAATATTCGACGCTTATTACTTCTTTGGGCAAGTCTAATCGCCTACGCACAAGTATATGTTGGCGTACACTATCCATTTGATGTTTTCAGCGGCGCAATGTTAGGAATTGCCATTGCAATAAGTATATACAAATTAGGTCGAAAATTCGTGTAAATTCGTCAAAATTCGTGATAAACACCACCACGTTAGCATCACGATTAGTGACATTCGTGTAAATTAGCTTAAAATTCGTGATAAACACCACTACGTTAGCAAGTCTCTCTTTTAGTAGCAATTTAGGGATGCTCAAAAATATTTTAAAAAAAATATCAAAAAAAACTTGACATTCTCCTCAAATAAATCTATCTTGTACTCATATTAATTAAAAATATAATTGTGTGAAAGTAACTAATTGATTATCAAACATATTTTAACAAACAAACATTAAAAAATAAAACTATAAAATTTATTTCTGAAACAGAACGATTAATTTTACCTTGTTTTATAACACCACGAATTAGTGAAAATTCGATTAATTCGATAAAATTCGTGATTAAGAATTACGCAACAAAGAGGGAATATGACGCAAGCGACCAAGAGTTTTTTAGAATATTTAGAATTTGAACGAAGATTTTCGCAACATACACTATTGGCATATACTAAAGATTTAAGCCAATTTAACACCTTCATCATTGAAAATCAAAGCATCACGACCATCGAAGACGTGAAGCATACAAACATTCGTGCATGGATTATAGCACTCATGGACGAAAAAGTTTTAGCAAGAAGCATCAATCGTAAGCTCTCCTGTCTAAAATCCTATTTTAAATACTTAAAATCTCGGGAATACATTACGCAAGATCCAATGCTCAAAGTCGTTGCACCTAAAGTACCCAAACGACTACCTCAACACGTTACAGAAAACAACATGGAGCAGCTCATTACAGAAGTTCACTTTGACAATGACTTCTCTGGCACTCGCAATCAACTCATAATCCACTTACTCTATGCAACAGGCATCCGCTGTTCTGAGCTAATTGGACTAAAAATCCATGACATTGATAAATCCAATGCCACCATAAAAGTGCTTGGCAAAGGAAACAAAGAACGCATCGTTCCTGTTGTTCCGTCAGTAATGAAACTGATAGAAGGACACCTTACGTTCCGAACTCAATTCACAGAAAATAAAAATGACCTATTATTGACAGACAAAGGACAAGTTTTATATCCAAAAATCGTCTATAATATAGTAAAAAAACATTTATCTTATGTAACCACAATCGAACAACGCAGTCCCCATGTATTAAGGCATACATTCGCAACGCACCTATCCGAAAATGGCGCAGACATCAAAGCAATCAAGGAATTACTCGGTCATGCGAGCCTTGCTGCCACACAAGTCTATACCCATAACTCCATAGACCGATTGCGAAAAGTATATGAACAAGCGCACCCAAGAGCAGTAAAAGAAACCGAAAACATACATTCAGAATAAACACTACTTTGAGATTTCTAAATCATCAAAAATTTAAAAACCTTTTTTCTTAACAAAGCTCATTTTGAGAGAAAACACTCCCTTAGGGAAAATCAAAATGAACTTTCAATCCTGTTTATTATTATGAAAGTAGTAACGCACGCAGTCCACTTTGACGCAGACCAAAAACTAATTGACTTCATTGAAAAAAAATTAGCGAAGCTCGAACAATTCTTCGACCGCATCATCGGAGTAGATGTATTCCTAAAACTCGAAAGCGCAAGTCGAGTAAAAGACAAAATTGCTGAAATCAAACTCAATGTGCCAGGCGCAACCATCATCGTCAAAGAAGTAGCATTAACATTTGAAGCCGCAGTGGACATCGCACTCGACAGCTTAAAAAGACAACTCATCAAACACAAAGAAAAAGAACGCTCATAAAAATCCA
The DNA here is from genome assembly GCA_043777755.1 of Saprospiraceae bacterium. GTDB lineage: Bacteria > Bacteroidota > Bacteroidia > Chitinophagales > Saprospiraceae > CANHEE01. Next base: position 16,135 of record JAYWHK010000321.1, read on the forward strand.
ATAAGGGACAATAAAAAAAGAGATAGCAAAAAGCTATCTCTTTTTTTATTGCATATTGGCAACTCTTAAATTTACTTTTATTCAAATAATCCAGCGACGGGCGTACTAAATTAATATTTTTGAAAATGGTAAGACAATTTGAGCAATCGACTGAAAAAAATAATACTAATTAATTTAGCCCCAATACTTAATTCATTTTCATGTGTGATTAAAAATTAACAGTTGCGTTTGAGCGGAGCGAAAACAAAAACAGCAAGAAACTAATTTTTATGATTTTGAAAAATCTTCATTTTTGGCACTCAATTTGCAAACAATAAATCAAGTTTGAGAAATATTGAAATTTTTTAAGAAATCTTTTTTAGATAACTCATTGAAAATCAATTAGTACTTTTTAATTTGAAAAAAAAGTTTAAAAAAAATGAAAAAAAGTTTCTCAAATACTTGCATACTTCAAAAAGTCGTTATATCTTTGCATCGCTTTTAAGAAATAAGGGAATACAAATCAGTATTAAGGTACTGTTTGAAAGGTCAAACTTCTTAAAATTCAAAATTAGCCAAAGTAGCTCAGTTGGTAGAGCAGCTGATTTGTAATCAGCTGGTCGGGGGTTCGAGTCCCTCCTTTGGCTCAGAAAATTAGACATAAACTCGGGAGTGTACCAGAGTGGCCAAATGGGGCAGACTGTAAATCTGCTGGGAAACCTTCGGTGGTTCGAATCCATCCGCTCCCACTAAATGTTTGGTCTTTAATCAATACAGAAGTCATAAAGTCATCGTTAATTTGTAAATTACGGTTTTTGACTTTATGACTTTTTGATTAATATGACCTTTCAAACAAGTTTTTTGATAGATTGCTTTTATTTTTTAATTCTTTTTGTTAGCAAAATTTCTAACATATAAGGATTATTTAAAATAAAATGAAAATTCAATATCTTATACATCTTTAATATAATATTAATTGTATAAATCATTGTTTTCAAATTATACCAACAATAAATTTGGTTTTAATATTTCAATATTGAAACCAAATTTATTGCATAATATTTATGCGGGAGTAGCTCAGTTGGTAGAGCGACAGCCTTCCAAGCTGTAGGTCGCGGGTTCGAGCCTCGTCTCCCGCTCAATTTTGAGCCTTTATGAATGATTTTTAAAAGTCATTTGTAAACTGACTTTTGAGAAGAATCTAAAATGAACTAATACATTTAGTACTTTGTAGATTCTTAGAAATCATCTTCTGCCTTGGTAGCTCAGGGGTAGAGCACTTCCTTGGTAAGGAAGAGGTCGAGGGTTCAATTCCCTTCTAAGGCTCTAAGTTAATTACTTAAAATATTTCTTTCACTAACATTACTTAAATTTATTCCACAATGGCTAAGGAAACATTCGTAAGATCGAAGCCGCACGTTAATATCGGTACAATCGGTCACGTTGACCACGGTAAGACTACGCTTACCGCAGCTATTACTTCAGTTTTAGCAAACAAAGGTCTTGCTCAAAAGACTTCTTATGACTCAATTGATGCTGCTCCAGAAGAAAAAGAGCGTGGTATCACAATCAATACTGCTCACGTTGAGTATGAAACTGTTAATCGTCACTACGCTCACGTTGACTGTCCAGGTCACGCCGATTACGTAAAGAATATGATTACTGGTGCTGCTCAAATGGACGGTGCTATCATCGTAGTTGCTGCAACAGATGGTCCAATGCCACAAACTCGTGAGCATATCCTTTTGGCTCGTCAGGTAGGTGTTCCTCGTTTGGTTGTTTTCATGAACAAGGTGGACTTAGTAGATGATGCAGAGATGTTAGAATTGGTTGAAATGGAAGTTCGTGAGTTGTTAGGAACATACCAATTTGACGGTGACAACACACCAATTATCATGGGTTCTGCTCTTGGTGGTTTGGGTGGTGACCCTCAATGGGTTTCTAAAATCGAAGAATTAATGGAAGCTTGTGATACTTGGATTCCAGAACCAGTTCGTGCTGTTGATAAGCCGTTCTTGATGCCAGTTGAAGATGTATTTACGATTACAGGTCGTGGTACAGTTGCAACAGGTCGTATCGAGCGTGGTATCATCAAAGTTGGCGAGCCAGTTGAAATCGTTGGTATGGTTGCTGAAGGTGAAAAGCCTTTAACTTCTACTTGTACTGGTGTTGAAATGTTCCGTAAATTATTGGATCAAGGTCAAGCTGGTGACAACGCAGGTATCTTATTACGTGGTATTGACAAAGAAGCTATCCGTCGTGGTATGGTTATTGTTAAGCCAGGTTCTGTTAAACCTCACCGTAAGTTTAAAGCTGAGGTGTATGTATTAGGTAAAGATGAAGGCGGACGTCACACTCCATTCTTCAACGGTTACCGTCCACAGTTCTACTTCCGTACAACGGACGTTACTGGTGATGTAAAATTACCTGAAAACGTAGAAATGGTTATGCCAGGTGACAATGTATCTTTGAATGTTGAACTTATCCAAACAATTGCAATGGAAGTTGGTCTTCGTTTTGCAATCCGTGAAGGTGGTCGTACAGTAGGTGCAGGTCAAGTAACTGAAATACTATAATCTACTTTTAGATATAATAGAAATATAAAACCTCTCTTTTTAGAGAGGTTTTATATTCTTTTTATCAAAATTTGAAATTTTATTTGTACTTTTTAATCAAATACTTTTCAAATTAAAAATTAAAAAAACGTGGGCATAGTATAATGGTAGTATGCCGGTCTCCAAAACCGTTGGTCTGAGTTCGAGTCTTAGTGCCCGCGCAAAATTTTTCTAAACTGCTTATCCTAATATAGTTTTTCACTATTTTAGGGTCGGCATTTTATCATATAATCAATTATGGAAAGAATTAAACTTTATTTGAACGAAAGTTACAACGAATTAATCAACAATGTAACTTGGCCTACTTGGGAAAACCTTTATCAAACAGCTATGGTTGTTTTGGGTTCATCAGCGGTGGTGGCATTATTGATTTTTATTATGGATGCTATATCTAACCAATTGTTAGAAGCTATCTACAAACTTGGTTAATCTTAATCAATTTTAATTATAGATTCAATTTTTTCCAATCACTCCTTTCGCATTTAATTTTTTGTAGAAAATATTAAATGCGATTCGTAACTTATACTATGACAGAAGAAAAAAAATTCTACTCTTTACGTGTTGTAAGCGGTAAAGAACGTAAAATCAAGGAACGCCTCGAACTGGAAATCAGTCGTTCTGGGTGGAGTGAAATAGTAACACAAGTTATTGTACCTTCTGAGAAGGTTTATAAAATAAAAGCGGGCAAAAAACAAGTATCAGAGAGAAATATTCTCCCTGGTTACATTCTTGTAGAAGCTGTCGCTACTTCTTTTACTGGTGAAATCGTAAAGGCATTAACAGATGTTCAAGATGTTATGCACTTCTTACCTCGTTTGAAGCCAGATCCTTTATCTACTGTTGAAGTAAATCGCCTGTTGGGTAGAGTTGATGATTCTTCCGAACTTGGTGAAATGATGGTTGAGCCGTTCATTGTAGGTGAAATGGTGAAAATCAACGATGGTGGATTTGTTGGTTTCTTGGGTGAAATCGTAGATGTAAATGAAGAAAAGAAGAAACTAAAAGTTATTGTAAAAATCTTTGGTCGTGGTACGGAAGTTGAACTCAACTTTATGCAAGTCGAAAAAGAACAATAATTATTCCATTTGAAATTAAAGAAACCGCAGACGCTCCCTTGTCATCTTCTCTAAAAAATGATAGGGTAGTGGAGCTTCCAACTTAATTTGCGGTGGATTTGATATATTTTTTAAACAATTTTTTAATTTAAGAAACGGCAATGGCTAAAGAGATTTTTACGTACATCAAGCTTCAGGTGAAGGGTGGTGCTGCCAATCCTGCTCCTCCAATCGGTCCTGCATTAGGTTCGAAAGGTGTGAACATCATGGAGTTTTGCAAGCGTTTCAATGCTCAAACTCAAGACCAACCAGGTAAAATTTTACCTGTGATTATTTCGGTTTATAAGGATAAGACATTTGACTTCGAAATTAAGACGCCGCCAGCAGCTATTCAGTTGATGGATGCTTCCAAAATCAAGTTGGGTTCTGCCCAGCCAAACCGTAATAAGGTAGGTTCTGTTACTTGGGATCAAGTTCGTGCAATCGCTGAAAACAAAATGCCTGATTTGAACTGCTTTACAATCGAAGCAGGAATGAGAATGGTAGCGGGTACAGCACGCTCCATGGGTCTTACGGTTTCAGGTACTGCACCTTGGGACAACTAAATTAATTAAGAATTAATAATTAAAAATAATAATCATTAGAGAAATCTTAATATTGTTCATTATTAATTAATAATTTTTCATTATTAATTTAAAAGGGAGTTCCGCATTTGGAATGTTATCACCTTAAACATTTTTTTTAAAATGGCAGAAGAAGAAAAAAAGAGACCTAATCACGTACCGCGCGTGAAGGTTTCTAAAAAAAGAAAAGCGGTAAATACTAAAGTTGATGACAAATTGTACCAGTTACAAGATGCTATGGCTTTGGTGAAAGAAGTGAATGTTGCGAAGTTTGATGCTTCCGTAGATGTTCACTGTCGTTTGGGAATTGACCCTCGTAAAGCTGACCAAGCATTGCGTGGAACGGTTAGTCTTCCTCACGGTACAGGTAAAACAAAGCGTGTATTAGTGCTTTGTACTCCTGACAAAGAAGCAGAAGCTAAGGCGGCTGGTGCTGATCATGTTGGTTTGGAAGAGTATATCCAAAAAATCAAAGATGGTTGGACTGACATCGATGTAATCGTTGCTACACCAAACGTTATGGCTAAGTTGGGTGCTATTGGTCGTATCTTAGGTCCTCGTGGTTTAATGCCTAACCCTAAGACAGGTACCGTAACACTTGACGTTGCAAGTGCAGTAACAGATGTAAAAGGCGGTAAAATTGCTTTCCGTGTTGATAAATTTGGTATTATTCACGCTTCTGTGGGTCGTGTATCATTTTCAGCGGAGAAATTAACTGAAAATGCAAACGAATTGTTGGCTACTTTGATAAAAATGAAGCCATCAACTGCAAAAGGTACTTACATGCGTTCTGTATCAGTTGCATCAACGATGAGTCCAGGTGTCAAGGTTGAGCCTAAGTCCATCAAAGCATAATTTATTTTATAAAAATTATTTCTAATAATGACAAAACAAAAGAAGTCGGCAGAGATTGATGTGCTAAGAGCGATGTTTGAGCAAAATAGTTTTTTCTATATTGCTGATGCCTCTACACTTTCAGCTCAGCAGGTAAATAACTTCCGCAGACAATGCTTTGAATCAGGTGTGGTAATGAGAGTTACTAAAAATACTTTGATTCGTAAGGCATTGGAGCAGTTGCCGTCAGATAAGAATTACGGACAAGTATTCGAATCTTTGCACGGTCCGACAGCCGTATTGTTTTGCGAAACGGCTAATGTGCCAGCTAAACTTATCAAGGAATTCAGAGCTGCGGGTGGCGATAAGCCAGCTGTAAAAGCTGCTTACATTGATGGTGGTGTATATATTGGTGATGATCAATTGGCTACTTTAACAAAACTCAAGACGAAAAACGAACTCTTGGGCGAAGTTCTTGGTTTATTGCAATCTCCAATGCAAAAAGTTCTTGGTCAGCTCAAATCTGGTGGAAACACGATTGCAGGTTTGGTCAAAACTTTGGAAGAGCGTGGCGCATAGGAATTGCTCAAAGTTAAATAGCAACTTTTTTTACAAAAAAATTGATGCGATTTACTTTTATATTCCTTTTTAAAATAAAGTTCATCTTTATTTTTATCGTAAAATTAATTTTACATTTTTTATTTTAGTACTTTAACAAATTTTTTAAAAACCTTTAAATTTTATATACAATGGCTGATATCAAAGCTTTAGCAGAATCATTAGTTAACCTTACAATCAAAGAAGTTAACGAATTAGCAACAATTTTGAAAGACGAATATGGCATTGAGCCTGCTGCTGCTGCTGTTGCAGTTGCTGCTGCTCCTGCTGGCGATGCTGCTCCTGCTGCTGCTGCTCAAACTGAGTTCACAGTAGTATTGAAAGATGCTGGTGCATCTAAGTTAAATGTAGTGAAAGAAGTGAAGAACATCACTGGTTTAGGCTTGAAAGAAGCTAAAGACTTGGTAGATAGTGCGCCTTCTAACATTAAGGAGAAAGTATCTAAAGAAGAAGCTGAGGCTATCAAAGCTACTTTGGAAGGTGCAGGTGCATCTGTAGAATTGAAGTAATGTTTTCCAATATGAAAGATTATAAATTTGGGGCTGAATAAGCCCCAAATTTTTTCCTTCTTTTTATTTGAAAATATCTATTTTATATTCTATCTTTGCGACCAAATCATGCAGATTTATACAATAAATTCCTTATATCAAGCATAAGGCTTAGTAAAAAGATGAACCTTTTTACTAAGCCTATTGTTGTATATATCTCATAAGGGTAAATTTACTATTTTATAAGTGGTTTTAGCCACTCAATTCAGACAGTTTGGGAAACTATTTTGCGTATGCTTTTATTATTTTAAGTTTGTAGAAATTTGATAAATACTAAATCAAATTTTTTACAAAGTAGCAGACTTTTTTTTAATTTGTCAATAGCTACAAGCAAAAATATTTTAAATATTCAATTAAAATATTCAAGTAGGATGATTCAAGCAAATTAACTCAAATAGCGTTCCAAAATTTTCATAGAAAAAAATAACTGAATAATATGGCAAACAGCGCAGCAATTCATTACGCTGAAAAAAGCAGAATAAATTTCGGTAAAATTAAGTTGCCTGAAACGCAACCTGATTTATTAGAGATTCAGTTGAAGTCTTTTAAGGAATTTTTCCAATTAGAGACGACTCCTGATAATCGTAATTCCGAAGGTCTTTTTAAGTGTTTTAAAGAAAATTTTCCAATTACAGATGCTCGTAATATCTTCGTATTGGAATTTTTAGATTATTTTATTGATCCGCCTCGTTATTCGATAGAGGAGTGTATGCACCGTGGCTTGACGTATAGCGTTCCACTGAAAGCAAAACTTCGTCTTTCTTGTAATGATGAAGAACACGTTGATTTTCAGACAATTGTACAAGATGTTTTCTTAGGAAATATCCCGTACATGACTCCTAAAGGCACGTTTGTAATCAATGGTGCGGAGCGTGTTATCGTATCTCAGTTGCACCGTTCTCCTGGTGTATTCTTTGGGCAGAGTGTTCACCCGAATGGTTCTAAAATCTATTCGGCTCGTGTTATTCCGTTCAAAGGTGCTTGGATGGAGTTTGCTACGGACATCAATACGGTGATGTATGCTTACATCGACCGTAAGAAAAAGTTTCCTGTAACGACGCTCCTTCGTGCGATTGGATTTGATTCAGATCGTGATATTTTGAATATTTTTGACCTTGCAGATGAGGTGAAAAACAACCGTGAGGAATTACAAAAAAATATTGGTCGTAGTTTAGCTGCACGTGTTCTTCGTTCTTGGACAGAAGATTTCGTCGATGAAGATACAGGTGAAGTGGTAACAATTGAGCGTAACGAGATTATCTTGGAGCGTGATATTGAATTGACTGCTACTAATATTGATGATGTATTAGCGTCTGGTATGGATACTATTTCTTTGCAAAAAGAAGGTATCGAAGATGACTATACCATCATCTACAATACATTGCAAAAAGACCCTTCGAGTTCTGAACTGGAAGCGGTTCAATATATTTATCGTCAGCTGCGTGGTACAGATCCACCAGATGATGAAACTGCTCGTGGTATCATTGACAAATTGTTCTTCTCTGATAAGCGTTATAACTTAGGTGATGTTGGTCGTTATAAAATCAACCGTAAGTTGCAAGGCAATGAAAGCGAAGAAACAATGGTATTAACGAAAAACGATATTATTGAAATCGTGAAATATTTGGTTCGTTTGATGAATCAAAAAGCCGAAATTGATGATATTGACCACTTATCGAATCGTCGTATTCGTACAGTTGGTGAGCAATTGTTTGCTCAGTTTGGTGTAGGTTTGGCTCGTATGGCTCGTACTATTCGTGAGCGTATGAATGTTCGTGACAACGAAGTATTTACTCCAACTGACTTGATTAATGCTCGTACATTGTCTTCTGTAATCAACTCGTTCTTTGGAACAAGCCAGTTGTCACAATTCTTAGACCAAACGAACCCATTGTCAGAGATTACGCACAAACGTCGTATTTCTGCCTTAGGACCAGGAGGTTTGAGTCGTGAACGTGCAGGTTTTGAGGTTCGTGACGTACACTATTCGCACTATGGTCGTTTGTGTACAATTGAAACACCAGAAGGACCTAACATTGGTTTGATTTCTACACTTTGTGTACACGCAAAAATCAATAAAATGGGCTTTTTGGAAACACCTTACCGTAGCGTTGTGAATGGTAAAGTGGATTTGACAGAAGCTGGTGTTGGTTATTTGTCAGCGGAAGGTGAAGATTTAAAGAGAATCGCACAAGCAAATACAATTCTCAATGAAGATGGTACATTCTTAGACAAAGACCGTATCAAATCTCGTGAAACAGGTGAATTTCCAGTATTGACTTCTGATGAATTAGAGTTGATGGACGTCGCTCCGAACCAAATTGTAGGTGTTTCTGCGTCATTGATTCCATTCTTGGAAAATGATGATGCGAACCGTGCCTTGATGGGATCGAATATGCAACGTCAAGCTGTTCCATTGTTACGTCCACGTTCTCCGATTGTGGGAACTGGTTTGGAAGGTAGAGTAGCACGTGACTCTCGAATGTTGATCAATGCAGAAGGTGAAGGTGTGGTAGAATACGTTGATGCTAACCAAGTTATCATCCGTTATGACCGTACTGAAGAAGATAAATTAGTATCGTTTGAAGACAACTTAAAAACGTACAATTTGACGAAGTTTATGCGTACCAACCAAGGTACTTGTATTAACTTGAAGCCAATTGTTCGTAAAGGTGATAGAGTAAGCGAAGGAACGGTACTTTCTGATGGTTATGCGACTGAAAAAGGTGAGTTGGCTCTTGGTCAAAACCTAAGAGTGGCATTCATGCCTTGGAAAGGATACAACTTTGAAGATGCCATCGTTATGTCAGAGCGTGTTGTTCAAGAAGATATTTTTACTTCTTTGCACATCGAAACTTTTGACTTAGATGTTCGTGATACCAAATTAGGTGAAGAAGAATTGACCAACGATATTCCTAACGTTTCGGAAGAAGCGACCAAGGATTTGGACGAAAACGGTATGATTCGCATTGGTGCATGGGTAAAAGAAGGTGATATTTTGATTGGTAAGATTACGCCAAAAGGAGAGTCTGACCCAACTCCAGAGGAAAAATTATTGCGTGCCATCTTTGGTGACAAAGCAGGTGACGTAAAAGATGCTTCTTTGAAAGTACCACCATCAATGACAGGTATCGTAATTGATACACAGTTGTTTGCTCGTGCGAAAAAAGACAAGAATCAAAAAGACAAAGAAAAGATTCAAATTGACAAATTAGATAGCCAACACGAGATTGCTTTGAACGAGTTGAAAACAATCTTAGTGGATAAATTGGCGGTTTTGGTTCGTGAAAAAATCTCTGCTGGTGTAAAATCTATTTACAATGAAGTATTGATTCCAAAAGGCGTTAAATTCATTCCGCAGGTGTTGCGTGAAACAGAATACGTGTCAGTAGATTATTACAATTGGACTGACGATTCACATACTAATGCTTTGATTGCCAGATTGTTACACAATTATAGCATCAAGGTAAATGAAGAAGTTGGTCGTTACAAACGTGAGAAATTTAACATTTCAATCGGTGATGAATTACCAGCGGGCGTATTGAAGTTGGCAAAAGTTTATATTGCTAAAAAACGTAAATTGCGTGTAGGTGATAAGTTGGCGGGTCGTCACGGTAACAAGGGTATTGTATCTCGTATTGAGCGTGTAGAAAATATGCCATTCTTACCAGATGGAACTCCAGTGGACATCGTATTGAATCCATTGGGTGTACCTTCTCGTATGAACTTGGGACAAATCTTTGAAACGGTTCTTGGTTGGGCTGGTGAAAAGTTAGGTTTGAAGTTTGCTACGCCAATTTTTGATGGTGCAAAACGTGAAGAAATCGAAGCATACATTGATACTGCGGGATTACCTCAATATGGTCAGGCTTATTTGCAAGACGGCGAAACGGGTGACCGTTTCCACCAACAAGCAACGGTAGGTGTGATTTATATGTTGAAACTTTCTCACATGGTAGATGACAAGATGCACGCCCGTTCTATCGGACCTTACTCATTGATTACGCAGCAGCCTTTGGGTGGTAAAGCACAATTCGGTGGTCAGCGTTTTGGTGAAATGGAGGTTTGGGCATTGGAAGCATTCGGTGCATCAAACATTTTGCAAGAATTATTGACCATCAAATCAGATGACATCGTAGGTCGTGCTAAGGCTTACGAAGCCATCGTAAAAGGTGATAATTTACCAGAACCAAACATTCCTGAATCATTTAATGTATTGGTACACGAACTTCGTGGATTGGCATTAGATGTGAAGTTTGATTAAAAAAACACTTTAAACCTAATATAAATACTTTCCGAAGGAAAAAATATTTGCTAAATATATTCCTTCGGAGGGATTTAGGGAGGATTTGTCGTTATGTCATTAAATAAGAAAGTAACAAATTTAACAACACAAAATTTCGAGAGTATCTCTATCAGTTTAGCATCACCAGATGCTATATTGGAGCGTTCGTATGGTGAGGTGTTAAAGCCAGAAACCATCAACTATCGATCATATAAGCCAGAGCGTGACGGTCTTTTCTGTGAGCGTATTTTTGGTCCTGTCAAGGATTACGAATGTTATTGCGGAAAATACAAGCGTATTCGCTATAAAGGCATCGTATGTGACCGTTGTGGTGTGGAAGTGACGGAGAAAAAAGTTCGTCGTGAACGCATGGGTCACATCAAATTGGTTGTACCTGTTGTACACATTTGGTTTTTCAAGTCTTTGCCTAATAAGATTGGTTATTTGCTTGGAATGTCTTCTAAGAAATTAGAGAGCATTGTATATTATGAGCGTTATGTTGTAGTTCAGCCTGGTATCATGTCTGAAAAGCAAAATGCTTATGACCTTTTGACCGAGGAAGAATATTTGGACATCATCGAGTCATTGCCAAAAGAAAACCAAACCTTGGAAGATACGCATCCTGACAAATTCGTTTGTAAAATGGGTGCAGAAGCGGTTCGTGATTTGTTGATGCGTTTGGACTTAGACAATATGTCTTATGCTTTGCGTAATCAAGCTGCGAACGAAACTTCTCAGCAACGTAAGAGCGAAGCTCTTAAGCGTTTGCGTGTTGTGGAGGCTTTCCGTGATGCTCAGACTCGTATGGAAAACAAGCCAGAATGGATGATTATCCAGTACTTGCCAGTTATTCCACCAGAGTTGCGTCCGTTAGTTCCATTAGATGGTGGTCGTTTTGCAAGTTCTGATTTGAATGATCTTTATCGCCGTGTGATTATACGTAACAACCGTTTGAAGCGTTTGTTGGAAATCAAAGCACCAGAGGTAATTTTGCGTAATGAAAAGCGTATGTTGCAAGAAGCTGTTGATAGCTTGTTTGACAACTCTCGTAAATCCAATGCTGTAAAGGCAGAAGGTGGTCGTGCGCTCAAGTCATTAAGTGATATTTTGAAAGGAAAACAAGGTCGTTTCCGTCAAAACCTCTTGGGTAAGCGTGTGGATTATTCTGGTCGTTCAGTTATCGTTGTAGGTCCTACACTCAAAATGCACGAGTGTGGTTTGCCAAAAGCGATGGCGGCAGAATTGTTCAAACCATTCGTAATCAGAAAGTTAATTGAAAGAGGTATCGTAAAAACAGTGAAGTCTGCTAAGAAATTGGTAGATAGAAAAGACCCTGTTATTTGGGAAATCCTTGAAAATATATTGAAAGGGCATCCTGTGATGCTTAACCGTGCACCAACGCTTCACCGTTTGTCAATTCAGGCTTTCCAGCCAAGATTGATTGAAGGAAAAGCAATCCAATTGCACCCATTGGTAACTTCGGCATTCAACGCCGATTTCGATGGTGACCAAATGGCGGTACACGTTCCGTTGAGTCAAGCAGCGATTTTGGAAGCACAAGTATTGATGCTTTCTGCACACAATATGTTGAACCCGCAAGATGGTTCGCCTATTACTGTACCTTCTCAGGACATGGTTTTGGGTCTTTACTACATTACAAAAGAGCGTCGCTCAGAAGGTGACATCAAAGTGCGTGGTGAAGGCAATAGATTCTATTCGCCAGAGGAAGTAATTATTGCTTACAATGAAGATCGTATTGACCTTCATGCGGTGATAAAAGTAAAATTACCAAATGTAGAAGACGAAGCAACGGGCAAAGTTGGTCCAGCTTTGTTTGAAACAACAGTTGGTCGTGTTCTCTTTAATCAAGTTGTACCAAGTACTGTTCCTTTTATCAATAAATTATTGACAAAAAAGAACTTAAAAGGTATTATTGGTGATGTGATTCGTCGTACAGGTTTTGCTGTAGCAGCTGAGTTTTTGGACAATATGAAAGATTTGGGTTATATGATGGCTTTCAAAGGAGGTTTGTCGTTTAACTTAGGTGATTTGATTGAACCAACGATTAAGCAAAAAACATTGACAACGGCACAAGAGCGTGTAGATGAAGTTTGGGAAAACTATAATGCTGGTTTGATTACAAATAATGAGCGTTATAACCAAATCATTGACCACTGGACTTTTGCGGATAACCGTATTACGGATACGTTGATGAAAGAATTGGCGAAGCACAAGCAAGGTTTCAACTCTGTATATATGATGTTGGACTCAGGCGCACGTGGTTCTAAGCAACAAATCAAGCAGTTGTGTGGTCTTCGTGGATTGATGGCAAAGCCTAAAAAATCTGCGGATAGTGGTCCTGCGATTATCGAAAACCCAATCCTTTCCAACTTCTCGGACGGACTATCGGTATTAGAGTTCTTTATCTCTACGCACGGTGCTCGTAAGGGTTTGGCGGATACGGCTTTGAAAACGGCAGATGCTGGTTACTTGACCCGTCGTTTGGTGGACGTTGCACAAGACGTTGTAATTATTGAAGAAGACTGTAGTACATTGCGTGGTATCGAAACTTCAGCGTTGAAAGATGGTGATAAAATCATCGAACAACTCTCTACTCGTATCATTGGTCGTTACACTTTATATGATGTTTACCATATTGATAAAGACGATGATTTGATTTTGGCAGCAGGCGAATACATCAATGAAAAAACAGCAGCATACATAGAAAAGATTGGTATTGAAACGGTTACGATTCGTTCTGTATTGACTTGTGAAACAAAACGTGGTGTTTGTACCAAATGTTATGGTAAAAACTTGCCTTCGGGTCGTGTTTGTGAGCAAGGTGACGCAGTAGGTATCATTGCGGCACAATCAATCGGTGAGCCTGGTACACAGCTTACGCTTCGTACCTTCCACACGGGTGGTTCGGTTGTTAGTGCAAACCAAGAAAATACCTTGAAAGCGGCATTTACAGGTCGTGTTGAATTTGATGGTGTTCGTACTGTACCAGGAAAAGACGACGATGGCAATGACATCGAAGTTGTACTTTCTCGTACAGGTGAAATTCGTATCATTGAGCCAAAAGGTAAAAAAGTTTTGACTACCGCCTATATCAATTATGGTGCATCTTTGAAAATCAAAGAAGGTCAAGAACTTACCAAAGGTGATGTGATTTGCGAATGGGATCCATTTAATGCGGTTATCGTAAGTGAATTTAACGGAAAGGCAGAGTTTGATGGTATCGAAGAAGGTGTTACCTTCCGTGTAGAACGTGATGACCAAACAGGTTATGCTGAAAAAGTAATTATTGAAAGTAAGAACCGTCGTAAAGTTCCTGTCATTAACATCACAGCACCAAGCGGCGAAGTATTGCGTTCTTATACACTTCCAGTAGGAGCATATATCTCTATTGAAGACAATGCAGACATCAAAACAGGTCAGAAAATCGTAAAGATTCCTCGTAAATTGGGCAAAATCCAAGATATTACGGGTGGTCTTCCACGTGTAACTGAATTGTTTGAAGCACGTATGCCAAGTAACCCAGCTGTAGTAGCAGAAATTGACGGTGTAATTACTTTTGGAGCAATCAAACGTGGTAATCGTGAATCAACGATTATTTCAAAAGATGGTTTCAAAACGAAGTACTTAGTACCATTGTCAAAGTTCATGTTGGTACAAGACGGTGACTTTGTTCGTGCAGGAACACCTTTGACAGATGGTGCAATTTCTCCTTTGGATATTTTGAACATCAGAGGTCCATTTGCAGTACAATACCACTTGGTGAACGGTGTACAAGAAGTATATCGCTCGCAAGGTATCGCCATCAATGACAAGCACATTGAGGTAATTGTACGTCAGATGATGCGTCGTGTTGAAATCTTAGACCCAGGAGATACGTCATTCTTACAAGGCGAAGCGATTGAGCGTTATGAGTTTTTGGAGCAAAACGATTGGATTTTTGACAAAAAATTCGTGACAGATTCAGGAGAAAGTTCTCGTTTGAAACCAGGTCAATTGGCAACGTTGCGTCAAGTACGTGAGGAAAACTCATTCTTGAAGCGTAATGACAAAAAATTGGTTCAGTTCCGTGATGCTATTCCAGCAACGTCGCAGCCAATGTTACAAGGTATTACTCGTTCATCATTGGGTACAGAAAGCTGGATTTCAGCGGCATCGTTCCAAGAAACAACGAAAGTATTGAGTACAGCTGCTATCAACGCTGCCAAAGATGGTTTGAAAGGTTTGAAAGAGAACGTAATCATAGGTAAGCGTATTCCAGCAGGTACAGGTATGCGTAAATATCAAAAATTATTCGTAACAGCCAACGAAAATCCGGGTGATTTTGAAGTTTCAGAAGAATACCGCAGCATGACGGAAGGTATGTATGGCGATGATTTGGATATTGCCAATATGAATATTGAAAAAGTATAAAATTAGGTATTGGATATTTGCCTACGGTGATATTTGATATTCTGAATAAGACAAAAGCCTCGAGTGAAAACTCGAGGCTTTTTTATTTGAAGGTACTGTGCTTTTTTTATACTTAAAATACTACAATTATTGGAATAGTGTTGATTTTCATACTATTTTTCACTAAAAATAGTATGAAAATCAACACTATAAATCGTTAAAATAATGCAACAAAAATTTTGGTATGTCACAAAATATGCCTATCTTTGTACTTTACTTTTTTTAACTAAAATTACAATCATGCACACAACACAACACAACACAACACAACACAACACAACACACTAAGCTATACCTTTGCTTAATGGTTATCCTTTTCTTATTTAACTCTCCGAAGTTATTTGCACAAAGTATTATAAATCCTACTGGACCTGATTTAGTAGAGGTCGGAGTGGATGAATTTTGTGATATTGATGTATCGCTTTCTAACGGCTGGTCTTTCGAATCAGTCGAATGGAGTACGCCTTTTTTATTTGGTTCTACAACCATAGAGGGACTTCCATCAAATAGTACAAGTGGCGTAGGTGTTATTTTAACTGATACGGATCCCGTACTCATTAACTTTGCGAGCAATGCAGCAGGTCTTATTGTCATTGTCAGAGCAAGGGTTACATTTAAAAAGGGTAGTGAAAAAACTACTACACAATCCGATATTTTTGTAAAAGTTAGAGGAATTAGCAAAAATTTCTTTGTTTCTGGTCCAAAAACAATAACAAAGTGCTGTGATGTTGGACAAACATTCTGTGCCGCAAGTTTTTGTGATTTCAGCCCTTGTAATGGTTTTACATTTGAATGGAGTGTTAGCCCTTCTACATGGAAAATTTCTGGTAGCAATACTACGGAGTGTATAACAGTTATTCCTGATAAAACCAATGCTGGCACAGTAACTTGTACCATAAGGCGACTGTTATCAAATCCCGTTCAAACTGCAACCAAAGCAATAGCTATTACAAGACCTAATCCTACTGTAAACGTAACGGGACCTACCGAGAATATTTGTCCTGGCGAAATTCATACTTATACAATGAAAACTTCATCAGAATGCAACCTTAGTAGCCGTACATGGGTACTGCCTAAAGGTTGGAAAATTATTAGCGGGCAAAATACCAATACAATCAAAGCGGTAGTTGGAAACGATGGTAATGTAAGTGTAAATCTAAGTTATATTGGTGGTTGTCAAGCAACTGGTATTTTGAACGTACCCGTGCTTACATCTGGTCCTCTACAACCAAGCATTGAACCTTGGAGTGGTGATTGTTATGTAAATTATCACTGCGATAGATGGTCTTTCTGCCCTAACAGTTGTGGTTTTATGTATGCAAAAGTTTATGCTGGCACACAAAAGCTACGTTGGGAAATAAAAGGACCTTGGAGTTTTAATTTAGGTGGTGGTAAACTTGTACAGAGTTACGAACAAAATTTTGTTGTTACAAATTCTTCTGTTAATTTTTTAGGTCACGATGTTGTTTCATCGTCTTGTATTACAGGACCTGATACAGGTTGGGGTCAATATGCGGGTAGTGTTTCTGTAACTGCCATCAATTGTACTGGTGAAAGTCCTTCCGAGCCAGCTGACTTTTATCAAGAACAGTATGGTTTTTGTAAGGAAGATGAGATAGGTTATTATTCTTGTTATCCAGAATGTTTCTCTTGTGCTGACCCTGACAAATATGGTTGTGGTGGAGATAAGCAATTTGAAGTGAAAGCGAGTATTTCTCCCAATCCGAATCAAGGCACATTCAATGTAGATGCTAATTCTGTTATTGAAAACGTGATTATTTACAATACTACAGGCTCTGTTATTAGTACTGTGAAGAATCAATCCACTACTAAAAATGTGAACATAGACTTACAAAATAGCCCAAATGGACTTTATTTGTTAGATATACAAACGAAAGATTCATCAACGCCTATTCGTAAGACAATCGTAAAACAATAATCATGAAAAAAAAATTATTGTTATTATTGTTGGTAGGCATATTTTTTCAAGTAGCGGAAGCTCAACAACTAAAAGGCTGGTATTGGGGCTTTAATCTTCATCCTTTTACGTATTGGCATTATAATAAAGTAGATTACGATCTTGGGTATTTTAATAATGAACCTTTTAATAATAGGGTTTTAACGGTGGTTAGTCCAGATTTCGTGAAGCCTACTAACTTTGCAGGGTCGCTTTCTCTGACAAAATACTTCGATAATGAGCGTTTTTTTTCAGAAGTATATCTTGATTTTGCCACACAAAAGCAAAAATTTAGGTATTTTGAAGAAATAAAACTTCCTAAATTGACTTATTCTTTTGATGAAGAAATTGTTCAAATAAGAAAAAATTATCTAAAAGTGCCACTTATTTTTGGTGTAAATCTCAATCCAGGCGATAGAATGATTTTGCAAGTAAAAGCAGGGTTACAGGCATCTTTATTACTGAATTATCGTTTTCATCGTTCTATAAAGTATGAAAGGGTAACAGTTGATAATGTAAAAGTGTCTTCCGACACTACAAATTACTATCTTAGCGGAAAGAACTATTCAGGAAATTTTACTAATCCCAAAAGTGAGTTTAGTGAAGAAAAAGAGGATTGGATTTTAAGACGCTTTGAAGTTGGCGCAATTTCCCAAGTTGGAATGACTTATTTTATTACTGACGATTTGTTATTTACTTTTAATGTACGTGGAGAGTATGATTTCACCAATGCTGATAATCTAAAAGCTAAATCAACTGGGAACTGGCTTTGGTATGAGAATTCCAGTGCATTCTTTGGAATTTACAATAATGTACCGATTACAGAGCGTCCAAAATCACATAACATAAGATTTGGCTTGGAATTTGGGCTAAGGTTTAGAATTGATAGATGATGTAGGAGATGTTGTTTCAGATGGCGATGATTTGGATATTGCCAATATGAATATTGAAAAAGTGTAAAATTAGGTATTGGATATTTGCCTACGGTGATATTTGATATTCTGAATAAAATAAAAAGCCTCGAGTGAAAACTCGGGGCTTTTACTTAGGACTTATTTTAAACACCGCTTCTTTTCTTAAATAAAATTAGTTCATCAGTTTGTTTGAACTCAACATCGAATATATCAAAAATTACCTCTCTTCCGAGAAGAATATCTTCCACTTCATCTGTAAGAATCCAACCAACAGGAGCTTTGAAAATATGCCCATCTAAGTTGAAGGTTAAATTCCTAACTACATAATCGACACTACCATTGACACCTTCGGCTTTTTCAATGTATTCGTCAGCTGAAAGAGTTAAACCCAAATCTTCACCAGTCCATTTTGGTATAACAGTTATATCAGCACCAGAATCGACTAACATGGATAGTACTTCTGTTGCTTTTGTACTACTTACCTCGAGTGTATAATCGGGTTGCCATTTGTTATTTTTAAGAGAACGAACTCGAACAGGTACTAACCGAATTACTCTTGGAATCTCCAATGGGTGAACATATTTGAGGACATATTTTTGTTGTGAAGCTCTTGCTTGCTGTGCTGCTAAACGACCATTTTTATCGTGAGCAATAATGCCTGAATTGCTAAAAGCTATCCATTCACCAGCATAGTTACTTAATTTTTTTCTATTGTTTTTAAGCCATTCTGTAGGCGTATTGTAAGAAACCACATTTCTATTCATCTTATATTTTTTTACAAAGATACATTATTAAGTGCAAACATCAAACGAAAAATTGTAACAAAGTAAAATTTTAATAAAATCTTGTTTTCTTTCTTCAAAAAAATAAAAAGCCTCGAGTGAAAACTCGGGGCTTTTCTGTTTATTTAAAAATTATTTTAAAATATTACATTATTCACGCATTGTAAAAAAATTAAATTTAATTTTGCAAAAAGTGTTTAGTGTTCAAAATCAATGTATTATAAAATATTTTTTTATCAAATTAAATTTAATAAAAAAAATAGCAAAATTTTTAAAAAATATTTTTTAAAAATAAAGAAAAAATTTGCTTGATAAAGAAAAAGTTTGTACTTTTGTACTATCGTTACAGAATAATGAGGCGAAGCTGAAAAGTTTCAGTAAGCATTATTCAGTAATTTGATAGATAAGCTCCTGGGATCTGCGAACGAGCAGGCTCAGGGGTTTTTTTATGCCTAGTATTGACTATTGCTGTACTACCCAGATTTCGTTTTGCCTTCCATCAATGTACCTAAATTTTTTGCCATCAAAAAAACCGTCTTGTTCGAGCATGATGCGAATGGTCTTGTCCCATTCGGGAACATCTACCGCTGCATTCAATTCAATAGAATAAGCTGTATTGGGAAACATTGGGTAATCGCCAGCACCTTTTATTCCTTTTTGATTGTCCCACATTCCTATCGTTGGTCCAGCCGCATGACCATGAAAACCAATCGGATGCGTATAAATAGAAGCATTTATTTTTTCTTGTTGGCATTGCGCCAACGAATTTGCCAAAATCTCATTGCCTGAAAGATTGGTCTTAAAGTTTTCCGTCAAAATGTCTTGTACACGATTTGCTTTTTTAAATGCTTTTTGTAAAAAATCAGGCACTTCTGTTTCGCCAGCTCGCAAAACATAAGCGTGTTCTTGCATATCTGTATTCAAACGCAAGTAAGAAATTCCGAAATCAACATGAAGCAAATCACCAGGCAAAATGACCATATCGCTTTTTGTGAACGCTGCCAAGTGGTCGAATTTTCCTTCTTTTGCCCGTTGAATACTCACCGTTGGATGAAACCAAGTTTCCAAGCCCAATTCTGTAATCCGTTGGCGATACCACCACACCACATCGTTGGTTGTCGTTACACCTGCTTGAATCACCTTATTGCTCAAACCTTCTCTTAGAATTTGGTGCGAAATTCGGGCGATGTGTTCATACCCTACCATTTC
The DNA here is from genome assembly GCA_043777755.1 of Saprospiraceae bacterium. Taxonomy (GTDB): domain Bacteria; phylum Bacteroidota; class Bacteroidia; order Chitinophagales; family Saprospiraceae; genus CANHEE01. The sequence continues at coordinate 36,024 of JAYWHK010000321.1, forward strand.
GTTGTCGGTACGGGTTTCTAACCAAGCTACGGCTAATTTTTCAGCGGAAACGATGCGTTTTTTATAATCTTCGGTCAGGTATTTTTCAAATTGTGTGTATTCATAATGGCTCAAACCGTCAGCATGGGCATAATTGGGAGAAATATCCAAGCCGATTTTTTTAGGATTGCGCTCTTTGATGACCTCGACAAGAGCTTCCCATTGGTCAGGATAAACATTTAAATCCCAAGATGCTTTGAGCAAACCAACATCATAGCGGGCAATTGCCAGTTTTTCTATTCCTTTTTTTCCATTGTCAAAAAAGACCATGACTGTTCGGCGGCGTGCAGAGAGCCATTCAGCAGGAAGCATCGTGCGCATTACGGGGTCTTCGTTGTATTCTCTCGAAATTAAAATCCACATATCAATGCCTTCTCGTCGCATCAATTGAGGTAACAAACTATCAAAACGCTCTAACAAATTGCGGTCAATTACTTCGGCTCTTTGTCTTTCTGACAAAATCAAAGGCATTTTTTGAGCATAATTTTTTTGAAAAATACATAGAAAAAATAAAAAAATAATCGTTTTTTTCATAATCGTAAAGTTAATCGTTTAAAATTAATCTTAGTGTACGAAATATCGTGCTTGCAAACTAAGCGCATTTTCGCACACGGATTTTCGCAGATAAAATCAAAAAGTGATTTTATTCACGGATTTTCGCTGATTTCGTAGATAAAATCAGCCAAAATCCGTGAGTGATGCGGGAGCATCATCTGTGTAAATCTGCGTGCAGAATTATGAAATATAAGCAACTTCATCGGCAGCACTAATTCTGTACACTAAGAAATTAATTGTTAATTTGAAGCAAAAATAACTACTTATTTGCTGAAATAATGAATATTTTTTCAATAATTTAGAATTGAATTTTAATTTACCAAAAAAACTCCGATGCGAATAAACACATCGGAGTTTTTTATTTTGGAAAATTTACCTTTTGTTTTTTACCTCTTCATTTTACAAAAAGAGAAAACTCTACACGGCGATTTTTCGCACGACCTGTCGCAGTTTTATTGTCAGCAACTGGGAGAGCCGAACCAACGCCTTCGTAACTCATTCTTTTTGGATTAATGCCTTTGCTTACAAAATAGTCATAACACGCTTTTGCACGGGCTTGTGACAATCTGATGTTATTGGCTTCCTTGCCCACTTTGTCTGTGTGTCCGCCAATATTCATCGTATATTCGGGATATTTTTGTAGAACAGTGAATACATTGTCCAGAATATCGAATGATACAGACTTTACTTTAGCCGAACCTACTTCAAATTCAACACCATATATTGCGCTTTTCAGTATTTCTTTGTCTTCTTTTTGGATAGCGACTTCTGGACAACCTTGATTTAAGTTAGTTCCAGGAATGTCAGGGCATTTGTCGTCTTTATCGCTAATTCCATCGCTATCAGCGTCTGGACAACCTTTAAATCGAGCCAAACCTTTTTCATCAGGACATAAATCATCACGGTCAGCTACGCCATCACCATCAGAATCTTTTGCAGGGCAACCGTTGTCCGCTTTTGAGCCTTTTTCTTTTGGACATTGGTCTAATTTATCTTCGATACCATCATTATCAGAGTCACGAGTAGGGCAGCCGTTGTAATCAGGAGTACCTTTTTCGCTTGGACATTCGTCGTCTTTATCGGGAACACCATCTTCGTCAGCATCAGGACAACCTTTGAGGTCTTTTAATCCAATCATGTCAGGGCAAGCGTCTTCTAAATCGCTCACGCCATCACGGTCAGCATCTGGACAGCCCAAGGCACTTTTCAAGCCTGGTGTATCAGGACATTTGTCAAATTGATCGCCTGTACCATCGCCATCTTTATCAGGACAACCTTTGCTTTTGAGAGGGCCTGCAATTTCTGGACAAGCATCTACTTCGTCACCAATACCATCGCCATCAGTATCTTTTAAAAACGGGATTCTGTAAGACAATACTAAACCGCCCATGACATACGTATCTTTGTCTTTTGGGCTTGCTGATTGACTGATACCGTCAATATAATCATTAAGGGTAAGGCGTAATCCTGCCTCTAAGCCAATCGTCCAGAATTTGCTGATGTCCATCTTGAAGCCTAAACCAAGAGGCATTGCAAAACTACCTTTTTTTGTTTTTTTCGCTTCGTCAAAAGCAATGTCAAGCTTGTTTGCATTGGTTGTGGTTTTGCTGAAATCAACTTCGGGGCTGATATTTGCAAATCCAACACCAGCGAAAAGGTACGGAGATACGATTTTGTTGAATTTTCCTTTATCGAGGTTCGTATATCTTTTTTTGCCTAAAATATCGTACTCTACCAACATTGCTAATTCACGAACTGGCGATTTGAAGCTAAATCCACGAGCAAGACGACCTACTTCGTCTGTGTAGTTTCTATCGTCACCAGATAGTTTTCCGTAGGAAAAACCTCCACGAAGTGCAATATTGTCGTTAAGGTGGTAGCGGACAAAAAGTCCATTGGCAAGATTCAATTCTTTTAAATCTGTTTTTTGTAAGTCCCCTTGGTATTGCGAAGCACCAATAAATCCGCCCAATTCCCATTTTTGATGGACAATTGTTTTGGGCATTTTGGGTTTTTTATTTTGCGCAAGAAGTGGATTGCTTTGGAAAGTGAAACCAAGCAATGCAAAGACAATCAGCAAAAATGAATTTGCCTTAAATGTTGAGATTCTCATATAGTATTTAATTCTTAGCTGAAAAAAAGAAGACATACAGTGAGATTCTTATAATTACTAAAAAAATTATTCCTTCTATTTACCTGATTTTGATGTGCTTTCTCACTGCAATGTTAAAATTTGGTGTAAATATCCAACTTTTTTATCAAATTAGAAAGTTTTTCAGATAACTTTTAACATAATTTTAAACATAATTTTTTTTATTACTTATAAAAGTTTCAAAATAAGGAGTTTGTCTATATGGATAATTAGCAATGTATTTTATTTTTAGGGCGTAGGGCGAGAAAAGACGTACCTTTTCTCTACGAGTGTTTTGGAACAAAAAAAATGCAACTTATTGTGTTACCAATAAATTGCATTTGTAGCTCGTGATCTGGCCGGGACTCGAACCCGGGACCCTTTGATTAAAAGTCAAATGCTCTACCGACTGAGCTACCAGATCTACCTTATTGCTTATCCATCTCTGAATTGCGGTGCAAAGATACAACTGTTTTTTATTTCTCCAAACCTTTTTGAAAAAAAAATTAAAAATAAATTTCAAGATGGGTTTATAGTGCTGATTATCAATGAATTGTATTTTATATTTTTTTTATTATAATATATTAAAATAGCTTTGTTGAGATTGAAAATTTCTTCATTTGTAAGAATTTGCACTTAGGGTGAACTATTATTGAGTTTTCAACCTTATTCGTTTGCGCCAAATATACTTTTTTTAATTATTTGAACACAACAGACACTACACTTTTGCCCAAAAAATTCGTTTCCCATGTACTGTTACCCAATCTTTTTTCCATGTTTTCTTTTTATTATGGTCAAAAATGAGGAGATAACCTGTATCTAAGCCCAAAAGGTCTAAGTAATCAACGAGTTGAGCCAAGCCTTTTTGGTGTGCTTCTTCACCATACCAAATTTTGAGCTCCGCAACGTAAAGATGTTGATGATAAGTAATCACAACATCTAAGCGTTTTTCTTCTGAGATTTGTGGTTCTTTAAAATCATAGCCTACGCCGTTCAAAATCGGGCGCATAAAAGCCAAAAATAGCATCCGTCCATCACGTTCCAAGAATGTACGGTCTTTGTTGCTGTATTCTTTTTTCATAAAGGCTTGAAAACGCTCCAATACTTTTTGCATATCTAAGCCTTTATTCGGCAAATGATATTGGCTGACGACATCAAAAACATCGGTACTTTTGTCGTCTAAATTCCCTGTTCGCCATTCTGAAATCATCATATTGGCAATGAGTTCTCTGTAAATGCGGTTCTGAATCATCAGCGCATCTGTCTTTGAGCGACTCAAAATGCCATGTAAAACACCTAAATCAATCGTCTTATCGTGGTTATCATAAGGAAAAACCTGCCCATCAATGACCATCGCATACACCAATTTATACAATTGAGGATATTCATTGAGGTTTTTAACAACAGTGTCAAAATTGGTATTATGTCGTTCTCTTAAAATCAATTGAAATGCCTTGTTCACATCTGCTTCTGTCCATTCTTTAACTGTCCCGCCGTTTGCGGGCTGTCCCATTTTAGTAGGTATTATTTCTTCTGCCATGATTTTACACAAATGACTGACCAAATAAGGATAGCCCGAAGTCAAATAAAACAAACGTTCACTTATTAAATCAGCGTTCATGCTTACATTTTGCTCTTGCATATAATCTTCAAGCATTGATTTTATAGACTTTGCTGACAAATTCATATCAACTTTGTAGGGAATAGCAATATTCCAAGGCGAATTGTATTGGGCTTCTTCATCGGGGCGCAATTTCAATTTTAAAGACTTGACATCATGTAAACCTGCTAATACAACGGAATGAAAAGTACGTTTTCTACTTCTATCCAAATATTTATTACGCAGCATCGCTAAAAAATTCAAAAACAATTGATTGTTACTGCTTTTGTCCACCTCATCAATCAACACAACTACTTTTTTTTCCGTTTTTGCACATAGTTCTGTAATGGCTTCGCCAAGTCCTTCCAAATTTTGGATAAGAAGGGCTTTTTCGGCTAAAAAATCTTTTAACTCTGATGCCGAATCATCTGCGACTCTGGTTAATAATCTAAAAAAACCGCCTGAAAACAGGACTTCATCATTAAAAATAAGGTCACCAATACCTTCAAAACTAATGTTGAAAACAATATAATTATCCGCTATCAATCTATCCATCAAGGTATATAAAGTAGTCGTTTTTCCGTACTGACGTGGACGATTGATGGTAAAATATTTACCTTTTTCAATCAATTCAGTAGTCTCTGCCAACTGATGAGATACATCAGCCATGTAGTGTTCTTTGGGCAGACATAGCCCTGTTATATTGAAGTCTTTTGCCATAATGAAACCTTTAAAAATATTGAGGAGCAAAAATAAGTTTTTTTTAAGAAAATTCACCTATTATCTGTACAAAATCCACTTTTTGATTGTAGAAAAACACTCTCCGTAATTTGAGCAGTTTTGAGTGGTCGCTATATGCGAATATACACAACAGATATTGGTTATTAGATATTAAAGATATTGCAAACGTTTGGTGTTCAATATTTTGCATAAATGTAAAATCCCAAAACCACTTTCC
>JAYWHK010000322.1:0-6008 GCA_043777755.1 Saprospiraceae bacterium
GATAAAGTCGCTAAAATTTGGATTACGTCAAATAACTGACAATTCCAAATAAGTTTAATACTGGCTGTTCTCAGACACAATTCCTATTTCAACCTACCAAAATACCGTTTCGGTAACTCTTATTTGCACATTTTTTTACTTTGTTTTACCTTTGTAAAAAGTTTTTGAAATGATGAAAAGAATAAGCCTATTATTTATTTTGACTGCCGTTTGTTTTTTAGCTTGTAAATACGAGCCAATCGAACAGCCAAACAATCCAAATACTGGTGGAAACAACACTGGTGGAAATACTGGCGGCAGCAGCACAAATCCTACGCCAAAACCATGCAGTCCCGATACCGCTTATTTCAAAAATGATGTGTTGCCTATTCTTGTTTCCAATTGTGCTAAAAGTGGTTGTCACGATGCCGTTTCAAAAGTGAAAGGCATACAATTGACAGATTATCAGAATGTTATGCAGGAAGTGAAAGCGTTTAATTTGTCAAGTAGCGACCTTTATAAATACATTACAATTAATGATGCTAAAAAAATAATGCCGCCCTTGCCAAGCGCACCTTTGAGCATTGCTCAGAAAGAAACGATTGCCAAATGGATTTTGCAAGGAGCAAAAAACAATAGTTGTGATGCCAATGCGACGGGTTGCGATACTAAAAAGGTGACGTTTGGCAAGGTCATAAAACCTATTTTGGATAAAAATTGTACGGGTTGTCACAGTGGCACTTCGCCTTCGGCTAACATTAATCTTGCACTCTACAATGGTGTTGCTGCTATTGCCAAATCAGGTTCGCTTTACGGCTCTATTTCACATAGTTTGTCTTATTCCAAAATGCCTAAAAATGCTTCGAAGCTCGACCAATGCGACATTGATAAAGTAAAAGCGTGGATTGATGCAGGTGCAAAGGATAATTAGAAATCGTCCTAAATCGCTTCTGAGGACTTGCAAACAATAGGAGCTAAATAACGTACAAACTATCTTAGACTTAAATTTTTTTATGAAAAATAAAACAAAAATATTCTTTTTTTTAATTGTAAGTATCTTATTTTCAGCTTGTTATTACAACAATGAAGAGGATTTACTTGGCACTTCGGGTTGTGCAACGAGCAATATGAGTTATAAAAATGACATTGCACCAATTTTGGATTTTAATTGCAATAGTTGCCATTCAACTGCGGCAAAATTGGGTGGCGTTGTCTTAGACAATCATATTGAAGTGAAAAAACATGCTCAAAGTACAGCTTTGTTGGGCGTAATAGAACATAGTTCGGGTTTTTCGCCAATGCCTAAAAATGGTGCTAAAATCAGCGATTGCGACATTGCCAAAATCAAAGCGTGGATTACACAAGGTGTTTTAAATAATTAAAAATCAATTTATTATGAATAAAAAAAATCTATTTATTGGACTAATGCTTATTGGTTTGATAGGTGCAGCGTTTGGCTTTTACCTTTGGAACAAACCGCAAAAAAACATGACTTCGGCAGTAGCTGACCTCAAAATTGAAGCAAGCGCCATCGTCACCGCTTTTGAAACCAATGAAGCAGAAGCGAATACAAAATACCTTGATAAGGTCGTGGCTGTTAGCGGAAAGGTTAAAGAAATTAAAAAAGAAGGTGACAAAATAAGCATTTTTTTGACATCAGAAAGCATGATGTATGGCGTGCAATGCAATCTTGACCCTTTGGGCAAACATGGAAAAACGGAGTTTTCCGTAGGCGAAGAAGTTGTTTTCAAAGGCATTTGTACGGGTTTTTTGAGCGATGTGGTCATTGAAAGATGTGTTTTAGTGAACAATTAACAGTGAGCAATAAATTTAAACAAAAATATAATTTACTTATAATCAATTATTTATAATGAAAAAAACAATCATTTTAGCATTAATAATGTCAGTTGGCACAATGGCGTTTGGTCAAAAATATTTCACAAAAACTGGAAAAATTCATTTTTTATCCAATACGCCAATTGAAAAAATTGAAGCGACCAATAGTAGCGCAACAAGCGTGATTGATGGCGCAACGGGCAACATGGAATTTGCCGTTTTGGTCAAAGGTTTTTTATTTGACAAGGCGTTGATGCAAGAGCATTTTAATGAAAATTACATGGAAAGTACCAAATTTCCAAAAGCAACATTCAAAGGGAAAATTGACAATTTTTCAACGGTCAATCTCAAAAAAGATGGTGCTTACGATGTTCAAATTAGTGGCAATCTGACGCTGCACGGCGTTGCACAAGCGGTTGCGAGTAAAGGCAAAGTGACCGTAAAAGATGGCGCAATCAGCAACGGAACTTGCTCATTTTCAGTCAAATGCGAAGATTATCAAATTAGTATTCCTGGCGCAGTTAAAGAAAAAATCGCTAAAAATATTGCGATTGAGGTCAATGCTGATTATCAAAAAATGTAAGTCCGTAGCGTGAAACAAAGGGTGTAAACAAAGGGTGTTTTTAAAACACCCTTTGTTTTGACAAAAAAAAATACTTTATGAAAAAAAGCAAACTACTTTTCTTATTTTTCTTCCAAATTTTCACCATTTTTGCACAACAAGACACCACCGATTTACTTTCTCTTTTGGGAACAGACGAACCGACGACGAACTACGCTACCGCTTCGTTCAAAACCAACCGTGTTATCAATGGTCATTCGTTGGAAAGTACGGCAAAAGGCGTGTTGGACTTTAAGATTAACCACCGTTTTGGGTTTGTCAATAGCGGTTTTTATGAGTGGTTTGGCTTAGATCAAGCCTATATTCGCATTGGTTTTGACTATGGTTTGACGGATAGATTAAGCGTTGGCATTGGGCGAAATTCTTACGAAAAAGTTTATGATGGTTTTGTAAAATACAAAATTTTACGTCAAAGTTCGGGCAAAAAAACGATGCCCATTACACTTGCCTACGTTGCCACAATAGACCACAAAACCGCAAAATGGTCAAATGCGGAACTCGCAAACCGCTATTGGCTGCGTTCTTATTATACGCATCAGTTGTTGATTGGACGTAAATTTAGCGAAGGCACATCTCTACAATTGATGCCAACTTTGGTACATCGCAATTTTGTAAAAACAAAAATTGAAAAAAATGATGTACTTTTGCTGGGCGTAGCGGCAAGACAAAAATTGACGAAACGCACAGCCATTAATCTTGAATATTACTATGCTTTGCCTAATCAACTCGCTGATAATGTGCAGAATACGCTTTCCGTAGGCTTCGATATTGAAACTGGCGGACACGTTTTTCAACTCTTTTTTACCAACTCTAATGGCACTGACCATCGTAGTTTTTTGACCGAAACAACAGGAAAATGGAGCAAAGGCGATGTGCGTTTTGGGTTCAATGTGTCAAGGGTTTTTACGGTTAGGAAAAATAAGTAGCCTGTCCGAAGGAAGGACTTACAAGCGTAGCATAAGTTGTTATGATGAAGAAATTTTTATTGTTATTTGTTTTCTTTTTTATCAAAGGAACGCTTTTTTCCCAAATCTTGAAAAGCGATAATGGCGCAGTGTCTTTTACGAGCAATGCGCCTTTGGAGGTTATCAAAGGCAAGTCCAATCAGCTCAAAGGCGTGATAGATGTGACAAAACAAACCTTTGCTTTTTCGGTAAATGTCAATAGTTTTCAAGGTTTTAATTCGCCTTTGCAGCAAGAGCATTTCCATGAAAACTACCTCGAAACAAAGAAGTTTTCGACCATTACTTTTACTGGAAAAATCATAGAAAAGATTGATTTTCAACAAGATACAAAAACGACTGTCCGTGCAAAAGGTTATTTGACTATTCACGGCGTGAAGCAAGAACGCATCATCAAAAGCGACCTCGAAATACGAAAAGGCAAGGTTTTTATCACAACACAATTCACTGTTCCGTTGGCAGAACATCAGATTCCGATACCCAAAATCGTCAATCAGAAAATTGCGGAAGAGATACAAGTGAAGGTTAATGTGGAGTTGAAATAATGAAAAAAAATCTGTTTTTACTACTATGCTTGTTTTTGTTTTTTGTAAAAACAGAAGCACAACAATTTTTGCCTTTTTTGAAAGAGGCGAAAGCAAATTGCTTGTTTCAAGATGCGAATGACAAACTTTGGATAGGGAGTTCAAAAGGGCTTTTTGCTTACGATGGTTTGAATTTTAAACCTTTTTTACCTGAAAATAACGTCACAGCGATTTTTCAAGATGCTAAAAAATGCCTTTGGATTGGTTACGAAAATGGCGAAATTCGTTATTTGAACAAAAAAGGCGAAACCGTCCTTTGGGAAATTGAGGAAGGGTTGCCAAAATCAAAAATTACTGGTTTTGCAGAAGATAAACACGGGCGATTTTGGTTTTCGACCTATGGCGAAGGCGTTTATTATTACGAAAACAAACACCTCTACAATGTCAATCAAGACGACGGTTTGCCAAGTAATGAGGTATATGATTTAGCCTATTTTGATGCGATTTGGATAGGAACAGATGGCGGCGCAAGTCAGATACAACTCACTGATAATCAAAAAATTATAAAGACATTGACTACTGCTGATGGTTTGGGCGATAACCTTGTGACGAAGGTGGAAACGCAGCCAAGAGGTATTGTTTTTCACTGTTTTGAAAAAGAACATGGCTATTTGTACAACCCTTATGTACATACGCCAGAAATCAAAGTTGAAAGTTACGAGCAAGTTTTGACTTATAAAAATGAAGCGATTATTGATGAAATTCGTTACAATGACGGTACTCGTTGGGTATTGACAGGCAAGGGAGTTTGGCGTGTTTCGTATAACCTTTTTTACAAAAAAGAAACATTACCTTTCAAAATTCAAATACATCAGGCAGATTATTACGACTTAGACAAAGGCGCATTTTATGGCAATTATTTAGGAACAAGCGAAGGTCTTTTTTATCAATTTTATGGCATAAATCCTAAAATAAATAAAATACAACTCATTGATAATCAGAAAATTAGCGTTTCTTGCATTAGTCAAAATGATTATTTTACTTTTGTTGGAACACTCTCTCATGGCTTGTTTATTTTAGATAAAAAAACGCTAAAAGTAGTACGTCGAATTAGCAAAAAAGATGGATTGAGTGATGAAGCGGTGCTTTCTGTTTGTCAAAATATTTTCTCTACGGCAGGTGGCTTGTACGAAGTCAATACGCAAGATTTTAGTTTTCAAGACCTTGCTAAAAAAGCAAATATTACGATAAAATACGTCTATTCCATTTTTAAAGATGCTCAAAATACGATTTGGCTCGGAACAGATGGCAATGGTATTATCAAAATAAAAAGCGATTTTAGTGTTGAAAATATCACTAAAATCAATGAAAAAACCTTGAAAACGGTGTATCAAATTGCAAGTAGTGTTACTTATCCGAACCACTACTTATTTTTTGCAACGCCCGATATTGGTGTCGTACAATATGATACGGGTAAGAATACGTTTGCGATTATTGATAAAAACCTTGGTTTACGAAGCAATAATGTTAATTCTATTGCTGCATTTTCTGAAAAAATATTGATTGCAAATGAGAAAGGAATTGATGTTTTTTCCTTAAAAAATAAGTTTTGCTTTCCTCTTTTGGACGATGATTTAGAAAATAACTATGAGCCAAACTTAAATTTATTTGACGAATTTAGAAATGAAATAGCGATTGGAAACCAAGTTTTTAATTATAATGGAAATGGTATTTTAAAAAGCAATCAGCCAAAAATTCACTTTGAAACGATAAAGTTATTCAATCAAAATATTGATTATCAACAAGATAGCGTTTTTTCTTACGATAAAAATTTCTTTAATTTTGAGTGGTGTGGTATTTATTATCCGAAACCCGAAGCCTTACATTTCAAGTACATACTCGAAGGTTTTGACCGAGATTGGAACGACAGCAAAGAACGCAATGCGACTTATCCACAGTTGCCGCCTGGCGATTATACGTTTCGTGTAAGAGCATTGTTGGGAACGTATCCTTCGGAAGAAGTTCGCTATCATTTTAGCATCAAAACGCCTTTTTGGAAAACACCTTTTTTTATCGTTACAATGT
>JAYWHK010000323.1:0-6000 GCA_043777755.1 Saprospiraceae bacterium
TTTCCTACTGCACCTTCAGTCTTAATCTATCCTTCCCTTTTTTCTCTCACAAAATTACATTTTGTTTTTTATTTTTTTACAAAGGTATGCTGCACCTTCAAAATAAGGAAAATGTACTATTTCTACAAATATCTTGCGGCTCTGCCGCTTTTATTAAGAAAAACCCTGTGATTGGATATTAAGATATTGTAAACTTATAGTAAATTATTTATGGCTGGTATTTACGTTCATATTCCCTTTTGCAAACAGGCTTGTAACTATTGCAATTTTCATTTTTCGACTTCTTTGAGAAAGAAAGACGATTTGCTTCTCGCTTTGCACAAAGAATTTTTTTTACAAAAAGATTATTTGCAAGGAGAAAAAATAGAAACGATTTACTTCGGTGGCGGAACGCCTTCGATTTTAGATACGGCTGAAATTGCCAATTTATTAGAAAAAATTTATGCCTTGCACGAGGTCAGCGAAAATGCAGAAATCACCATAGAAGCGAATCCTGACGATTTGACCGAACAAAAGCTAAAAGCATTGAAAAATGAAACCAATATCAATCGTTTTAGCATTGGCATACAATCTTTTTTTGATGAAGATTTGACTTTTATGCACCGTGCGCACAACGCATCAGAAGCCGAAAAGTGCATAAAATTAGCACAAGACATTGGTTTTCAAAACCTTAGTATAGATTTAATTTATGGCACTCCAACCATGAACGACGAAAAATGGCGTTACAACCTCGACAAAGCAGTTGCATACAATGTTCCACATATTTCTTCTTATTGCCTGACTGTTGAGCCAAAAACTTTGTTGGAAAAACAAGTAAAAAGAGGACTTTTGAAAGGTGTGAATGAAGAACAAGCCGCTGCACAGTTTGAAATATTGATGCAAACACTTGAAAATGCAGGTTTTGAACATTACGAAATCTCTAATTTTTCAAAACCAGATGCACACGCCCGACACAATTCCAATTATTGGTTGGGTCAAAAATATTTGGGTATTGGGCCTTCTGCACATTCTTACGATGGGGTTTCTCGTCAGCACAACATCGCCAACAATCAACAATACATGACAACTTTGAACGATGGTGTTTTAAATTTTGAAAAAGAAAATCTTTCGCCAGCGCAGCGTTACAATGAGTATGTTTTGACTACATTACGCACCAAATGGGGCGCACATTGGAGCAAAATTGCAGCATTTGACCTTGAATACTCCAATCACTTCAAAGATAATATTTTTCCTTTTATTGAAAAAAAACAAGTGATTGAGAGCAATGGCGTTTATACACTCAGTCGAGAAGGTAGAATGTTGGCGGATTATATCGCTGTGGAATTATTTATTTGAATCTAAGAAAACAAAATTTATGAGCAAATTATTTTTAATTCCTACTCCTTTGGGAGAAGGTGCAATCAATGTCATTCCTCCATATATTGGAGAAATTATCCGCAATTTAGATATTTTTATTGTTGAAAAAGCAAAAACGGCAAGGCATTGTATCAAAGCAATTTGTCCTGAAATTATTTTGCAAAACCTTTTGATGGAAGAACTGAACGAACACGAGCTAAAATCCGCAGAAGTTTTTTTCCTTGAACACATCGCAAAAGGTAAAAATATTGGCTTGCTTTCTGAGGCTGGTTGCCCTGGCGTTGCTGACCCTGGCGCAACGATTGTTGCTTTGGCGCATAAAAAAAACATAGAAGTAGTGCCGTTGGTAGGGCCATCGTCTATTTTATTGGCATTGATGGGTTCTGGTATGAATGGACAAAGTTTTACTTTTAATGGTTACTTGGGCGCAAAAACAGAAAATCTACTAAAAGATTTGAAACGTCTGGAAACACAAGCACTAAAATTTAAGCAAGCACAGATTTTTATCGAAACACCTTATCGAAATAAAAACGTTTTGGATATTGCTTTGAAAAATTTAAATGCCACAACAAAACTCTGTATCGCTTGCGACCTTACATTGCCTACTCAATACATCAAAACCCTAAGTATTTCTGATTGGAAAAAAACAACCTTACCTGATTTGCACAAACGCCCTGTCGTTTTTATTATTGGTTAAAAAATATTTGTTATCTCAACAAAGTTATATTACCATATATTTCTTTTAAACCTTGTAGTGTTTCTAATTCTAAGTAATAAACGTAAGTATCACTTGCTTGTGGTTTGGTTTCAAAAGAACCGTCCCATCGGGCTTGATGCGCATTAACCGCAGCATTTTCACATTTAAAAACCATTTGTCCCCAACGGTTAAAGACATACATTTTGTTTATTTTTTTTACAAAAGTAGTTTCAACAAGTCTAAAATATTGATTTTCGTCATTACTTTCTGGTGTAAAAATACTCGGAATAAGTATTTCTTTATTTCCAACGTCAATTTTTAGTAAAATAAGGCTATCGCAGCCATATTTATTTTTTACTTTTATAGAAAAATCACCTTTACTGTTAAACACTTGTTTGTCAATCGTATAGCTCGTTCCTTCTATCAAAATCGTATCAATTTCTGTTTTGGCTTCTTTTCTTACATTTATTTTAATCGAATATTCAAGACTATCACAACCCGATGCTGAACGGAGAATATCTTTATAAACACCTTCGTTTTTGTAAGTTTTATTATTGATTGTCAAGGAGTTATCAAAACAAAGTGTTGTATCAATATTTTTTTTAATCAAAATACTGCCTTTTTTTATTTCAATAGTTGCGCTGTCATCAACACAAAAACCGCCATTGCTGATAACATAATTGTACTTTCCATACTTGTCTTTTTGAGGATTGAATAAGTCGGTTCCAGATGCTAAGGACGGATACCATTCGCCAAATTTATGATTATTTCCTCGCAAATAATTGTTTAGAGATATATTTTCATCCTTACAAATTGTCAGCACGGTGTCTTGTCCAGCGTCATTTCTTCTTAAAATCAAACGGGCAAAAGCCGTATCAGATTTTTCATTTCCACTGTACAGCACAAAGGAAATCAACCTATCACCTTGCGTAAATTTTGTTTTTTTATTTTGGTAAAAAACACTTGACAAAGCCGTTTTGAAGTCCAAGGATTTGGCTGTGTTTTTATTTTGTAAAACAAGTCGTCTTGTGAGATTGCTTTTTACGTTGATTTTAGAATTTTGAGTTCCAGTGAACATCAATTCCTCCAAATTAGCATCTTTTGGATTTTGAATAAAACAAACCAACGAATCAATCAATCCGCCACTATTAACCACTAAGTCATTGTCATTCAATGGAATAGGTATTATAGCATCGCAGACAATAGCACTGCTATAATTGTTTTTGGTCGTGTCGCTACTGTCGTCGTTGTCAAGGTCTATGAAGGGCGAACAATTGGAAGAGAGATTGTCATAAGGACTTGTAGTTGCTTTTATATGCTCAAATATTGGATTGCTACAAATTTTTTTTGATGATTGTTTCTCTAAATTAATGATGTATAGATTTTTATAATACGGATTAATCGAATAAATAATAGACGTATCACAAGCAGGACTACCATTGCTCAAACAAGCACCAATAGCGTTTGATATTCCAGTAGTGTCAGAATAAACAGTGATTAAACTGTCTTGATTTAAGTGGAGATTGAATAATAAGTTATCTGATAATGTGTAGTATAGGAGATTTCCTTTATGCCAAATTGAATTAAAACCAAATATAGGTATTCCATTTTTAAAGATACTTCCAGCTTTCCACACCTTTTTCCATATTTTCGTGTAATAATTGAATTCAAAAATAGTATCTCTTCTACTTAATAATAAAACATCATTGTCTCGATAATACTGTAAAAACTGCCTAGGTTGGTTGGAAATAAAATTAGGAGTATTCCATGGATATTCTTTTGATAAAATGATAGAACTTTCAATTTTTTTATTCTTTAAATTGATTTTACTTATCGTTGCACTATGTCCGCCGTAATTGTGGAGTAGAAATATTTTGTTTCCTTTGCTATCAAGTGCTAAATCTTTTAAATCTCTAATGTTTATAGAGTCTAAATCCATTATTTTTTTCACCTTACAATTATCAACATTTATTTCAGCTAAATAACAAGGGCGTGACTCATTAGGCAATGGTAGCCCTATGCCAGTATTTAGATTTTCATATATGGCGTATATAGATTGTTGTGAAAATGAATCAACAGAGAGTAAGAGTTGAAATAAATAAATAAGAATAGATGTTTTACGTGTCATTATATTATATAATTTTGTTGTAAAAACGAGAAAAGAGAATAGGCTGCGTAGCCTATTCTCTTTATCATTAAAGTAAAATAGTTTATTGTTTCACTAATTTTTGTTGTACTCGGTCACCATTTGGCAACATTATACTGATAAAATAAACGCCACTTGATAAGTTGCCCAAATCAGTATCAATGGTAGATTGTGAACTTGTAATCGTTTTAGATAAAACAGCTCTACCCGTTGCATCAAACATTGACATTTTTGCCTCTCCTTCAAAATTAGGTAAACTCAAGTTTAGATTTTCTTTGAAAGGATTAGGAGAAATACTTATTGAATTTGAAGTATTTTTAACTACCTCATAGCTAAAAGCATCGTTATCAGCATTCTGATCAACATCATAAGCGACTGTTTCTATCAATTCGTTGTCAAATTGGATAAGATTTGATAAGGAAGAAATGTCTTTTTTAGCTTTTAATGTAATTGTAAGACATTTTGAGTCAGAAAAATGACCTTGTGGAACAAAATTAAGTGCAGTAACAGTATTTGCTTCTTTGTTGTGATAAAAATTCTCAGACTCTACTCCTTCAATTTTAACAACTTCAAGATTGTTAGCATCAAATTTTGCACCCCACTGCCAAGCGATTGTTTTTTGATTGTCAAGAAGTGATACGTTGATTTTTACCTCCTCTCCATTTTTCAAATTCAAATCATTATCAAAAGCCTTAGAAGTTCTTGAAGTAGCCACTGCATTCTTGAAAGGAGAAGTGTTTTCTATCAAAGCTACTGGTGTACTACTTGAATTAACGTCACCCAATTTACCCGCAATGATAGGAATATTTGACAAGTTAGAAATAGAAGTCACATTTTGTTTTAGAAAGAATCCTGTTCCACCAGCAGCATTAATTTCATTGGTCTTTAATGAGTTTAAATCTGCCAAGTTTGTAGCGTTTTCACTCCAAAACAACCAAGATGGACGTAGTACTACTCCTATCGGATCTACTCCAAAATTATCAGTAATGCCTAATATTAATTGACGAGAGATAACTACGTCAGCTGTTGATATAGTTTCACTTCCATTTATATCAGCACACATTTGGTGAAAAGGGCTGAGTATTTGAGTACCAAGTATATGTCTTGATGTGAAAACCAAGTCTAATGAACTTACCCCATTGAGATAGCCGAATCGAGTGTTATTTACTGCTCTTGCATAAACTTCATAGTTACCATTGCCTCCAAGTTGAGCAAATGTTTGTGTGAATGTTGCTACTCCTGAAGACGAAGTTGGGAATTGTGCATTAAAAAATGGCGGTGGAAAGCCTGGAACTGACTTACGTAAAGAAACTTGTACATTTGCAATTGTGCTTAAAGGCGGTCTGGAAACAATAGCACTTGCTTGTTGTGCAAACACTTGACTTGAAAGAACTATAGCAAAAAACGCTAAAAGAATACTGTGTTTTCTAAATTGAAAACAATTTGTTTTTTTTTGTAACATAACTTAAAATTTTTAATTTGATTTAAAAAAATTGTAAAATTCATGTTATATGGGCTTATAATGATAGATTCGTGAAGGTTGAGTTCACTGTCATTGCAATGATGCTGCAAAAATAATACTGTTTTTGGTATTTGTCAATAGTTGATATGTTAAATTTTTAAGATATTAAAAAAAATATATAAATAAATATATTAGTTATTTTTTATATATAATAGCTAATGTAAAAAAGTTTAAACTTTAAAATTTAGTAACTACTCAGGTTATATTTAGTAAAAAAATAAATATTTTACAAAAACCCTGTATCTTGTGGCGATGAGTTTACGCAAAGAAAATATAACC
>JAYWHK010000324.1:0-16981 GCA_043777755.1 Saprospiraceae bacterium
TAAGGGGGATAACACCACGAATGTAAAATGATTTTTAAAAAAAATTGCAATTTATTGATTTTCAATTGATTAGAGCGTAAGTGCTTAAAATCTGTCCAATACGATAAATGTAAAGTGTTGGATAGTGATTGGATTAATTGAGCAATGGTAGGGGATTTAAGGGCTTAAAAGGGGATTTTAGTGAATTTTATAGGGTGAAATTAGGGGTTTTTAGGTAGATAGGTTGCCTTTTTTAGAGATAGGTTGCCTTTTTTTTTACATTCGTCGTATTTGCTTTTTTGTTGGGTCTTGGCTACTGGCGTTTGTCAGTGGCTTTTTTTGTGAAAAAAATATTGTGATTTGTGAAAAAAAAGTTTAAAAAAATATTTAAAAATGTTTGCAAATGTCAAACGTTTGATGTATCTTTGTATTATAATTAAAACGTGTAGGCGGCACGAAAAATAAAGCCAAAGTTCTATGACACATTCAATAAAAACGCTAATGACGTTAGCGAAAAAAAATCCTTTGGGATTTACGGTATTTACAACAGACTTAAACTTTGTAAAAAAAGGTTGGGTGGTTGGATTAAAAGAAACTCAAAATTGTTTTGGAGTTGAAGGCTGTAAAAAAGCATTTGAAATTGCAGAACAAGAAACGGGTTGTTTCGGTGGTTGGAAAAATGACAAATTGTATTATTTCGATGCTGTAATGATTGTAGAAAGTGAAAGCGATGCTACAAAATTAGGTGTTGAAAATAAACAAATTGGCATCTATAACTTAGAAACGAATACCTACAAGGAATTGTCCTAAAACACAAAAAGGTAGCGGTTGAAAGACCGCTACCACATTTTTTTTACTTAAAAATTGTTTGTTATGGTTGTTAAAAATATTCATTTGTTGGATTGGTTGAGCGAAGACGATTTGTTAAAAATGGAACATTCCGCTTTGGCTCACCAGCGGTTTAGTCGTATTACATTCAAAATAATGTCTGTAAAAGACGGTGTGGTGACGGTGCTGACCACTCAGGGCAAAAGCCCTCAGGATAATCATGTTGATGCAAAAAGGCTGGTGGAAATAACAAAGGAGCTATTCGCTGAACGGTGTAATGGTATGGTTTTGCACGTTGGAACTGTGCCTTATGTGGCTTCGCCTACGGAGGTGGTGAGTACTGATTGGTTGCGACAACAAATGAGTCGGCATAAGTTGGCTCTGAAGGCGATGGCTGCTGATACAGGTATTAATAAAAGTTCGCTTTCGTCTGTTATTACTGGCGATAAGCCTTTGAGTGACCCTATGAGAGCGATGTTTTATTATTATTTTAAGGCATTGAGTAAATAAAAAACGGCTTGTAATCAATTGATTACAAGCCGTTTTTTATTTAAAGATTACATTAATACTGAAAAAATAGTACAAAAAGGTTCGTCTTCCGCATGGAAACGAAAATGAACAGTATTAGGGTTTGAAAAGGTGACTTCAAGTGTTTTATATGAGGTGGCATAGCCTTTTTTACGGGTTCTGTCACGTTCAAATTGTGCGACAACTTCATTGACTACGTTTTGTAAAAGATTGCCTTGTACTTGAAACATGGCGGTTTTAGGTAGATTGAAGACATCAACTTGGTTTCGGATTGCACTCATGGCTGCTTCGTAACCACGAGTACGGATTTTTTTTAAGACTGTGCTGCGGTATTGGTAAGTATTAGGCATTGTATGGTATGGTATTATTTGGTTTAAAAATTAAAATTTGATTGGTGAGAACAATTATACTCTTCCGTTTAATAACAAGTTTTCAACTTCCGTACGTTTGTAGAATTTTTTGCTACCAATTTTATAGGATGCTATTTTGCCCGCTTTGGTCCATTTCCATAAAGTAGTTTTATTGATACTCAAGTATTCACAAACTTTATTGATAGTCATGTTTTCGGGTTCTACAATTGGTGCTTTAGGCATTTGTAATTTCATTACTTCTATACGTAATGCTGCTACCTCGTTAGTAATATTTTGTAGAGCGTCCATGAAATCTTTTTCGGTCAAAGATTCAATTTGTAAAATTTTTTTTACCATTTTATTGTTATTTTTTTGTACTGGGTTTAGTGAAATTTAGTTTGATTATTTGATAAGAAAAAATGAGTTCTTTAAATTCTTCCATCATTTTTTTAGCGTGTTCCCTTGCGGTGTTTTCGCTTTCAAAATGGCGGTGACAAGTGTAGAATATTTCTCCTTTTTCGTTGATTAGCTCTACGATGTATTTAGTCATTTTCAGTGCGATTTTGATGTTTGACGTTCATCGCATAGCTCCTGACAAGTTTCGGAAATTATGTCTTTTATGATGATTTGGGCGATGCTTTCTCTGCCAAAATCATCGTGTAATATTTGGGCGACGACTCTTAAAACTGCGTCTTTGCCCTCGGGCGACGATTGCGCAATATCGTTGATTTTGTCGCAATTGTCCGTGAACTTATTGAGGTCATATTTTACTTTTGACATGGTGTAATTTTTTAATTTATTTTTGTGGAAACTTAAATTTTTGTAGTTTGGATAAGATTGATTCGGTGTTTGATGGGAAAAGATAAATGAGGTCGTTGTTGTAAAAAGATTCGTTGATTACGTTGTGTTGGTAGAAGAAATCAATTAGTTTTTGTTTGTCTTCTTTGCAGTGGTGGTAGTCGGTAATAAGGACAATGTGTCCGTCACGTAGTTGTCGGTAGTAAGAGCGTATTTGCTCTATGTCAAGGTGAAACATGGTTTTATTCATTTTTGATGAAGCTGAGTAGGTTGTCTGAATTTTCTAAATGCTGCAAAATAAAAATTGTGTTTTTTAGCATTGTGAGGTATTCGGGATTAGCCAAATCTTTGAGTTCGCTATGGTAATCATATAAGCCTTGTACTAAATTTTTTACATCTTTTATTTTGGAGAACATCGTCAAGTTGGGAGAATTTTTATTCAATACTGATTCCTCAAGAAGAAATTGCCTTAAATTACGCTCTTTTATTATCGAAAGTTGAAAATTATTCTCTACGGTAGTTAGTGCTTTGTTCATTGTTTATGGTTATGTTTTGACACGTTTTTTTGAGGTGTCGGATTAGTGATCTTGGATTGGTCCACAATAATAAGTTCATCAATTTTGTTTCATTGGTTTTTTTGCGATAGGCATCGGCTTCCTTTTTCCCACCCCACTTTTTTACAAAATTATAATGAACTTTACTGTAACGAGAAAACTTTGGTTGTCCAAATTTTGAACCAATTGGATTGTCTGGTTGGCACCATTCACCAAGATATTCACCACCAATAAAATATTCAATTTTTATATGCTTTCCATATAAGCCCGTAACGAATGTTACTTCGTACTCGTCACACTGGAGGACTACTCTTCCGTAATTGCGCTCCCATGCGGCAAGGATTGCTTGTTGATATTCGGGTAATTGTTTCATAAATTAAAAATTTTTAGTTGATTTGAATTTTGTTCAATTTGTGGTTCGGATAGGTTTTTTTTCAAGATTTGGTTAATGCTTCGCTTTGTTAAAAAAAACTCATTGGACAGGCAAAATAAAATATTTTGCCTGTCGTTTTGAACTTCCATGTATTGGGTGTATTTGTTTTGAATAGCCAAATACTTTCGATGGAGTAGTTTGTTGTGTACCATTTTTTGCGAATTTGTGTAGTAGGGCGACCGCAAGGGTACGCCTCTACGGTTTGTTGTTGTTGAAAATTTTGAAAATTTATACTGCTTTCCAAAGGCAGTAGCATACGATTAGTAAGATGAAAACTTTACCCATTTTTATAGATTTTGAAGGAGGTCAGAAAATTGGTTGTAAATGGTTTCGGGGTCGGTTTCACCATTGAAAGTGTTTTGAACGTTTGGTGGATAATTACGAGTGAACGACATCAAGTGTTTGCCATTTTCGTAAAGCTCACACGCCATTTCTCCGTTTGCGTCACGAATCAGACGTGGTGATAGGTTTTGAACTAAAACGGTATCTCGTAAGAACTGATCGTTGATACCTACGCCTTCGTAGTTGTCGTTGAGTTCATACGGAAGGAACATGATTCTTACGACTCTGGCGGTAATGGTTTCGATTGAATATCCAAGTGCTGGCATGGTGGAATATTGATTTTTAAAATGCGCTCCAAAGTTGCTAACTCAAGGTAAAATTCTAAACATAGTTTTTTCTTACAGTCGTCAATGCGTAGTCGCTCGACGCTGTACAAGTAAGTGAATCTGTTTTGAATATTTTGATACTTCAGTTGTGTTTGTTTGCGCATAAGTTGATAAAAAAAATTAATTGTTAATTTGTGTTGAGCGTGTATTTTGGAACTTGGTCTATGTTGAGAATAACATCAACGTTTGCTGTTGTATTGTTGTTTTGAAGTTCGTCAAGGTCAAATACTTGTGCTGTATAAGTTTGTTTGGTTGCGATGATCACATTGAGTACGTGGTCAGATTCTGAGCCTACTCTTGTGAGTTCATTGAGTAATACGTGGTCGGTTTGGTTGCTAACGTTTGGGTCAATGTAACTGAGTGCGCAAGTGAACTCGTGTAGTGCTTTGTGAACTTTTCGCTGAATGGCTAAATGCTGCGTTGCGGTGAATCGTTTGCTGTCTGCGTAGTTGTTGTCGGTAACGGTGTGAACGGTCAATGTCATTAGTGCTTCTTGAATTGTGTTTTCGCCTGTGGTTAGCCACACGCATGGTGCAAATTCTAAAAACACTGCTGGTGTTTGCCATACGAAGTCTTCTTCTTCTGACGGTTCGTATTGGTTTGCGAACCAGTCAATGATTTTGAGTTCGGGAATTGTTTTGAGCCGTTTTTCGAGTGCGGTGTAAATGGATTCGGTCATTGCTGTACTTGTGTTTTGTATCGTTGCTCTACTTGGTTGAGTACTTTGATAAGTTCAGACTTTCGTAAGTACCACAATTCTGCTTTGCGTGGATTGTTTGTGCCAATGTTGATGATGAAGTTGTTGATGCGCTTTAAGTCTTCCAAACCTGAATCTACGACATAGCCCATGAGTTTCATGTAGCCAATGATTTTGCCTTGCATCTTTCCAAGTTGTTTTTTCTTGTCTTCTTGGAGTGCTTTAATCAAGGCTATCGCTTCGTTAAATGTCATTTCGGCTGTGCTGGCTGTACGGTTGCTTGTGTACGCATTGATTAAATTTGCCTTTTGCTCTTTGATTTCTAATTGTGCTATCAAGGCATGGATTAAGGCATTTTGTGATTTGGTTATTGATGCTTTCATTCCTCCCTAAATCCCTCCTAAAGGAGGGACTTTTTGTGATTTGATTATTGTTTGAAAATTGCGCCTCGTCCTGTGGTGTAGGGTTTGACGTTTTTTGATTTGAGCATAATATCGTTGATGTTGTTGCCTCTGTCGTCGTAGAGTTCTGCAATGATTCGTTTGGCAGGGTCTAAGGCAATGGGTATTATGCTGATTAGGTAATTGCCAAATTTGTTTTTTTGACAATTTTTGGCGATGTAGTCTATGAGGTAGTTTTTGGCAATGATACCGTTTGCTACTTCGGTGCTGTCGCCTATGAGTTCGGGTGCATCAAAACGTGCAAGGCGGATAGACATGAGTTCTACTCGGTCAAATCCTAAGTGTATCAGGCAACGGTTGAAGGTGTCGCCATCATATACATTTAGGACTTCGCATTTGTATTCGAGCTTCGGTTTGGTTGGTGGTTTTTGTGCCAACCCAAACATTGCTCCGAATAAGATTCCTATTAGGAATAGGAGTTTGATTGTTTCTTTCATTAGATGAAATTATTTTGGTGAACAAAATTGTTGGTAGAACCTATCGGGGTCGAACCGATGCTGCCGTAGCGTTAGAAACCTATAAACACAAACGCAAATTTATTTTATAAATGACTACGGTATGCTACCCTTACATTAAGGTTCTGAATAATGGCAGCGGCTCTTTTGCCACTGCCATACGTAAAACTTAAAAACCGAATAACTGAAATAAAGTACAAGGTGGGCGTACTTGTAAAGAAAACTGTAGTACTGAGACAGGATTTGAACCTGCAAATCAGATGAGTTAGTCTGATGTTTTGCCAATTAAACTACTCAGTATTCACTCCACAAGCAAATGAAGTAAAATCCCAAAAACCGAACACTAAAGCAATAAGTACCGTCGTACTTATTCTTTTAGTCTTTCAAACTAAGGGTAAAATGTTCCTTTTTGACTACTTTTAGCCCAATTTCTGCAAAGGTTTCCGACATGGTTTCGGCATCCGCTAATAGTCTTAACTTGTCTAACTCAATCGTGGTACGCACATAGTCGGGTAGTTTTGATTCCACTGCTGCCAGTACGCTTTCCCATGTTGAATTTTCGGTAGGTTCTAATTTCCCTTTGTTGAACTTGAAGGCATAGACTATTCTACCAATTGTGCCACTTTTGGCATCGCCTGTAAGGAGCGTTGCTCTATTTTTTTTGCAGTAGGTGGCGAGCGTTTTTTCCGCTGCTTTTGATTTTGCAGAAGCGGCATTCGCAAGCTCTGTGTATTTGTTCTGAATAGCTAAAATTTCTTTTTGCTTTTCGGTTTCCAAATTCAGAAGTTCGTTTTCTGCTTCAAAAAAATCTGATGCTGCTTGCTCTGCTTCTTGTGCTGTTAATTTTGCTGCTTTTTTTGCCATTTTTATGAATTTGAGTTGCATGGTTTTTCTGATAAAAAAACCATGAGTGCGAATAAAATTGCTATTGCTGTCATAGACTGTAGATGAATTTGAATTTGTCAAGGTCTATGTTTTCTGCTGGCGAACCTGTGTAGAATGTTTCACATTCTTGTGCGACCAATGCTTGTACTTGCTCCCAAATGTCGTTGCGCATTTTTTCGTGCGCTTGGTGCGTTTTGGCAAGCTGAATGTACATGAGGCAACACGATTTGAGTAGCTCGTATTCTTCGAGTGACTGAAATTTGAGTGTGCTTTTTCCTTTCATTTTTTGTAAAACATCGTTGCAAACTTTCATTCGGAGGATTATTAATCTTCCGCCACCGTCAAAGATGAATTTTAGGTTTTTGCAATTTTGGCGTTTTACGACCCGTTCCATGCACCAGTAAATGTCGCTTGCGGCATTGAGTGGTGGAATGTTGCTGAACTTTTTTGTTTGTGTTTGCACTGCCGATGCAGCAACGCTCGCACTGTTGCTTTGTACTTCTTTCATTACTAAATTGTGTTGGTTAAAAAAAATGTGTCTGTTTTCTCTTAAATACTTTCCCTAATTCTGAATGTTTTTTGGGTTGTGTTGAATTGGGCGACCGCAAGGGTACGCCCCTACTGATATTTTGGGCGACCGCAAGGGTACGCCCCTACGAAAAAATCCAATTTGGTATTTTGTGTTTGGTACTGAATAGGTTTTTTTGCGCTTCTGCGTATTGCAGCACATCTAAGTGTGGTACGATGCCTAATACATAGTGTCTGATGTGTAGGTCATTCAAGTACCATACGCCTAAAAACCATCTCCAAAACTTTGTGTCACGAATCACAAGATTGCGTATAAGTTGGTCGCTTGTTTCTGCTTTTAGTACAAACTCCGCAATCGTGTATCTTGCGTCAAACATTGTTTGGGCGGTGTGACCCGTTTTTTTTGACATGAACATGAACATTTGTTGCAATTGTTCATCGTCTGCACCAATTGGCGCACAATCGAATCGTGTTTTTGAATTGTTCATTTTTAAGTCCTCCCTAAATCCCTCCTAAAGGAGGGACTTTTAAACTGATTATCGAATTTTATTTTTATGAATCTTGGTCAAGAGTTCAGCTGTGATGGGCTGATTGTACTTGACCGCTGCTTTTTGAGCGTTAAGAATCATGGTGCGCAATGAGCCAAAATCTTTACATTCACGGTGGAAGTAATGAATGGCTGATTCGTCGGTGACTTCGTTTGCTTCGCATACGGCTTTGGTGTCGGACTCTGATTTTGGTAAGAGTTGCTCCCAGTAAGCGATGCGGCGTTTGAGTTCTCGAAAGCCTTTCACATCTTTGACCGCTTTGGCTTCTATGCCGTGCATGAGGTTGGGCATTCCTGCCAATAAGATGCCGCACTCGTGTTCGCTTCGGTCATAGAGTATTTGAATGATGCGGACGTTGGCATCTGATAGTTTGCCACAGTCGTCAATGATCAAGAGTGGATTGTCGCCTTGGGTAAGGCGTTTGACAATCATTTTGATTAGGCTGTTTTTGTCACGTCCTTCGTAGCGTTGCAGTTCTAATGCCTTGCAGATTTCTTTTAGGAAAATCATTTTGGTCATTTCGCTGTCGGCAAGGCAATAGAAAATGTCTTTTTCTTTTGCGGCTAATCGACTGAGTGAGCTGGTCTTGCCCCAGCCTGTTTCGCCAATTAGTCCAGCCATGTGGCTGTTTTCTTGCGTTTGCTTTGCCATGGTGACGGCAAGTGTTAGGTTGCGAATGGGTGCATCTCGCCAGAGTGTTTTGCTAACATTCAGTTTTTTGCGTACCTTTTCAAAGGTTTCTTCACCGATTTTTGTAAAATCGTCATTTTTAATTAAACTGATTACTCCTGAATTTACGCCTAAATGTTCTGCTACGTCCGATTGTTTGTTTGCTTCGGATAGCAATTGATTTACTTTATCTTGCATTGCTTTAAAGATTTCGGGTTTTACTTTGCTTGTGTCCATTGCGATAAGTTTGGTCTTCCTCCCTAAATCCAATCCCCTCTCTAACTCTCCCCAAAAGGGAGAGAACCTGAAAAGAGAGGGACTTCAAAAGTAGAGTCGAAAGTAGATTTACAATAAATTTTAGTCCAGCAAGTCATTGATGTAGTCTTCTGACACTTGTTCGTAGATGCTGTCTATGCTGTCTATGCTGTCTTCGATGTTGTCGAACTCAGCTACTTCTTGCTGCTGTGTTAATTGCTTGCGTGTTTTTTTGCCTGTTGGGTTGATGAAAATGCCTTCACCGAGCTGTCTTACTTCTTCGTATATTCCAGCACGGTTGAGTGCATCTTTGTGTGCGAGTGTGTAATCCAGTTCGGGTATGCTGCGAGCTTGCATTTTTTCACGTGCCGTTTTGCGAATTTCTTTTCCTTCTAAAAAGAAGTTTGTGCGTTGGGTCAGCTCTTTTTTGATGCGTGCCATTTCGCCAGGTTCGCCAGCACCAACGACACGGTTGTATGCTTGTTTTGTTTGGGCTGTTGCCACGTATTTGTCCTCAATGTCAAAGAGCATTACCTTCTCAGGTGTTTCAAGGCTTGGGTCAAAACGGATTCGGAATTTTTGTCCGAGGTGTTTTGTATTGAATCCTTGGTCGGTGGTGCCGTCCTCGTTTTGGACGTTGTACCATATTTTTTGGTTGCTGAATGTTAGGTCAAGTCCGTTGGTGTTGTACTCTACTACTCTTTCTTTTTGCTCCCAAAATGCCAACGCTACATTTAGCGGATTGGCGGTTCGTCGGTTGCTGTGTGGTGTTTGGTAGCGTTCTAATGGCGTTTGTTGGTACTTTTTCAACAGCGTATTGTTGTAGATGATGGTACTTATTAAGCCTTGTAGTACGATGCCTTCTATGCTTTGCGGTAATCCTTCTCCTTTCTTTAATGCTTTGAGGTGATCGGGATTGGCTTTTGCATTTAGGCTTGTGCCGATGGCGTTGCCGCCTACAAAATTTCCAAAAAACCGCATAACCCCTTGTTCCTTTCTTCCTTGTATGGGTTCTACGAACTTCGACTGCGCATTGTAAGGCTGTGATGGAATGCCTATGATGCTGAGTTTTTGCTGTAGGTCTTGTATCTTTTTCATTCGTCCGATACCGTTGTCGTATTGCATACGCCTTGGTAATCGTTCTGAGAACTGTATGGCTAATCTGATGGCTTCGATGACTACTGCTGCGGTTTCGGTTTCGCCACAGGCTTCTCCTAAAATACACTGCGAGTAGCCGTCAGATACGGTGACACGGTAGAGCGGTTTGACAAAGTTCCCTTGGTGTTCCATGTAGAACTGTTCGGTGGTTCCGTCCACGCTCCATATTGCGTCTGCGTGTTCTAATGGTTTGCCAAGTAGCTTGCTTTGCATTTCTTTTTTTGCGTTTTGATCACCGTGCCTTGCTGCGAACCATGCTTTTTTCATGGCTGGGTCAGAGAGTATCTGTTGTATGCGCTGGCGTGATAATCGTTCCCAACCAAATTCTTGTGCTTCATTGTTGAATATTTCTGCTACCTTTTCAAAGGTTGGTTTGAGTGGCGAAGCGTAGAGGTCCAACAATCGGTATATCATTTCTTCTCGGTTCTGTCTGCATTTCGCATGGTTGTTGTTGCCGATGCGACCGTTTTCTACGGCTTTGTGTTTTTCTTTTTTCCATTGCATCGCCTTGTTGTAGAGGCTTCTGCCATTGCTTACTTGTAGTCCGAATAGTTTTAGCTCTGCCAAAACTTTTGCTGCGAACTCAAAGGCTTCACTTTTGCGGTAGATGCCGTAAGGATCATTCCAGTTGGGTTCGTTGAGTAGTCGTAAGTAAGCACAGGCTTGGCACATTTGAGCGATTTGGTCGGGTTTGTAGCTGCCTAATTCAAGGAAGTGTATTTGGTCGTCAGGTTCGATGCGGTATTGTGCTTCTCTTTGTAACTCTGCGGCTTGGTAGGCGAAGTAGATGTCGCCATAAAACCTATCCACTTTTCTTTTTGTATCTGCGGCGATGGTGTCATAGACTAACCAATATTTCCGCTTGTCGTGTTCGTCTGTATGGAAACTGAATGTTCGTTTGCCTTGCTCTCGGTGTCGGTAAAGGAGGTCTTTCAATGAATTGTATGCTTCCTTTTCGTTCCTACACTCAATCTGAGCAATCGCTTCTGCTACTGCGCCAAGGCTCATGCACATCTCTCCATTTACTTGTCTGAATTTTTGTGGTAACATACATGGTTACTTTTGTTTGTAGTGGTTTGACGGTTGTTTGCTATTGTTTTAGCTGGGTTCGGTTGCGCCAAACTTCTTTTACCTTGGCGGTGGCTTCCTTTTTTGTAAGGCAGATGATTTCGGTTTTGTCATCGTTTGGAAAAATTCCCCAAATGGTTGCGTACCAATGACCACCTACTTTTTCTATATTGCCTATGTCTCGAAAACCCGATGCGCTCATAGCGTCTTTGATTGTAATTACTTCCATGCTAATGTGTTTAAACTTATCAACAGGAATTGCATCAGTTTGTCCAATTGAAGTATCGTATTCGCCTACTTGAATATAAAGGTCGTGGATTAGGCAAGCCCTAAAACGATGATTTTCAAGTGTTCCAAAATGAACATTGCCATTATCTTCTCTTACAATATGAAGCCTTTTAGATTCTGCTTTAAACCAACTTACTCTGTGTATTTTTAGAAACACTAAATGCTTGCCTTCTAATTCTAAAACAAAAATGAATCGTTTTGCGAGTATGTACTCCCCTAAGTATTCCTTAGGGTGAAAAATTGGATTAAAGGGTTTTAATAGGTCTTCAATGCTTTCAACCTTGTTAATTGGCTCAAGCACCTCTTTTGCAACTCTCGACTTACGATCTTTTTTCGGCTTAGGTATTTTGCTTTCGCCAGCGATGTTATCGCTGCTTGGTGTTTCTTGGGTTGTTGGGTTGGGCGACCGCAAGGGTACACCCCTACCGATTGGCACTAAATCGTAGCCAAAACGGTTGATTAATTTTTTGATAATTGTTTGCATCGTTTAGGAATTTTTGTTGCTTGTGAAAAATTATTTTGAGGCTTCTGCCAAGGCGGAAGCCAAGTTACTCATTGATTTTTTGTGTCGTTGATTGAACTCATTGAGTACTTCTACTGCGGTTTCCATGACGACGGGTAATGATTTTCGACGTTGTCCTTTAAGAGTCAAACGGACGGTTTCACGGTGGTAATTGGTACGTTTGGCAACTTCTGTGATTGCGCCTTCCCATTGGTGGAGTTGCTCGTAAAGTGCAGCGATTATTTCGGGGCTATACTTTTCATTCACTTTTTTTGCTGACTTCTTGTTTGTTGTTAAATTTGGTTGTATTTTTGTAGCCATAATGCAAATACATTTTATATTTTTTTTTAATTTAAAATTTTTCAGTATGCCTTTTTTTATTTGCATAACTGTTAGTTTGTTAATTCTTTTGCAAATATATAGCTAAAAACTTAATTAACAAAAATAATTACGCTAAAAACTTAATTTTAAGAAATATTTAACATTTTTATTTAAGCCAATAGCTTAAATATATAAAAAATACAATACTATGCTTGACAATCAAAAAAAAGAGCAAGGTGAAAGATTAAAGTCTTTTCGTGAGGAAATTGGTATTAAACAGGGAGATTTTGCAGAAAAATTAAGCCTTAAGCAAGGTTCTTATTCCGATATAGAAAGAGGAAAGAATCAAATAGGGGCTAATATACTTACAGAATTAGCCAATACTTTTAAGCTAAATACTAATTGGTTACTCACGGGCGAAGGCGAACCGTTAAAAAGTAATGTAGAACTATTTGAAATGGCAATACCAAATGTAAGGTTAATGGACGTGAATGTATATGCAGGAACGGGGCTATTGCCTGATAGGGAAATAGCGGAGTGGATTTATGTCCCAGAGTTGGGTAATAGAAGGGATTACTATGGCTTACACGTAAAAGGAAATAGTATGCAGCCGACGATAATGAATGGCGATGTGGTGGTATGTAAAAAATTAGATAATCCAAAAAATGATTTTACGCATAATAAGGTTTATGTAGTGGTGACAGAAACGGAGGTAAAGGTAAAACGTGTGCTGGCAGAAAGGGAAAAAAAAGGTTGTGTGAGCTTGGAATCAGATAATCTTAGCAATGAGGAAAATCAACCACAATCTGTGAAGTTTAGTGAGATACGAGCGATGTTTGAGGTTGTAAAGCGGATAACGTCACTTGGGTAAAAATATTAAAATTAAAATACTAATCAATGAAAAATTTTCTATTAACTTTTTTAATTTTTGTTAGCATTGAATTATCTGCGCAAATTACTACAATTATTGAGATAGGTGCGGATATTTTAAATTCCGCTAACTCCGAAAAAAATAAAAAAATGTCAGGTAAATTCTTGAATTATGATACAATTGATAATGCTGTAATTATCATGAGTAGGTGTCCTATGAAGAGGATAGCAAGTAAGGCTAAAAATGAAATTATCGAAACTCAAAATCTTTTAGATAAACTCAATATTTCTATAAAAAATGATAGCAATATTGATTTTGAGAATGTAAAAGAATTTATTTTGAAAATTAGAATTGCAGATACAGACTGGAATAATAGCTATTACTATGAGGAGATAAATAAATATCAAACTATATACTATCATAGGCAAGATGGAAAACGTAAATTATTAAAAGCAAAAGAGTTTAGAAAAAAACAAATTCAAGATAGTGTCATTGAATATAATTACACTAAAAGGCAATTAGAATTAAAAATTGAATTAGCCCAAAAAGATAGTGTCATTGAATATAATTACACTAAAAAGCAGCTAGGGTTAAAAATTGAATCAGCCCCAAAGGATAGTATTAATAGTTACAACTCCATTAAATTAGAGAAGCGAAGACAAGCGGATTTAGCAAAAATTGATAGTGTTAATGTAGTTTATTATGAAAGGTATCAAGCGCAAGCTCGTAAGTCAGCAGCCCAAAAAGATAGTATTGAAGTTCATGAACGAACAAAAAATTATTATTTTGCTTGCATAGATAACTTAATATTATATGACAAACCGAATGGCTCAAAAAGAGGTAAAATTTCATTAGGAAGTTATGTGTCCATTTATAACCAACCAATAAAAAATGGTTTTATAATGATTGATGTTTGTGGCTATGAAGGATATGTTTTAAAAAAACATTTGGTAAAATATATAAATGATTTGCCCAATAGTGCTGACAAACAATCACTAAGAGAGAATAATTATTGCGGATATGAATCTATCTCTGTTAAACAATCACATGAGCGTTCAGGAACAATTATTTCAAATACTGTAAGGTATCAAAGAGGTCCAAGAGGTGGTTGTTATTACATTAATAGTTCTGGTAGAAAAGAATATGTAGATAGAAGCCTTTGTAATTAGTTTGCATATACTGCATCAATATTTTTTTTGATGACGTTTATAATTTTGGTTTCGAGTTCTTTGGATATTTGGTCTTGTCCTTCTATTGGCATGAACTGACGTTGGTCAATGTTGATGACGAGTTGTTTTGCTCTGCTCATGGCAGCGAACTTGTTTGCGAGTCGGTTGTTTCCTTCTTTTCGGAATTGGTCAGAAAGTTCTGAAAAATACATCCGCTGCTTGAAGGTTGGCTTTTGAATGATGGTGCCACCTTCGTTGTGTATCTGAGCATAAGGAACATCTGAGCTGAGGACGATTGCTCGTTTTCCTACTACCCGTGCTTTTAGGGAGCGACGAAGGTCGCCAGACTTTACGAGTGTTGCTCTGCCAGGGTCCTGATTGTCGGCATGGCGTTTTTTCCATTTGTTGCCGTCGGCATATCCACCTTTACGGAATGATCCTTTGTAGTGGGTTTCGACGGTAGCGGCTGCTTGGCGTAGGGCTTTGGTGTGCGCTTGGAGTAGTTGTTTTAGACGACGGTTCTGGTCGGTAGAAAGTTGTGATGCCATATTAAAGAAGCCCCACCTAAATCCTCCCCGAAGGGGAGGACTTGCCAACAAGTGGCAAACTTAGGATTTACAGGCGTAGGGTTTGATTGTTGATACTTCGCAAAAGCGGGTTTTAGTTTTTATTGTATTTTTTGGTAAATTGTTTTAGGGCTTTTTCGATGTTTTGTTTTTGGTCGTCGGTGGTGTTGGTGTAGTAAGGGTGTTCTTTGGAGAATATTTCGCCTGTTTTTGCTGGGTTGTGTCGGAACATATCGGGTACTTCTTTTTCGTCAGGTGTTCCATTTGGTTCTTGCTCAGGCGCATCAGCATCTGCTACGACAACATCACAACGACAACGGACTCCGTTTGGTGGATAGAAGGTATCCCAAAATGGGTCGGTGATTCGTTTGGTCGTACCGTCTAATTTTTCGTGTGACTTACGGACACGTTTGTCGCCTACGGTTTCGTAACGGAGCATCACGTCATCGCCAAACTCATGGATGGTGTGGTGGTAATTGCTTGCCATACGGGCTGCACCTTTGGCGGTTTCGTATTCCGCTTGTAGGTGATTGATATTGTAGGTCTTGTTTAGTTTTAGGGCTTGGGTTTTAAAATCGTTCCAATTTCGAGGATTTCCATTTTCATCTGTTAGCAAGTCGAAGACCTCGTACATATTTTGATGGTTTTTGAAAGCGACAAAAGCCATTGCGTTGTTTTTGAGTTGGTAGCGAATGTTTGCTACTTCTGGAATATCGGTATCGCTTTCAGGACTTCCTTCGTTGATGGCAGCATGGAGGGCATCGACGGTTTGTTTCCAAAGGTCAAAGGATAGGCTTCCGAGTTGTAGTTTTCCGTTGAAAACTTGTTTTAGTACTTTTTCAAAAAGGGCATTGAAGTCTAAGAGTGCCAAGGTTTTGTCGGGTTCAGCTTGGAACTTGCAGCAATTGTCGTTTTCTATACTATATATATAGTATAGGGATTGTGATGAATGGGGCGAATACATGGCTTCGCCATGTATTGGGTTGGGCGACCGCAAGGGTACGCCCCTACCTAAATTTTTTTTTTCATTGGCTTGGGTGCTGCCATTTTTGTTGTCTGTATTGGGTGACGTTTGACTTGCTTCGATTTCTTTTTCTTGCAATTCTTTGAATTGAAAACGGTAGCCTGCGAGTGGGTATCCGTGTTTTACCAAAAATGGTATTAATACAAAATTGATGTTGTATTCGATGCGTGTCATACGGGCAAAGGTGAAGTCGTTGAGTATTCGCTCATGGACTTGTGCTGCGCCAGTGAATGATTTTTCATCGCTGGTGGAATTTTGACCATTGATGATTTTGCCGATTTGTTGGTCGGCTAATTTGATTCGCTCTAAATATATGATGTGCGCATTGTTGTTGCCAGTTCGCTCAATGAGTTCTACTTTGTCACGGTCATCGAGGATAGACCAGCCGTTAGATGCGAAGTTTTTGAGCATGAGTTCTTTTCTGTCTAATTCGGAGTCTTGGCGACTTTCGGTATTGACGACGATGTAAGGCATACCGAATTTTTCGGAAGCGATGCTCCAGTCGGTGTCTGCGTATTTTTTGCGAATGGCAGGAATACAGCAATTGAGTAGTAGTCCGAGGTCGTCGGGTTCTCCGAGTTCGAGGAGAAAAGGAAATTCATTGTTGTTTCGGTAATTGATGGTAGCGGAGGTGTCGGTTTGACTTTCCATGATGTCGCCGAACTCAGGACGCACCATATCACGGGGAATGAGAACGAGGTCTTGGAACTCATTGTTCTGCATTTCGGGATTGAACTCAATGACGGAGTGACCGTAAAATTCAGTATTGACATCTTGACGGAGGTACTGCATGAACCAAGGACGACGGAAAAGTTCTGCTAACTTTTTGTCTGCTTTGCCATTTTTATTGACGAGCTGAAAAGGCGCACGGACAATGGTGTTGGTAGCGACACGGTATTGTGTGGTGATCTGGTCGTCTAAGATTAGGTTGTGGTAAATGGCATAAAGCGGTTTGCGGTCGGGCATGAGTGGGTTTTCAGCGACGGCACGTGCTTCACGGAATTTGTCCATTTCGGCTTTTATCTCATAGACGTGCATTCTTTTGATTTTCCAAGAGAGTGCTTTTTTGATGCCTTCTTTGATTTTGGACGTGATGCCATTCGGGTGCATCATATTGGATTTGTAGCCCAATTGCATTGCCAATGATTTTGCAGGTTCAGCTTTTCGCTGTTCTTGCGTTGGTGTATTTGATTGGCGATGGTAGCCAAAGGTGGATAATATTCTGTTGATCATAATAAAAAGCCCCTCCTAAATCCTAAGCCCCACCTAAATCCTCCCCAAAAGGGCAATGTCATTAAGCTAAGGGAATCTGAATCTATATTTTATAAATAATTGATTTTCAATATTTTAAATATTTTATAAATCTTCAAAATACTGT
>JAYWHK010000325.1:0-16976 GCA_043777755.1 Saprospiraceae bacterium
GATTGCTCAAAAAGTCATAAATAACTTCCTTATAGTCAGTTATTTATAACTTTTTTCTCAACGACAAAATAATACTAATTAATTTTGAACGCCCGCTTAGAATAAATTAAGCCAAGCTGGAGCTTGGCTCTACTATAAAATTCAAAACTATAAACATGGACAATTCAAACATCTTAGATGTCAATTTTCAAAAAGTAAATGACATCAATTTCCCATTGTCGCTAACGTTCAAAATCGCAACAATTGCGAATGATTTTGTCGTAAAAGATGCCAATGACACAACTATTAGCTACGTAAAGCAAAAAATGTTCAAATTCGTTGAAGACATCGAGGTGTTCAACAATGAATCGCAAGCATCAAAATTGTACCAAATCAAAGCCAATAAATGGATTGATTTTTCGGCAACCTATGTTTTTACCAATGCAACGGGCGCAGAGATTGGGCGTGTTGCACGCAAAGGCTGGGCTTCAATGTGGAAATCCCGTTACGAAATCTACGACGAGAACCAACAACAAGATTTGTTGATTGAAGAAGACAACGCTTGGGTAAAAGTAGCGGACGCTGTATTGAGCCAAATTCCTTTTTTAGGAATTTTGACAGGCTATTTGTTCAATCCTTCTTATTCCGTAAAACGCCCTGATGGGACAGTTGTCGCTTCTTTGAAAAAAGTACAAAGTTTTTTTGGTCGTCGTTTTTCTGTTGATAAATTGGCAGAATTTGAATTGGGCGAAGAAGAACGCATCGTTCTGAGCTTGATGATGATGATTTTATTGGAAAGAAGAAAAGGATAAATTGGAAGAAAACCGCTATACCAGTACAAGGTCAATGTCATTAAGTCAAGAGTTTTAAAGATATGTTGCTTTGCAAAAGATTTGAACAGCACTTTCTGATGCCCTCACCCTAAAGGGAATGACTCCTGAATGTATTGTTTTATTTGTTTTTTAGCAATAAAAACAATCATTTTTATTGCATAAAATTGGAAAAATTTACTTTTTTTGTCTGAGTTCCCTTTAGGGTAAGGGCATAAGAAAGTAGATTTAGATTGTTGAGCAAAGCATTTAAAATCAAATTCCTTAGCTTAATGACATTGCGTACAAGGTACAGCGGTTTTTTTATAAAATTTATGTTAAAACAGTACTTTGTATTACATAATACTACTTTAAATACTACCTTTGCTTTCTAATTTTAAAAAAATAAATTATGAAAAAAATAAATTCTATTATTCTTATTTTTATAATATCCTCATTACCAACGTTTTGTTTTAGCCAAAAAATCGAAAGAACACTTTTTGACGAAATACTCCGAATGGACAGTCTGCTTTTCCGTGGCTTCAATGAAAGAGAAATAAAACCCATGGAGGAAATTTTCGATAAAAATTTAGAGTTTTTTCACGACAAAAGCGGTGTTACCAATTATGAACAAAATATCGCTATTTTTAAAACAAACTTTGCAAAACCAAATTGGGGTGTCAAGCGCAGACTCCTCAAAGAAAGCATGGAAGTATATCCAATTCCGAATTATGGTGCGATGCAAATCGGCAAACACGAGTTTTGCAATACCGAAAATGGCGTAACAGGTTGCAGTATTTTAAAATTTGCACAAGTTTGGCAACTCAGAGATGGCAAATGGACAGTGACTCGGATTTTGAGTTACGACCATTAAACATTTTAATTCAAAACACTACCTCATTACAAACACCAAACTATTTATCGTCCGCCCTACTTCATCGCTTGGACAACGGGCTTTTACTTCATCAAAATAATAGGTGTCGCCAAGTTTTGCTTTTTGGATAGCTGAAATGACATTGCTATTGAAAACGCCACCAATGTTGAAGTGAATAATAGGATCTTGGTTTTTACTAATATACGTAAAATTAAAACTTGAAATACTACATTTCACATCAAAATCAAATGATTCTGTGACTGCAATCAATGATTTTGTAGCACTTAAAGTAGGATGTCCTAATCGATAAGAATCATTGATTATCAATCGAGCCTCTGGGTTGGGAATCCGTTTTACACGGTATATTTTTTCCAAAAGAAGCGTATCTTTATGTCTTATTTCGATACTCGTAATACCGCCATTCCAAACCCGAACATTGTATTTTCCAACTTCGCCATCTTCTTCGATGATACCATTAGAAATACAAATATCCAAATCTGAAATCTCCCAACCATTCACTGCCAAACTCACAGGATTGTCCACACCAACATAAAAAACATTCATTTTATCTGCGGAAACGACAAATTGTGCTTGGTTTTTTTCA
This sequence comes from Saprospiraceae bacterium, assembly GCA_043777755.1. Classification (GTDB taxonomy): domain Bacteria; phylum Bacteroidota; class Bacteroidia; order Chitinophagales; family Saprospiraceae; genus CANHEE01. The sequence continues at coordinate 2,267 of JAYWHK010000325.1, forward strand.
AAAAAACAAAGAATAAAAGAAAGAATAAAAAAGATTTTTTTCATACGTGGTATTTTTTGGTTCTTTGAAAATTTTTGTGGTTTAAGCCTTTGTAAGGGCGACTTTAGTCGCACAAATGGCTGATTTTCAACGTTTAGATTCTTGTGCGACTAAAGTCGCCCCTACAGTTCCACAAAAATTTTCAAAGAACCACATTTTTTAACATAACGTTTTCATTTTTTCAAAAATTATAAATTCTTTTTTTTTAACAAAAAACGTACAATAGTATTAATGTATTTGGAAAAACAATAAAAAAGGGAACAGAATTTGAAACTAAGATATATGTAAAATTTTTAGGATAAGACAACTATATTGCCTAAGAATGATAAAAGTAGTGTAGATTTGCACGATATTAATTAATACATTGTTTTTTTAGTTATTTAATGTTTACTATTGTTTGAAATAGTTCTAACTAATTGAAAACCAAAACAATACAACAATTACAAACAATTACAAACTTTTAAAACAGTGTAATTAAATTAAACAACTTGAATTTTCTTATGAAAAAAATACTATATTTTTTACTTTTATTATTGTCAAATAGTCAACTTTTTGCGCAATGCGATACAACAACGCAGGCAAAAATCACGATTTTTATCAAAACAGACATTTTTCCAAAAGAAACAGGTTGGATGTTGAGTACACCGAATTTGTCACAAGTGTTTGCAATGAGTCCGTCAGGTACTTATACGGATTCTCTGACGGTTTATAAAAAAGAAATTTGCGTTCCCAAAAACGAATGTTTGCGTTTTTGGCTGACCGATTCGCAAGGCGATGGTTTTATAAAAGGCGGTTTCCCTGGTTATTGTGTTGTAAAACGCAATAATGATACAATTGCAAAAATTCTATACTACGAATTTTCTAATTTTGAGTATTTCAACTGTGCGCCAGGTTTGACGTGTAGCAATCCTTTGAAAATCTCAGAAGGAACGCACGTTGCGCCGAATCCTAATTTTTTCTACGAATTTCAACCTAAAAAAAATGGTTATTATAAAATAAGCACTTGCGATACAGCCAACAAATGCGACACAAAAATTTACGTTTATGAAGCCTGCAAATCATTCAACACATTGGCAACCGAAACGGGTTATCTGAAAATAGCGGACAATTCAGCGACTTGCGATACGCTTGCCGTCATAGACCAAATGGTTTTGAATAAAAAAACACCTTATATCATTCGTATTGGTGGTAAAAACTGTGAAAACAAAGCGATAAAGTGGAGTTTGACTTCGCTTGGTATAGTCAAAGGTTGTCGAGATTCTACGGCTTGTAATTTTAATTATTTGGCAGAAGAAGATGGCGAAACGTGTATTCCTCAGAATGTTGCCGCTTGCAAAGGACCCGATTTGATTATTCGGGCAGATAGTATTGCTCGGACGATGTATTTGGCAGAAGAAAACGCAGATTTGAATCCTTGCCTTGTCAATGAAGGTTGTTTGGCTGGTGCTGGAAAACGAAAAGTCATTCGTTTTAGTTCGTGGATTGCCAACATTGGCGACCAAGATTATTACATAGGAAAGCGAAATTCCAATCCATTTCAGTTTGTTTTTGATGCTTGTCACCAACATTATCACTACACAGGTTATGCAGAATATTTGCTTTTTGACGATAAAGGAAACAAGATTCCAGTTGGTTTCAAATCAGGTTTTTGCGTAACGGATTTGGTTTGTGAAGACCCAACAAATATGAAATATGCTTGCGAAGACATGGGCATTAGCAAAACCTGTCAAGATGTATATGACAAAACTTTAGACTGTCAATGGGTGGATGTTACGGATGTTCCCGCTGGCAGATATACCTTCGTGGCTCGTGTCAATTGGGACAATTCTCCTGACAAATTGGGGCGTATGGAAAGCCGTACTGACAACAATTGGGCGCAAGTTTGCCTTGAAATCAAGCGAGATGCCAACAATAACATCACTTTTAAGGTAGATTCGTCGGCAGTGACTTGTCCACCTTTCAAAGATTGCAAAGGTGTTGCGTATGGGAGTAGCGTTCCTGATTGTGAGGGAAATTGTGGCGGAAAAACCCTTCGTGGCGACCTCAATAAAGACAATTTGCAAGACAGCAACGATTCTAAACAATACGTTCAAGAAGCATTGAACAACGCTACAGCGACTCCTTGCAACGACCTGAACGACGACGGTCAAATCAATGTTGCTGACGCTTCGCTTTTGGTTAGTTGTAATGCAATTGGTAAAAAACACGCTCACGCTGGTGTAAGCGGTGGTCCGCACGACCACTGTCGTTTTCCTACAAAAGTATTCAAACAATTGGACACTGTTTTTTTTAAAATAAAAAATTATAATCCAAGTGGAAAATACTTTGACATCGCTGTTCGTAGTCCTTATTCTGATATAAATGCTTACCAATTGAACATGAGCAATGTTCAGATTTCAAAAATTCAAAGCCTTATTGACAGCGTAAAATACCCAGCTCAATTGCGTGCTTCATTGAACAAAGGTACTGTTATTGGCATTTCTCACGCTGATTCGGTCATTACAAGAAGCCCTTTTGAAAAGCCTTTGTGCCGTGTATTTTTTAACAATACCGCAGCGGTAAATGTTGCTTTAGAAAAAATCGTAGCGGTGACGAACCGTGATGGATACAGTTTATTTGGAAAAGTGGAAGGCGCAGCGTTGATGATTTCTTCTAATAAAGAAGCAATTTTGATGAATTTAAATCCGATTGTTTATCCGAATCCAATTCAGAACGAAGCGATTTTAGAGTTCTACAATCCTGAAAATGAACGTTTTAGTTTAGAAATATATGATGTAAGCGGAAGATTGCTTCGCCAAATTCTAAACATTACAGACAGTCAAGTAAATATCAGTCGCAACGGTCTGAACAATGGTTTTTATTTTTATAAATTAAAAGGAGCGCAAGGTTTTGCGAGTGGAAAGATTGTTTTTGAATAGTTTTTTTTGAGTTTTGCGTATCGTAGTTTATCCGTAGCGTTGGCTTTAAAGCCAACGCTACGGATAAACCAACGCTACGGATAAACTTATTTTAGATTAATTATATAATTCAAAATTTTTTTACCTATCCAAAATTAAGCCTTTTAGTTTTCTTAAGATAAATACTATTTGGCGTAAATCTTCCATATTGGTGGCATCATACGTCTTACTAACACAATAATTTCGATTAATCAAGGTTGTAAAATTCCAAAATTTCCCCTGTAACCAACAGCCGTAGAGCGTTTTTTTATCGTTATTCAAGGTTTGTGCCAGTATCATTGCAGCCAACATTTGCCCTTCGGGATCGTGGTCGTCACCAAGAGAGCGTTTGAACTCTTGTAAGAAAAAATAAGGTATTTTTGGTCTATTGGCATTGGTCGGAGAAGCAACCATAGCATCTACTTTCACAGAAATTTTAATGCCATCAACTTCGCCACTCATAGAACGCTCAAAAAACAACTGAATTTTGTCTTCTACATTTATTTGAGCTATAAAAAAGACAAATGCGATGAAATTGATTTTTAGTTCTTCCTCGTTCCAATCTCTTCCAAATTTTTCAAGTTCTTTTCTTACTTTCATCAAAATATCATCCTCCGCTTGTAGCAGTTGCCCATCAACGCACATCCAATCTGAGAGAGCCTCACAAGTTGTATTTTTTTTGATATTGAAACGTTCTAATACCTCGAAATGGTCATAATGGTTTAATTTTTCTATATTTTCCATATTGAAATTATTATATATTCTTATCTTTTTACAAAATTACAACTTTTTTACAAAAAAAACGCTATTTACACTCAAAAAAGTACAAATAGCGTTTAAAATATCACATAAAACGGTTATCTGCTCGTTGTTAATTGTTAATTTTCAACTGTTCATTGTTCACTAAAAGTGACAATTCTTTCAATTGCGAATCATCAATTGCGCTCGGTGCATCAATCATCATATCTCTGCCTTGATTGTTTTTAGGGAAAGCGATAAAATCACGAATCGAGTTAAAACCACTCATTACGGCACACAAACGGTCAAAACCGAGGGCAATACCTCCGTGCGGCGGCGCACCGTACTCAAATGCTCCCAACAAGAAACCAAATTGGTCTTCTGCTTGTTCTGGTGTGAATCCTAAGAGTTGGAAGTTTTTTGACTGCAATTCACGGTCGTGAATACGGATAGAACCTCCGCCAATTTCTACACCATTGAGTACCAAATCATAAGCATCGGCACGAAGATTTTTCATCGTTTCGTGGTCGCCATTGAGCATCTCTGCGATTTGGTCTTTTTTAGGAGAAGTGAACGGGTGGTGCATCGCAAAAAAGCGTTGTGAATCTTCGTCCCATTCCAACAATGGAAAATCCAATACCCAAAGCGGTGCAAAAACGGCTGGGTTGCGCAAACCCAAACGAGTTCCCATTTCCAAACGAAGTTCAGACAATTGCTTGCGAGTTTTTTCCAATTCACCACAAAGCAACATCACCATATCGCCAGGTTCAGCGTTGAAAGCTGCCTTCCAAGCTGCCAATTCTTCGGCATTGTAAAATTTATCGACAGAAGATTTGCAGCTTCCGTCTGCTTCTACACGCATATAAATCAAGCCTTTTGCGCCAATTTGCGGACGTTTTAGCCATTCTGTCAATTCATCTAACTGTTTGCGAGTGTAACTTGCTGCGCCTTTGGCACAAATTCCGATTACCGATTCCGCACTGTCAAAAACAGGAAAACCTTTGCCTTTTACGAGGTCAGTCACTTCGACAAACTTCATATCGAAACGAATATCTGGCTTGTCAGAACCGTAAAATTTCATCGCATCGTCATACAACATACGAGGAAAATCCGATAATTCAATATCCAATGCACCTTTAAAAAGGTGTTTTGTCAAACCTTCAAAGGTATTTAAAATGTCTTCTTGATGTACAAAAGACATTTCACAATCTATTTGCGTAAATTCGGGCTGACGGTCAGCACGTAAATCTTCGTCACGGAAACATTTTACAATCTGAAAATAACGGTCGTAACCAGCTACCATCAAAATCTGCTTGAAAGTCTGCGGAGATTGTGGCAAAGCGTAAAATTGACCAGCGTTCATACGGCTCGGCACGACGAAATCACGTGCGCCTTCGGGCGTGGACTTTATCAAATTGGGCGTTTCAACTTCTACAAAAAGTTGGTCGCTCAAATACTTGCGAATCTCAATCGCCAATTTGGAACGGAACATCAAGTTGCGTTGCAATTGCGGACGACGCAAATCCAAATAACGGTATTTCATGCGCAAATCATCGCCGCCATCTGTATTTTCTTCGATGGTAAAAGGTGGCGTTTTTGCAGCATTAAGTATTTGTAAATCAGCTACTTGTATTTCGATATGACCAGTTGGAATTTTATCGTTTTTAGAAGAACGCTCAACGACAACACCCGTTGCTTGCACCACAAACTCACGTCCCAAAGAGCGAGCTGTTTCTAACAATTCCGCTGATGATCTTTCTTCATTAAAGTTCAGTTGAGTAAGTCCGTAGCGGTCACGAAGATTCGCAAACAATACAAAACCTAAGTTATTCGTATTTTGAACCCAACCTGATAAGGTAACGGTTTTTCCGACATCGGCAATTCTCAATTCGCCGCAATTATGACTTCTATACATATTTTTTTAATTAAAAATTAAAAATTAAAAATTAAAAATTAAAAATGGATAATTTACGAATGTAATTATTCATTATTAATTTTTAATTATTCACTAAATTCCATGCCACAAAGGTACATAAAAGTTTATTTTATCATTCATATTAGAATTAAAAATCAAATAAAAAGATTTTTTAGAAAAAAGGCATATTATTTGATTAAATTGTATTGTTAAATACTTTTCAACCGCATTTCATGTTTAAGCAATCTCTTATCTGCTTCATTTTATCTTTAGTTGTATTTTTTCCAAAAATGCAAGGGCAAGTTATTTTACAAGTAGATTCCACTTTTTTGAGTGCCAATATCACACCTGATGTTAGTTACATAGCAACTGATGCCTATACTATTCAAGAATTTAATTTTGTAGATTTAGAAAAAAAAGATTTTATCAATAAAGGAGAACCCGCTATTGGTTTGGGTTTTAGCCGTCAACGTGTATTGATTCGATTCCGACTGACTTACAGTGGTAACGAACCACTTTATGTTACGCTTTCAGAGCCATTGAATAATTTTGCGCATTTGGTTCGTTTGGATGAAAACAACCAGCCACAACACATCAATTCTGTAGGTTACATCAATGGACAGAAAAAGTTTGCAACCAAAAATTTGATTTATCAACTTCCTACGGAGAAGCAAGTCGTCCATACATATTATTTATTAGCGGATTATAGTGTCATTACAAGTCTTCAGATTCAATTGAGCAGATACGATAAAATCATTAGCAACAGCACGCAAGATGGTATGATTGTAGGTATCCTGATTGGCTCAATTCTGGCAGTTATGCTCCTTAATCTTTTTCTTGCTTTACTAACAAAAGAAAAAGAGCTTTGGTACAACTTTGCTTTTAGTATTGGTTTAGTTATTGTAGCGGCTATTTTGTCAGGATTTAGCATTGAATTTTTAGGTTGGATAAAAAATGCAATCAATATAGTTGCTTTTTTTGGTAATTTTGCAGGACTGATGAGTATTTTGTTTGTGACAGAATTTTTAAAAATTACAAAAAACAATACTTCAAAAACAACCGCTTTTTTGCACACTGTTTTCATCGTCAATTACTGTATAAGTGCTGGTTTGGCGCTGACACCTTGGGGAACAAGCTATTCCATGCCAATGTTGGAGTTGGGTGCATTTTTCTCTATGTCATATTTCGTTCTATTGGCATTGGCAGCCCATAAAAGAAGCCCTTCGGTAGATGTCCGATTTTTTATTATTGGTTTTGGGAGCGTACTTATTTTTGCTTCTGCATTTGTCTTACAATTTTGGCATATTTTAGACCCGAATCTAACAAGTGCTATAGCATTTAGTATTTGTGTATTGTTTTTTACCTTTTTCTTGACAGTTGCCTGCGTTGCTCGCATCATTGTTGCTCGCCAAGAAAAAGAGCATCTTTTGGAAGAAGAACGAAATAATTTGGAAAAAAATGTAGAAGAACGCACCAAAGACTTGAATTTAGCCTTAGAAAAAGTGCAAGAAAGCAAGCAAAAATACAGGCTTTTAGCAGAAAACACACAAGATATAGTTGCCATTCACGATTTGCATTGTAATGTAACTTACGTCGCTCCGTCTATTGCCAACTATGGGTATGATGCAGAAAAATGTATAGGAAAACCATTCATAGATTTTGTTCAGCCTGATGATGTAGCATTTATATATGCTTTAGCAAAAGAGTCGGCAGAAACTGGCAATAGTGCTATTTTTGAGTATCGCTTGAAAGATGCTAAAAATGATATTTATGCTTGGATGGAAGGTTCAGGAAGTGTTATTTACGATGCAGAGAATATTCCCACAGGCTTTATAATTACTTCTCGAAATATTCAAAATCGCAAAGAATCTGATGGCAAAATAGAACAATATACCAAAGAACTGGAACGCTCTAATGCAGATTTAGAAAATTTTGCACACGTAGCGAGTCATGATATTAAGTCACCTTTGCGCACGGTCTATTCTTATTTGCAATTGATTGAACGTAGAAGCAAAGATAAATTTGACGAAACCGACAAAGAATACATCGGTTTCATCAAAGACAGCGTGTATCAGATGAATATGCTGATTGACAATGTTTTGTCTTATGCTAAAATCGGTAAAAATATTGGCGAGCCAAAACCTGTTGTCGTTGCGGACATCGAACAAATGGTGGCTCGGAATCTCAATGCCATCATAAAAGAAAAAAATGCTACAATCACATGGACAAATGTACCTGAAATCATCAAAGGACATCTTCCTACCCTGACCCAAATTTTCCAAAATTTGGTCAATAACGCTATAAAATACAACACTTCGCCCGCTGCAAAGGTAGAAATAAGTTCTTTTATAGGCAAAAAAGGCGATACAGTTTATGCAATAAAAGACAACGGAATTGGTATTGAGGAACGCTTCCAAAAGACCATTTTTAGTATGTTCACCCGTTTGCATCAGCACAATGAATACGAAGGTACAGGTGTTGGATTGGCACTTTGTAGCCGTTTAGTAGATCATTATGGTGGCGAAATTTGGGTCGAATCAAAATTCGGAGAAGGCAGTACGTTTTTCTTTACATTGCCACAAACACAAGTGTAAATCAATTAACTCCTTTCCTCCCAAACCTTACAAATATTCACAATTGTTTCGACAGCTTTGTTCATATCTTGAACAGAAACCCATTCGCATTTGGAATGTATGCCCATTTCTCCAGCAAAAAGATTCGGACAAGGCAAACCCATAAATGACAATCGAGAACCGTCCGTTCCGCCACGAATACTGTCTTTTGTTGGCTTCATGCCAGCACGACGAATCGCTTCAAGCGCATTTTCCATAATCGCTGGATTGGTGTCCACTACTTTTTTCATATTGCGGTATTGCTCTTTCACCTTAAATTCGTAAGAAGAATTTGGATATTTTGTCATGATTTTTTTAACAATTGCTTCCAATTCTGCTTCGTGTGCCTGTAATTTTTCATCGGTAAAATCACGAATAATAAAAGAAACTGTTGTTTTTTCCAAAACACCATTGATGCTCGTTGGATGAACAAAACCTTGCATTTTTGACGTACTCTCAGGCGAAAGACGCTTTTTAGGCAATGCTGCGATGATTTCAGCAGCAATTTTCATAGAATTTTCCATTTTCCCTTTGGCATAACCAGGATGCGCACTCACGCCATGAATCGTCAAGCTAACACCATCGGCAGAAAAAGTTTCGTCTTCAATAAAACCACGAGGCCCGCCATCAAGCGTATAACCTACATCAGCACCCAATTTTTTCATATCTACATTGTCCACACCACGACCAATTTCTTCATCTGGTGTAAATAAAATACGAATTTTTCCACGCTTCACCTCAGGATTCATCATGAAAAAATGGGCAGCGTCCATGATTTCAGCAACACCAGCTTTGTCATCAGCACCCAAAAGCGTCAAACCACTTGCGGTAATGATGTCGTGACCAATTTGCGTTTTCAGATAAGGTGAATTTTCAGTATTGATGATTTGCGTCGTATCGTCGGGCAACACAATATCACCACCTTGATAATTGGCGTGCAACAATGGTTTTACGTCTGTTCCGCTACAATCTGGCGCAGTGTCCACATGAGAACAGAAGCATAAAACAGGAACATTTTTGTCTGTATTTGCAGGAATTGTCGCATAAACATAGCCAAAATCGTCCATTTCAGCATCAGCAATACCCATTGCTTGCAATTCTTCCGCTAATAAACGGCTCAGATTTTTTTGTTTTTCACTTGAAGGCGAAGTAGTTGAGTTCGGGTCAGCCTGAGTATCAATCTGCACGTAACGCATAAAACGCTCGGCAGCGGTAAAATTATAGTTGGTCATTTTTTTTAGTTGTAATTTAAAAATTTGTGGTGCAAATCTACAATTTTTTTTCTTTTTTAAAAAATATTCTTCAAAAGGCTATAAAAAATACACAGTTTTGTCAAAAAATGCTATTTCAAAAACAAAATACCTCATTTGACAATTCTATGAATATTAATATTTTTTTGCAACTTACATTTGCAGTAGTAATTCAAAAAACAAACACTTTTCAGTATTTTTAAACATTTTTTACAAAATTTATGAAAAATATTTTTTTACAAATTGCATTTTTAGCATTGACAATCAATGCAGTACAAGCACAAACTGTTTCTCAAATCTCATCTGGCGCAGGCTATGGCAAGCAAGCCTTTTACAGTCTTACAACCGACAAATCAACAACGGTGGACAATGCCGCATGGGATATTGCATTTTCAGTTTATGGACAACAAGATGCTGGGATTTTTGTCAATGAAGCAAGCAGCACAACCGTAAAAGCTATTGAATTGTACAAAGCTCCAAGCAATATTTTTGCTGACAAAATAGTTGAAGCAGACGTAAAAGACCGTTTGTACAACGACGAACAAAGTTGGGCGAATGGAGGTTTTAATGCAGGACGTGACCTTGCCAATAATTTTGACTACGGTTGGGCAACCTACAATACTACTACAAAATTGGTAGAAGGAAAAAAGGTCTTTGTTCTAAAATTGCGCAATGCAACATACAGAAAGTTAGAAATTCAGAACTTAAATCTGACAAAATACACTTTCCGTCATTCAAACTTGGACGGTTCTGATGAAAAAACGGCGACCATTGACAAAAAAGATTTCGCAGGAAAAACATTGGCATATTTCTCTTTGACAACTGGTGCTTCTGTAGCGGTTGAGCCTTCAACGCCTTTCGATATGCTTTTTACCCGTTATACAAGTATTATTGACCAAAATGGTAGTGGCCCAACGCCTTATGTTGTATTGGGAATCCTTACGGCTCGTGGTGTTCAAGTAGCAAAAGCAACAGGTATTGACCCTGTAAAAGTAAATCCAAAAGACTACAATAATTTGTACGTAAAAAATATTGATGTGATTGGTTTTGATTGGAAAGTAATTAATATGGCAACTTCAAAATGGGAAATGCTAAAAGATAGGGTGTATTTTGTAAAGCAAACAGACGGCACAATTTGGAAATTATTTTTTGTAGATTTTGAAGGTTCTGCAACGGGAACTGGAACTTTTGAAAAAACAAACTTGGGTAAATTGTTGGCTATCAATGACATTAGCTCAGATATAAAATTCAATGTTTTCCCTACAGTTGCTCAAAATACTGTGAATATTGCTTTTGAAACAGCACAAAATGAAACAATGCAAATCAGTCTTTTTGACTTGGCTGGTCGCAATGTTATGTCGCAAAAAATAACAACGACTACTGGTTTTCAAGTTTATAATTTTGACGTAAATAACTTGCAATCAGGTACTTATATTGTTAATTTGGTGACGAAAAACGGTACAGCAGTTAGAAAAATCATCGTAGAATAATTTTCTTAGTATCAAAGTATTAAGTATTCCTGAAGTAGCGTACAATCAACAACAGAAATACTTAATACTTTGATACTTAATACTATTAGACAAAATTGGATAGATTCGCTAAAATTTGGATTACATCAAATAACCGATAATTACGAAAATAAACAATCATACAACATTTTCCAATGAAAAACCTATTTCAACTTTTCGCACTCCTACCCTTCTGTCTTTTTGCACAAAAAAAAGACAGTGTAACACTCGAAAATTTGGTCTGTACAGCACAATTTGCGCCAACAGACGCTCGCAATGCCGTACATCAAATCAAGGTTTTAGATGAAAAAACAATTGCTCGTCGGGCAGCTAATAATTTGGAAGAATTGTTGGCAACGGAAACGAGTTTTCGTTTTTCAAGCGACTTGATTTTAGGAAGCGGCTTACAAATCAATGGCATCGGTGGCGAAAATGTAAAGGTTTTGATAGACGGTGTTCCCGTCATTGGAAAGTTGAATGGAAATGTAGATTTAAGTCAGATTTCTTTGGCGAATGTGCAGCGTATAGAAGTTGTACAAGGCTCATTGTCAGCTGTTTATGGAAGCAATGCTTCTGGCGGTGTTATCAATATTATCACCAAAAAATCACAAACAAAACCATTCACATTTGGTGTTCAGAGTCAGTGGGAAAACATAGGAATAAAAACATTAGCAGCTCAAACAGGTGTTCAAAAAGGCAAATTTTTGCTCCAATTGTCAGGTAACGTGTATGATTTTAGTGGCTATCCCGCAGACAGTTTGCGTTCATCGCTTTGGAATCCAAAACGACAATATACAGGAAAAGCAATGTTGAAATATTACCTTTCTGACAATCAACAACTGAACTATAGCTATTCCGTTATGGACGAAAAAGTGAGTAACTTGGGCGATATTAAACGTCCAAAATACAAACCTTATGCTTTTGATGAATATTATTTTACACAAAGAAACGACCATGCGCTAAATTATGAAGGCAAATTCGGTAAAAACAACCTTCAATCTACACTTGCTTTTAATAATTTTGACAGAAAAAAAAATGCGTATCGTACTGATTTAGAAGCGAATACACAAGATTTGGTCATTGGTGACCAAGATACGAGCCGTTTCAATGCTTGGTTGTCGAGAAATACTTTTTCAAGAACCATCAATCAAAATATTTCCTTGTTGTCAGGCATAGAATTTTGCCATGAAAATGCTTTTGGTAAAAAAATTCAAGACAGCACCGAAAACAAATTAGGTTTTGCTCAAATGAGTGATTTGGGTATTTTTATTGGTGGAAAATTTGATTTTTTAGAAAAAAAATTAGTGTTACAACCAACAATTCGTTACAGTTATAACAGTAAATACGATGCGCCATTGACACCTTCGTTCAATGCGCTTTTTCAAATCAATTCCAACTGGAAAATCAGAGGAAGCTATGCACGAGGTTTCCGTGCGCCATCGTTGAAAGAGTTGTATTTTAACTTCATTGACGTGAATCATTACATCGTTGGGCAAACGAACATCAAAGCCGAACAATCTCATAATGTTTCTGTAAATTCCTCATCGTCAAAAACTTATGGAAAAATAAACATACTCACTGAGGGAAATATTTTTTACAATGACATACAAAATCGCATTATTTTAGCCGAATACGAAACGCTAAAATACCGCTATGATAATTTGGCAGAATACAAAACAAAAGGTGCAGGCTTGAACTTAACATTGAGCTACGATGATGTCATTACGTGGAAGTCAAGCGCCGTTTATACAGGCTATTACAATACCGCAAGGGACGAACAGCCCGAGCTTCCTGTCTATCTTTATTCTCCTGATTTTAGCAGCGACTTGACCGTTACGATTCCTTCTATTCGATTGACAATGAACGTGTTATACCGTCACACAGGCGCAATGCCAACTTATAATTTTGGAAAAAATGGTGTGATTGAAGAAGGTCGATTGAGCAATTGGAATTTACTAAATGCCACCGTTTCAAAATATTTTTTCAAAGGAAAAATAAACATTACCACTGGTGTAAAAAATATTTTAGACATACAAAATATCGTTTCGCAAGGCGCAATTGGTGTAGGTCACAGCGCAAATGCAAGAGAAGTTCCCGTTAATTTTGGCAAAAGTTATTTTGTAAAAATGGCAGTGAATATTTAGAAAGTAGGTAACTGTTTATTACTTGTACGTCGGAAAGTCCGTTTCCGACAAATCTATCGTGAATGAACACTGTCAAACAGAATTTGACAGGTACATAGAGCCAAAATCTCTACAGTGCTGATATAAGACCATTTTACACTATTTCAAAAAAGCCTCATCAAACCAGCCCAACGAATTGGGCAGCCAAAACGAAATTTCAACGCTCATCGGTTGCAAATTACAGTTTCCTGCATGACCTTCAAAAACCAATTCTTCTTGTTGATTATTGGGATTTCCAAAATCTAAAAAGACTTCTGCCAAGTGCGCCATTGCTCGGCAGCTTTGTCCAAATTGTAAAATATTACGAGAAGCCCAATCTTCATCGGTATAACAAAATTCTTTTTCAGAAACGAGTAAAATACTTGGAAAATAACTGCTCTCTAAGCCATTATAGGGATTTTTGCCTTGTATTTCATTGGCATAATGATGATATTGTAAGGGTTTTTCCGTCAAACCAACTGTGTTTTTATAATTGTAGCCTATCACTATTTTTTTAATAAACGACATTGGATTGGTCAAATGTAGTGTGATTGTTTTGTTTTGTAAGACAGCGCAAAGCATCGCCAAACCCAGAATTTGGTAATATTCGGGCGTTGCACTGACATTGAATTGTTCAATTCGGTAGCAATCATTGTACGAATGATAACCTTTTTTAATCGCAATTTGAGCTGTTTCAAAAACTGTTTCTTCAAAAATAGGCAAGTTTTTTTCATCAAAAATGATGCAGTCTTCACCCAATTTTGTAGGTAATTTTGCTAAAATAGGAGCGAAAAGGAGTTGTATTTTTTCTTGCATTTTTAAAAAATATTGAAAACCTTTTGTTTAAATATATTATTTTTAGTATTTTCTTGGCGTAAAAATAGTATTTTTATGAATTGGGAGTAATTTTTTCAAACAAAACTTTATAAAGTCGAATATTATCTCTTTCATTAACTTGTTTTTTCCACTTCACTCCTTCAAAATACCATTTCAGTAATTCTCATTTGCTCCGTTTTTTATTTTATTTTATCTTTGTAAAAAGTTTTTGAAATGATGAAAAAAATAAGCCTATTATTTATTTTGACTGCCGTTTGTTTTTTAGCTTGTAAATAGGAGCCAATCGAACAGCCAAACAATCCAAATACTGGTGGAAACAACACAGGAGGGAATACTGGCGGTGGCAGCACAAATCCTACGCTAAAACCATGTAGCCCAGATACTGCTTATTTTAAAAATGATGTATTACCAATACTCACTTCTAACTGTGCCAAAAGTGGTTGTCACGATGCCGTTTCAAAAGCGAAAGATGTGCAATTGACAGATTATCAGAATGTTATGCAAGAAGTGAAAGCATTTAATTTGTCAGGTAGCGACCTTTATAAATACATTAGCATCAACGATGCTAAAAAAATAATGCCTCCTTTACCAAGCGTACCGTTGAGCATTGCTCAGAAAGAAACGATTGCCAAATGGATTTTGCAAGGAGCAAAAAACAATAGTTGCGATGCCAATGCGACGGGTTGCGATACTAAAAACGTAACGTTTAGTAA
>JAYWHK010000326.1:0-16940 GCA_043777755.1 Saprospiraceae bacterium
TATAAAAATAAAAAATTGATATTTTATTATAAATTAAAATATTATTTTTTAAATTTTTTAAAAATGTTCTGTTTTTAGAAAACTGGAACATCGAGTATAAGTTGTCGTGTCGTAAGTAAAGAATTTAGAAACCGTCAAGCAGCCTTCCGTACTTGTAGTACAGCCTTTTGTTGCCTTAGCGCAAACTTTAAAAGGAGCTGTTCCATTCCATTTTACGGTGACGGAATCGCCAATATTTGAAGATTTGAAAACACCGCCCGTCACTGACCATTCATGTTGAACACCTGCGGTAGCAGCAACAAAATACTTTACCTCATCACCGACGCAAGGTTGTTTTTTCAATGAAATAGGTATTGGGGTAGCCAAGGCAGTGCTGATAGAATCTTTGTCCACCTTGTAAATAACTGTCGCGGTTCCAGTACAACCATTGTTGCTTTGATACGTAACAGACTGATTATAAGTGCCTAATGCACTATTGGTAAGCACTGTCGTTGTAGGTGTCACACTCATAACACTTGGATTCAAGGCTTTTATACAAGGCAACAATGCGTAAGTATAAGGCAATTGTTTTTTGCATAAAGAGATGTTGCAAGTGGAAGGATTTAAAGTTGCTGTAACAGTTACATCTTTGCAAATAGTGACAGGATTGCCATTGCCTATACAACTCAAACCAGATGTTGCACAAATTTTTACGTTTCCAGTGCTATTCCAAATAACATTGATAGAATCAGGGTGGTTTGCAATATTTACAATCGTTCCACTTTGAGCTGGTTGTATTTTCCATGCCCAATTAGATTTTGCATTTACTTTGTAAGCGGTAGTGCTTCCTTTGCAAACAGTATTAGAGCCATTAACAGTAGCATTTGCGAAATTTGTTGCTACGGAAGATGGATTGTATGTTAAAGTAAAATTACAAATAGATTCGAGGCAACCATCTATTTGAAGCCAATACATTTTATTCGGAATAACATTTGCTGTAAGCGTTCCTGAATTAACACAATCCAGACAACCTATTGAGAACAGATTATCATTAGTATCAATGCAATCATTGCCTTCAAAAACAGTCACTTGAATACTTGGCGAAGTTACAGTTCCTACACAATTCATTGTTGAAACATTAAATGAAATAGACGTGCCTGTTGGAATAAATTTGTACCAAGTTGGATTGTCTTCTGATGTTCCTTGGTCACAAGGAAGCATAGTATTGGGCGACACTCCATCTGCTGGCGGATTCATTCCAGTTAAAATACCATTCGCTGGCAAACAAACTGCTGTACAAATATCATTTTCCACCTGTGCGCTTACTATTTGTTTTGTAAAAATAAAAATTAAAAAGAAGAAAATTATTTTTTTCATAACTGTAAAATTTTGATAATCAGTGAATTGTATTTTTTTATTTTTCTTTATTAAAAATTAAAAAGTAAAGGTAAAATTATTTTTTTATTTAAAAAAATTACGTTGAAAAATATCGTTTTATTAGGTAAAATGAGTTTTTACCCGTTATTTTGCACTGTGTTTTCTGATAGACAGCATTTTAACAATCTAATAATTCAAAGTCTTTATGTTCTCATTCAAACAATTGCTTGGTGGCTGTGTTGTTGCCGCTTGTATTTATTTTGGTTACAAACATTTTACGAATGGTCGTGATATTTTTACCGATGCCGAAATTTGGGTAACAGAGGTTTTGAAGCAAACAGAACAGCCCGAACAGCCAACTATCCCAACCGATTCTGATGATAAATTCCCCGATGACGATACAAAAGTAATTGTCAAAGATGATAAAAACAAAAAACAAGATGATGTAAAACCAAGCAAAACGGGTGATTATTTACCTGAGTCAAAAAGTGGAGAAGTAATTGAGCATCAATACTTTACGTTGTCTTACAACGAGAAACATGAGCAAGCTGAATGGGTTGCTTATGAACTGAAACGAACAATGTTTGGTCAAGAAAAATTTGATAGAAAAGACAATTTCAAACCAGACCCTGATGTTAGTACCGAATCCGCTTTGCCTACGGATTATCGAGGTTCGGGCTACGATAGAGGTCATCTTTGCCCAGCGGCGGATATGTCTTTTGATGAAAAGGCCTTGGACGAAACTTTTTTTATGTCCAATATGAGTCCGCAAACGCCTGCTTTGAATCATGGTATTTGGCGAGAATTAGAGGAAAATACAAGAGATTGGGCAAAGAGATTTAAGCATTTGTACGTTGTAACGGGGCCTATTTTACGCAATACAAGAGGTTATATTGGCAAAAAAAATAAAATTTCTATACCAACGTCTTACTATAAAATTTTGTTGGATTTGTCAAAAAACGAACCAAAAGCGATTGCTTACATTATTCCAAACGAACTCCGAACCGAAACGCTTGATGATTTTGCTTGTTCGATTGATAAAGTCGAAAAACAAACAGGTATTAATTTTTTTCCAAAACTGATGTCTGCCGCCCAAGAAACGAGTATCGAAGCGAATTATGACATTCAAAAATGGCGTTGGAATCCTAATCGTTATCAACTGCGATTGGAAAAATGGAACAAAGAATAATTTTAAATTCTTGATTTTAAATTCTAAATTCGATAAGCAATTCGCACGCAGAATTTAGAATTTAGAATTTAGAATTTTAAACCCCTAATAAAACTATGTTTAAATATTTCATAATCAGTCTTTTAGCGTATTTTGTGTACCACAATATCTTAGCACCGATGTTTCAAAACATACAAAGTCCGCAACAACCTAAGCCCAACAATCGTACACAAACGGGTTATCAGGAAGATGACTCTGTTCGTCATTTTAAGCAAAAAAATCAGCGTAATACAAAGCCAAATGATTCGGATTTCGCTGATTATGAAGAGATTAAATAATCTTTTTTAGCTGCTCCAAAATCTCTACAACAGCTGGACAAATTTTTGTATTTTCGAGTGTTTTCGGAAAAAGTTGTGTTTGTTTTTTCCTATCGGTATGCGGGTATCCTTCGCAGGCTTTCGGGCGAACATCATAAATGCTACAATAATTATCACCACCCAAAAATGGGCAAGGCGCACCATTGTGAACGTAGTCACCATCTTCATCAATATGCAAATATTTTGAAGTGAAATCGGCGGGGCGAACACGAAGATGCTTCGCAATACGCTCAATGTCCTTTGGTAAAAAAATAGGACTTGTTGTTTTGCAACAATTGGCACATTCCAAACAATCAATTTTTTGAAATGCTTTTTCGTGCAAATCTTCGATGGTATCGTCCAAGTCACGAGGTGGTTTTGCCTTTAATTTTGCTAAAAACTTCTTGTTTTCTGCGTATTTTTCCTCTGCTCTGCGTTTATGCTGTATTAAATCCATGCTAATCAAGTTGTTTCTATATGCCATACGCTGGCAACGCTTCCATAAAAAAATAAGTTTCTTCTTCGTAATTTACTTTACAACAATAGGTTTCCATGCCGTTGGAAATGACCAAATAAGGTGCTTTGAGTTGGAAGTTATAAGTGGCCGCTTGACGAAAAACATCATCTGAAAGGCTAATATTCGGTGCTTTACATTCTACAATCAAAAAAGGTTTGGTGTTTTCGTCATAAATCAAAATGTCAAAACGTTTTCGTAAGCCATTGATTATCAGCATTTTTTCAATAGAAATACTATTTTTGGGATAGGCGAAATCCTCCAAAAGACAAAGCGTCAGGAGTTGTCTGACGCTTTCTTCTGGTGTTGCTACGATGTATTTTTTACGAATTGGGTCAAAGATTTTTACTTTGCCGTCTTCTTTTTTCTTCCTGAGTGCTGAACTATGCTTCAGAAGGTCGAGTGAAATTATCATGGTGGCGTTCCGAAGCACTTGGACTTGGTGCTTGCTCGTTTTCGTGTATTAATTCGTGTTCTGATTCGATTTCTTCCTCGTGTTCCAATACAGGTGTTTGAACGATTGTTTCTTCCATAACAGCCTGATTTTCAACAAGCTCTTCTTGTAATTCAGCGATTTCCAACGCTTCGTCAGGCATCAATTCGATACTTTCAGAAGGTTCAACGATTTCTTCTACTTCTGGAATTGGCGCAAATTCTTTTTCGATATTTTCTAATACTTCCAAAATACGCTGAACTTCACCATTTCTATTTCTCCACCAATTTGCCGACCAAGTATCCACAATTTTATAGTCCAATTGCTGCAATTGAGCTTCAAAACTTTTTTCCCAAACAGGATTCGGCGTGTAAGGCAAGGTGAAAGTTCCGTCTATGCGCAACGCTATATTTGGCGCATATTCTTCTTTTTTATCAATGGTAATTGGTACAGAAAGGCTGCCAATTTGCGACATCAAATGCAACTTTCTATCGCTCATTTTTTCTTCTAAAATGGCAAACATTTCTTGTACAAAAAAGTTCTCATTTTGATTTTTGATGCTGCCCAAACCTTCCGAAACGTTCTGTAAAATATTCGTTTGTTGCTGATTATCAGCATTTTGTGTTGCTTGGTGGAATTTAATCAAGGCACTCAAAAGGAATGTTCCCTTTGCGGTGTGCGATTCATAAAATTCATCAAAATAACTGTACGGAATCGAATGACACAAGTACAGCTGTTGGCTCGCACGGGTCATGGTTTGGTACAAATAATTAAAACCTTTATTGGTATTTAAAAATTGAATTTCTTCGCTCAATTTTCCTTTGCCGTCTTTGATGCCAAAACCGATAGAGAAAATTACAATATCGAACTTCTGTCCTTCAATTTCTGACCAATGATAAACGCCCAAATTATTGCGTTCCAATTGTAATATTTTGTCAAAACCAGTCGAGCGACGTTGTTTCAATTGCAACAAAATATGCGAAATCAAATTGCGTTGCTCAAAAGTTGTGGTGACAATTCCGATGCTCGGATAACGATTCAAAGGTGTTTTTTTAATCAAATTCAAAATGGTCAAAACCTGTTCCGCTTCAGCGTGATTGGTGTTTTGGGCTTCGTCGTACCTTCCCATAACATTCACAATATCAATGAATTGTGCTTTGTCATTTACGATTGGCAAACGCAAAGAATCACTCGGATAAATAGAATCCAGAAACAAATTCATAGCATTGCTTTTGGTCGTGTGAATCATCGAAAGTTCCGCTGTTTCAAACTGATTTTCCAAAGCCCAATACAAAAGCGATGATGCGTTGCTGCTGATTTCGGTAGGGTCGCCTAAAATAACGGCTTGTTTGCCTTTGTTCAAAAGCGTTCCACATTGATCCAAAAGAATTTGCTGTGCATCGTCCAAAAAGACGTAATCAAATTGTTGTTTGTCCAAAACCTGATTTGCGATGTCGCTTGTCATCAAAATTAATGGAAAATTTTCTGTAATCGCTTCAAAATCAGCATTGAAAAGTGCCTTCATTGAAGGTGTAAATACTTGGCTATTTTTGCCAAAAACCCTATTGAAAGCATCGCTTTTTTTACGGTATTGACGCAACAGTTCGTAGCGACGATTGTAGGAAGTAGCAGAGATTTGGTTAGCCAAATCAAGCATTAATTCTTCTTCTTTTTTGATTATATCTTGCTGAACGTCAGTATGTTGTGGAATATTGTCAGCATAATTATTTTGTAGCAATTGTTCGTAGTACCAGACATCAAAAGCACTTTCCCAATTGTCATTTTTGCCCGCAACAGCACATTCCACCAAATGTTTTGTTTTGTCGTCGCTATTGAGCCAAAAATACCTAAACGGATGAAAAGCATCAAATGCCGCCATGTCTTTTTGCGTTGATTTGATTTTTTCTAAAACCAAATTCATAAACTTCAAATTCGTTGCCAACGAATGTCCTGGGACATTGAATTTTTCAGTAAAAACCTCAGATTGGTTGAGTTGATTGATGGCAATGTGCAATTCTTCGTCAAGTTGCGTGACGTTTGTTTCAAAATTTACCGCAAATTTAGGATTCAAAACATAGATTTCCTCTTCGATACGTTGTTCCGTTCCTTTGTTCCATTCTTGCAATTTTGGTGAAAATTCTTTCAGCGATTGAGCAATTTTGGCGGGCTTAATATTTTCATTTTTTTGAAAAATAAAAGGCAAAAAGCGTTTTGTTGCAAAGTTTTTAGCCAAAGCATCGTAAGATGCACGGGTATCTGTCAAAGCAAGATTGATTTCTTTTCCTTTTTTTGAAAAATTACCAAACCAAGATTGCCATAAATTCGGCTTTGCAAAACGATTGCCGTACAACTGTGTATTTTCTTCGATTTTTCCATTCAAAACATCTATTTGTCGAGTCAAATCAACATAATACGTCATGTAAATATTGCGCTGCTGTTGGCGATAAGCATCTGTAATCTGGTTGCCTTGATTGAACAAACGCAACAAATCGTATTGTGACACATTCAACTGACTTTGAACTTCGTTGAGTGCTTCATTCTTTTCCAGCTGCGTAAAAATACGATTGTTCAAGCTCGAAAGTGGATGATTAAGCGTTTGTAAAGGCGCATAAAGTTGTTGCGCTTCAAGCAAATCATCTTTTAAAATGTAGTATTCATCACCTTGAAAACTAAATAATTTTGAATTTATTTGCGTTAAAATTGGATTTTTTCCAAGTAAATCACTTGATTTTATTGAAAAACCAAGTAGATTTTGCCAATTTCCAGCGACAGGAATCCCTTTTTGCAAATGTGAGTAGGATTGCTCTAATTTTTCTTTGAGTTTGCTGAGTCCATCAGCTTTTACTTCAAAATTCTTAAAATTAAAGTTTTTATCTTTATCAGCAGTACCACTTTCAATGGCACGCAAAATATCAAGCATTACCTTTTTATCAGCATCAGGATTTTTTACGACAAAAGAAAATTTGTCCAAGTTCCATTTCGCTAAATTCTCTTGTATTTGCAAAAGCGCACGTTGATTATTATTGATGACCAACACTTTTTTCCCTTTTGAAAGCGCAAAACTTACAAAATTTGAGATACTATGTGTCTTTCCAGTGCCAGCATGACCTGTCAAAACAGTTACTTGCTCTTTGATTCGGCTCAGTGCGTTGTGCTGCGCCACGTCGCTGCCATACAAACCGTAACGGAATGGAGTAGGGTAGGAAGCATCATCTATTGCCGAAAAATCAAAAGCTGAAAACTCAACATTCGGAGTTTCCAAATTCCCAATAATAGCATTGAAATAAACACCAACATCATTGAGTTCATTTTCCAGCCCATCTTTGTCTTGGACAGGAAAAATTTTGTTTGGCACATACTCCAATTCAAAACCAATGCTTTTCGCAATGGCATCAACGGTAGCTTTGACAATGGAACTAAAATCATTTTCGTCGTGCATACTATTATATATAGTATAGCAATCAATACCGTACTTTTCTTTGAGGTAATTGAAAACGTAGTGATTCGGAAAAATTCGCTCACGAGAAGTTTGGATTTTCCAAGCCTCATGCGCACTCAACTCAGGCTCTAAGTTGATTTCAAACAAAAACAGTGGTGAAAAAATACTTCCATGTTCATTTTTTTCATAAAAAAAAGGATAGGCAACGAGTAAGTTATTTTTACCTTTTGTTTTGATGGCGTTTTGAGCGTCAAAATAAAGTTGATGAACGAGCGAGCGATTGTCCTGACTAACATCTAATGAATATTTGTTCCCTTTTTGGAGGCAATCCAAAAAAAGTTCACTTTGAGTTCTATCGTATTTTACAACAGAAAGTAAGTCGGTTAAATTTTTTGACAAAACGCTAAAGAACCTAAAATTAGGCGGAATAATGCGCTTGAAATCCGTAGTGGAAAAATCCTGAATTGTTGTGTAGTTGTTCTCAATCATAGTGTGCTGAAAATCTGTTTGTTATAGATTAAAGGGTTAATCTATAGCAAAGATTAAACAAGAACCCAAATTTATGTTATTTTTTGAAAATAAAGCATATTTTATTAGTTTTTTTTTTTAAAAGACTGTATCTTTATAGGAATAACAAGCAAAAAAACGACAAATTTATGTTTTCATACTTTTATAGTTGAAAATATACTTTTGTCCTAAAGTAAAAAAATCATACCTTTTTTTTGATTTTTTTTACACAAACTATAAACAAGACTTTGTAATTTTGAGGTCAGAATTACAGGATAATATTGGCAACAATATTTTTCAAATTATAAACAAACAAAAAAAATTACTTTATTGATTGGGCAGATTTTCCAAAAATGAGTCACTGCAATAAGGAAAAGGAGCTACCATCATGTATCCTAATGTCGCCGTAGTGCTAACAGATGCCAATCGTTGTATTCAATGGGTGAACCATGATTTTACCCTGATGACGGGCTATTCTTTGCAAGATGTTTTGGGCAAAAAACCAAGTATTTTGCAAGGTGAAAAAACCAACCCCGAAGATGTCAAACGTTTGCGCTCGAATTTAGATGCCAAGCAAGCATTCAAAGATTCTATTTTAAATTACACCAAAACAGGTGAGGAGTATCAATGTAATTTTGTTATTCACCCTGTTTACAATGATTATGGTGTACTGACCAATTTTTTAGCTTTTGAAGTAGATGCTTCAAAAATTGACGATTCTACTATTCCTTTGTTACAGTTGCGAGAGAAATACTCGACAAGTAGCATGAAGCCGAATGACCAAACGAGTTTGTATATTAGACTTTGTTCGGTGGTTCAGTCGGAGAAGTTATACTTGAATCCAGATCTTTCTTTGCGTGATTTGGCGAATCGTTTACACACCAATACCCGTTATTTGTCGCAGGTAATCAATTCGTTGTCAGGTTTTAACCTTCAACATTTTATCAATACACACCGTATTGAAGATGTCAAAAGACACGTTATGTCTGAGAATTTTGAAAATTATACGCTTTACGGTATTGCACAAATTTGTGGCTTTAAAAACAAATCTACTTTTTATAAAGTATTCAAAGAAGTGACTGGCGTAACGCCGAAGGATTTTATTAAGCAGCGTCAGCAGCACAATTCTTAAAGGTATTATTGATTTTATAGGTTAAAAAAAGACCACTTGGAATAAAACATCCAAGTGGTCTTTTTTTTGCATCTCAGTTTCAGTAGGTATAATTCAACAGAATAATCTACTGAAAAATGATTTTAAAAATTATTTTAAATTTTTTTTAATTTTTTTTAAAAAGAATAATAATTTTTGAAATGATATTAAGTAATTGATAATCAGTTACTTGCGAATATGTGTTTTTTGAATGTACTAATAATGACTTAATATAAAAATGGTCGAAGTGTTATAACAATATTATTGGGTAATTTATTTTTAAAGCATTGATTATTAAGGGTTTAAGTTTGTCTTTGTTTTTTTTACAATGTCACAGATTTGAAAAAAAAATTGTTTAGTAGCCCCAAAACGCCTATATCTTTGTACCAGAAAATTTAATTATTTATTATTCAACCAAAACTACAGTATCTAAAATGAAAAAGGCAATTACGCAACGCTTTTTTGTTATCCTTGTTATCCTCTCAACTTCTTTAACAATGAACGCACAGTCTCAACTCATGGTGAGTTTGGGATTGGATCAAACCCTTTGTTTCGGTGCTTATACCGAATTAACAGCATTTGTTGCTGGCGGAACTGCACCGTACACCTACAAATGGATGCCAACAGAAGAGCTTTCTTCTTCTGATTCTGAAATGGTGATTGCAACACCAACGTACACAACTACCTACAAAGTCATCGTTACAGACGCTAAAGGCGCACAGGTTCGTGATGAAATTAAAATCGAAGTGAACCAAAGACCAAGTGTGGTAATGACTCCACCTTTCAACAGTATTGAAATTGGTCAAAGTACAACACTTTCTGCAAGAGTTACGGGTGGTACAGGTAATTATACCTACACTTGGAAGCCAGCTATCGGATTGAGTGATGCAACATCTCCAAACCCAGTAGCAAAACCAAGCATGACAACCGCTTACACATTGATGGTAAAAGACAGCAAAGGCTGTACTGTTACGGAACAAGTGAGTGTGAGCGTTGAAGGCGGTGCTGCTGCGGCTCGCTTCAGAGAGTAAAAAAGTCAAAATGTAAAAGGCTGAATTTAAAATGTAAAAATTTACATAAATGAAATACAGCGTTTCTTTTTACTTTAAAAGTATTTTAATAAGCATAGTTTTTACTGCAATAACAAAATTTGGCTTATTAATCCCGTTGAGCAAAGATACTTAAATCTTGCTTCCCAATGGCAGCTGCCATTAAATTAGGAAATTGATCAGGTGTGCAAGCGAATGAAGGCACTCCAATAGATGCTAAGAATTGTGCATTTTTGACGTCATACGAAGGGGTTCCATTGTCGTCAAGTGCCAAAAGACATATCATTTGTACACCTGAATCTACCAATTTCTGCATCATTTTCCTCATTTCCATTTCGTTTCCGCCTTCATAAAGGTCTGTTATCAGTACCAGAATGGTGTCGGCTGGTCGAGTGATTTGGGTTTCGGTATAGGTCAATGCTTTTGCGATGTCCGTTCCTCCGCCCAATTGTACGCCAAATAAGAAATCTACGGGGTCTTCTATTTCTTCTGTCAAATCAACTACTTCGGTATCGAAGACAATCATTCGGGTATTAATGGCCGGAATAGATGACATTACTGCTCCAAAAATCCCTGAATATACAACAGATGCACCCATCGAACCACTTTGGTCGAGGCACATCACTACGTCTTTCATCGAGCGACGTTTTTTTCCAAATCCAATTTTTATTTCTGGTATAATTGTCTGATAATCAGGCTGATAATGTTTTAAGTTTTTTAAAATAGTTTGATGCCAATTGATTTCGTTGTGCCGTGGACGACGGTTTCGAGTTGCTCTATTCAATGCCCCTGTAATGGCTTGTTGCATTGGTGTTTGCAATTTTTTCATCAATTCATCTACTACTTTCTGAACCACCATTCGGGCTGTTGCCTTGGTTTTTTCAGGAATTACTTTGCTCAATGTCAGTAAATTAGCGACCAAATTGACATCTGGAACAACCGTTTCTAACAACTCTGGCTCGAGCAACATTTGTGTTAAGTTTAGTCTATCCAACGCATCTTGTTGCATTACTTTCACTACCGAGGTCGGAAAATAAGTACGAATATCGCCCAGCCAACGAGCTACATTTGGATTCGATGCACCAAGACCACCTTTGCGCTCGCTTTCATACAAGGCAGCCAATGACTTGTCCATGCCTGTTTCCATTTGGTCAAGCGGAACATTCCCCATTGCTTCGGCAGCGTCTTTTCCCAGCAATAATCGCCAACGTTTTAGTTTTTCTTCCATTATTAATTTTATAAAAAACTGTTAATCAATAAGTTGTGAAAATGTTATTTTATTGACTTACGACTTATTGACTTACGACTAAAAGGACTTACCGACTATCACATCATCGTTTGAAACCAGCCCCAAGCAAATCCTACGAATTTTGCGACAGCCCAAAGCATTGTTGTAAATGCTGCAATTAAAACAGTCAATAAAATACCGCCAGCCAGCCAAGGATTCATGCGGTGACCATCTTCAGCATAATGTTGTTTTAGTAAAACCATATTTCTACGGTTTGCTTTGAACGTAAAATCATAAATATCGCCTAAAATTGGTACAGAACCAACCGAGGCATCTAAGACAATATTCCAAATCATTTTTAGCATCACAGGCAAAGAAACGCCATAACGAGTTATAATGAAAATGACCAAACCTGAAATAGAAAACGATGCCAAATCGCCTACATTCGGAATCAAGCCCATCAAAGCATCTAAACCAAATTTTTTGTTGGTTAGTGGAATTGGAATACTATTGTCCATCAGGTTAGAAACATGGTCGAGCCATTTGAGTTCTGGGAATTTTTGGTACAAAGCAGTATCTTTTGCTTGTTGTTCTGTTGGAGGTGTTTGTTGAGCGTTTTGTGTATCCATTTTTATTTTCTAAATTTTGGCGTAAATATAAGACACTTTTACATATTTTTTAAAAGAATAAAAATAACATTTGGCTCGAAATTTCGTTTAGTATATTGTTGATTTTAAAATTTTATGATAAAAATGAAATTTAGACCGTTTTTCTTACTCTTTTTCTTGGTTTTTATTGCAAAAACTGCTTTTGCTTCTTATATTTTGCTGCCGATGGACGAGCGTCAAAAGGAGCATTTGAAAGCGTACGGCATTACCTATTGGGTTTTGCAACAAGGCGCAGAGGCGCATTGGCTGTTAAATTATCGTGGAGGAAGCTTTGCTTTCAAGCAAATTGGAACATTTGAAAAAGAATGTGTTACCCGAGGCGTTAGTTTTGAAGTGATTTCTGATGGACAATTTGCCAATATTCAAGCAGAAATTGGCAATCCTGAAGTAAATATGGAAGACATCAAGCTCGAAAAAGCTCCTTTGGTTGCGGTTTATTCTCCAACAGTGAATGAGCGTGGCGAAGAAATTCAGCCTTGGGACGATGCCGTTACTTTGGTTTTGACCTATGCCGAAATTCCTTATGATGTGTTGTACGATGAAGAAATTTTGAGCGATAAATTACCAAAATACGATTGGTTGCACTTGCATCACGAAGATTTCACGGGTCAATATGGA
The DNA here is from genome assembly GCA_043777755.1 of Saprospiraceae bacterium. Lineage (GTDB taxonomy): Bacteria > Bacteroidota > Bacteroidia > Chitinophagales > Saprospiraceae > CANHEE01. The sequence continues at coordinate 12,487 of JAYWHK010000326.1, forward strand.
CGTTTTTGGCCACAATACCATGCGACACCTTGGTACAAAGAAAACCAAAAACGACAAGAGGCTTTAGCTGCAAAAATGGGTTTTAATAAAGTTTCTCAGTTGAAATTAGGCGTTGTCAAAACCATCAAAGAATGGGTCGGCGGCGGCGGATTTATGTTCGCAATGTGTTCAGCAACAGATACTTATGATATTGCCTTGGCTGCGGAAGGTCTTGATATTTGTGAAAAAATATACGACGGTGATGCTGATGATTCCAATGCGAATAGCAAATTGGATTTTTCAAAAACCTTTGCTTTTCGCAATTTTAAACTAAAAGCAGACCCCTTAGAATACGAACATTCCACGATTGACAACAATCACGGTCGTCCGCAAAATCCACAAGTGGATTATTTTAGTTTGTTTGATTTTTCGGCAAAATGGGATCCTGTTCCTTCCATGCTTACGCAATGTCATACAAAAACCGTGAAAGGTTTTATGGGACAATGCACCGCTTATTTGAAAGAGTATTTGAAACCTGACGTACTGGTTTTGGGCGAAATGAAAACGTATGGTGAAACCCGTTATATTCACGGTACGCACGGCAAAGGATTTTTCTCTTTTTATGGCGGACACGACCCAGAAGATTACAAACACTACGTTGGCGATCCGAATACAGATTTGAATTTGCACCCTAATTCGCCAGGTTTTCGCTTAATTCTGAACAATATTTTGTTCCCAGCGGCAAAGAAAAAACAAAGAAAAACGTAAAATTTTTAATAAAAATATAGACTTTTATTTATAAAAAAACACTTAGCCCTAATAATTTGAGTGTCTAAAGTACTGGTAATTACAACTTGATGGTATTGATTTACAATAGTTTAGTCGCAACCTATACTGCCGACTAATGTGGAGCTGTTTTACAGCTCTTTTTTTGTTTCCTTTCCAAAAAACGTTAAAAAAAATTTATTTTTGTAAAACTTTCAATGTGGCGTTGTATCTTTGTGGTTCAGATTTTACTTTCCTTACACGCATTTCTTACAGTATTTTTTACAACTAAAAAGTAAAGACAAAAAATGTTTAAAAAACTGATAATCAGCTTTTTAGCGGTCATTTTTCATTTCCAATTGACGGCTCAAACCTCCATTTCTGGCATCATCAACACTTATACTAAGGTAAATACAATTGATACTTGTAAAAATGCACTGACCGTAGCGAGCGTTGCAAACTTCAAAAAAGGCGAAAATGTTTTGTTGATTCAAATGAATGGCGCACTCATCAATGAAGGTCAATCAAGTGTTTATGGTAATCTTGTAAATATGAAAAGTGCTGGTTTGTACGAAATAAACAGTATTGATAGTATTTTTACCAATATTATATTTTTTAAAAATAAATTTGTAAATTACTATCAATCAGATGCTTCTGTGCAATTGGTGACGATTCCGACTTATCAAGATGCAGTCGTAACAGATACGCTCAAAGCTCAAAAGTGGGACGGACAAACAGGTGGCGTTTTGATTTTTGATGTAAAAAATGAACTTGGTTTGCTATCGTACATCAGTGGAAATGGTCAAGGTTTTCGAGGTGGCGCACGCAACCCAAATCCTGACCCAAACAATTCTTGTAACTCTTTTTTGGTGATTACAGATTATTTTGTGGCAAAAAATAGCTGGCGTTCTGGCAATAAAGGAGAAGGTTTATCTGTTTTTGCGAGTAACAAAGAAGCTGGTAGAGGTGCGCAACTCAATGGCGGTGGTGGTGGCAACGACCACAACTCTGGCGGTGGCGGTGGTTCAAATATTGTAAAAGGCGGACAAGGCGGTGTGATGTTGAACAACAGTCTTTTTGGTTGTTCTGGTCCCAGTTCTGGTATAGGAGGTAAAGCTATTTCATTGATTAACAACCGTTTGTATCTTGGTGGCGGTGGTGGTGCAGGGCATGGCAACAATGGTGTTTCAACTTCTGGCGGTGATGGTGGTGCATTAATTTTTATCATGGCAAAAAAAATAACTGGCGATGGCACTCGGATTTTTTCCAATGGAATGACCTCAAAAGGTACGACTGGCGATGGCGCAGGCGGTGGCGGTGCAGGCGGAACTGTCGTTTTAGACGTTTCTGAAATCAGCGGTAATCTCAAAATTCAAGCACTTGGCGGAAACGGTGGTGACAATGAAAGTTCGAGTGATGGTAGGTGTTTTGGTCCTGGCGGCGGCGGCGGCGGCGGACGAGTTATTACAACGACAGGTCTTACATTGACCTACGATTTGAAAGGTGGCGTGAAAGGGTTTTTGAAAAATCCTGTTTGTGGAAGTCCTGACAATGGAGCGCAAAAAGGCGACGATGGCAGCGTTGAACTCAATCAATTTTTGGCTTTTGCAAAGAAAAAATTTGAAACTTTTGCCATCACAAAACAACCGCTGGTAGATACGGTTTGTGTAGGAAAATCCTCTACAATAAAGGTCAATACTTCTGGTATTGTACTGTCTTATCAATGGCAAATCGACAACGGAACAGGTTTTCAAAACCTAAGCGATGGCTTTTTTTACGATGGTACAAACAGTCAAGAATTGACAATATTGAGTGCTTCCAATAGCATCGAAAATGCAAAATTCCAATGTGTAATTACTTCATTGTGTGGAAATAAGGTAACATCTAAACCCATTTCAGTGCTTTTGAAAGATGCTCCAAAAGCTGGTTTTAATTATACTTTAAATGGTGTTTTGATTGCTTTTAACAACAGCTCCGAAAATGGCGTTTCGTACAGTTGGAGCTTTGGAGATGGAACAACTTCTACCGACAAAAATCCTGTACATTTGTTCACACAAGATGGTGATTTCCCTGTGGAATTGACAGTTTATAGTGCGTGTGGTTTTGCGATTGTTGTACAAACGATTACAATTGTTTCGCCAACAAAAGCGGATTTTAAAGCCGATACAACGCTTGGTTGCGCACCTTTCAAAGTAAAGTTTAAAAACCTTTCTTCTCAAAATTCATTGACTTACAAATGGACTTTTGCAGGTGCTGATATTGCAAGTTCAACTTTAAAAGAACCAAGTGTAACTTATTTAAAATCAGGTGTTTATGGCGTTACACTCGAAGCATCGAATAGTTTGTACAAGAATGAAAATCCTAAATCTGGTTACATTGTAATAAATGAAAAACCAATTGTGGATTTTGTTGTAAAAAGCCAAAATGGAAAAAATATTACCTTTGACAATTTGACGCAATTTTCCAATACTTTTACTTGGGATTTTGGCGATGGCGGAACAGCGCAGGATAAAAATCCTTCTCATTTTTATAGCAAAGACGGTGAATATACTGTAGTTTTGACAGCAAAAAACAATTGTGGAACAAGTATTTTGCCTATAAAAATCAAAGTTTTGACTTTGCCAAAAGCCGCTTTTGTAAGCAATCTCAAAACAGGTTGTGTGCCGCTGACAGTGAGTTTTTCTGATTTAACGCCACAAAGTGTTGAGAGTCGAAAGTGGATTTTTAGTGGCGCAAAACAAGATACCTCTTCTCAAAAAAATCCTACTGTTATTTATGAAAAAGCAGGTATTTATCCTGTGAAACTATATGTTTCAAACAGTTCTGGAAAAGATAGTATCGTTTCGCTGACTTATATGGAGGTTTTTGACAAGCCAAAATTAGATTTTTCTTTGACAAATGACAAGCTAAAAATACAATCCGATAATCTTTCGGTTGATGCAAAAACGTATCTTTGGTCAACAACAGCGTCTTCTTTTTCTTCAAAAGATAAAAACATTGCGTTTTCTGCAACAAAATCAGGTACTTATATTGTGAAATTGGCTGGAACGAATCAGTGTGGAACTTCTACGCTTGACAAAACAATTACCGTAACAAACGAGTTGGCTTGCGAAGCAATTACGATGACTTTCAAGCCAAATCCTGCGACCTTTTTTACAACATTAAGTTTCAATGCAGCACGCAAAAGCGAGATGCCTTATTTGATTACGACGATTGATGGGCGTATTCTCGAAAGCGGAAACTTAGCCAGCGATTTGATTGAAAAAGAAATTAGTTTAGAAAATTATGCCAACGGAATTTATATCTTTCATTTAAAATGTGATGAAAAAGTGTTTAATACAAAAGTAGTGAAGGCGGATTAGGAATGATGGGCGATGAATTTTATACAAAGATTACGTAGAGAAAAGGCACGCCTTTTCTCGCACTACGCAAGGCATAGTATACTGTAATGCACAAGGTTTTACCCTTAAAAACGAAAATATAGCAAATCTACAGCACTTTTGTTTTAACCACTTTGTGGTCGTCTTCAACCGTAAAGGTTGAAGAACCAGATAAAAGGTTCTCTCTAAGTTTACGCTTCAGAGTTTTCTTATAAAAATATTTTAGGTGCAACGCACCGTGATATTAATTTTAATATTGCGGTGCGTTGAACTGTCAAAAAAACCAAATAAAAAACGAAATATTATTCGGCAAATTTTTGAACGCCATAC
>JAYWHK010000327.1:0-5971 GCA_043777755.1 Saprospiraceae bacterium
CGATGAAAAAAACGATTGTGAAAGTGAAGTGATTTATTTCAAAAAAAAGATTTTCAATCTACTATAAAAACAAAAATCCGTTCGCACCAACCAAAGTAAAAAGTGAGCTTTCTTCTTCAAAAAACAACTAAGCTGCCGCAGCAGTTTAGCCTTATTCTTATTATTCTAAACACAAAGATAGTACTGCGGCGGCTATTTTGCAATTTTTTTTTTAAAATGAAAAAAATTATTAAATTATTTATGCTCCTTTTTATGGGAGGAATTTCAATCCTTTTTTGGACAGCTTGTAGTAAAGAAAGTGCTACAGAAGCCAATCCAGTTGTTGAACAACAAGTAGAGCAATCAAAAATGCAACTACCAAAAACAAATGCCATAGAAGTAGTTGGAATAGATGACGTAATAAATGAAAGATATTTACATATTGAAAACAGATCGAAATATGTGCTTTCTAATGTACCAAGTACTGGAGCTGCACGGATATATACAACAACGCTTGAAGACATAGACACAGGTTTTCCTGATCCACCACCGTCAGAATGTTATCGTGCAGCTTTCACGCTTTGCAATTCAATAATGGTATCGGGTGTTCCTGGCGCAAAGAGTTCATCAATGTTACTAACAAATGCAATTGGTTTAGCAATAGGTAATGGTGATGATTCCGCTTACATCACGACGGGAAGCAACTCTGGCTTGGCATCGAATAGTTTGTTTCGTATCAACTTAACGACCAGTACAGGAGTATTCGTCGCTAAAACCAAGACAAAAACAGGTGTTCCTGTACCTGTGCAAGACATTGAATGTGTTAGTATTTTCCATTCTATTGCCTATGGCATTGTAAATAATCAGTTGGCAATCCTCAATCTTACAACTGGTGTTTTCACGACTAAGCCATTGCCAACAGGTGTTTATACTGGTTTAACTGTAACGAATAACAATACAATCGCTGTCTTTATGCCTAATCACGTATCAGGAGCTACTCGTGGCGGTTATCGAACTATTAACAATGCTAATTGGGCGGTTTCTAATGTTATTAATTGGAACAGTGAAAACCCTGCTTGGCTTGGTGTTGATGGAGGTTTTACCAATACACCAACGGCTGGGCTAAGACACGGCAGTAGTAATTCTCTTTTTACGGCACTTACGCATAGCGGCGGCGGTTACATTACACAAGTTGGCACTTGCCTCGCTCCTTTGCACTCAGTTCCTGTATTTGACTACGCTAATTATTAGTAGTCTTACTTTTTGACTTCAAAAAAACAACTTACAGAGAAGGTTGATTTTTTCAATCTTCTCTGCATTTAAAAAAATAATTATCTTAATCATGCCTAAAACGGCTTTATAAAAATAATATAATGAAAAAAATAATATTTTATTTTACCTTTTTACTTATTACAATGTGCTGCCAAACCAATGTTTTTGCACAAGCACCACGTCCATTCCCTACGGGATTAGCGACCTGCTTGGAAGATGATTTTCGTGAACTCGAAAAACTATACGACAGCACTGGTGGGGATAATTGGACAAACAAAACAGGTTGGTTCACTGATACAAACATGGAGAATTGGCATGGTGTTGATTTGATTAGTGGTGGTTGCGATGTAGGTAGTATTAATATGGGTACGAATAATTTGGTAGGTAATTTGGCAAATTTTAGTTTACCCAATTTAACAAGGTTGATTCTTAGTGGTAATCAATTGACAAGTGTACCTAATTTTAATTTGCCAAATTTAGAGGAGTTTTATATTGGTGGCACCCAATTAACAAGTATTCCAAATTTTAATTCGGCAAATTTGCCAAATATAAGATATTTTTATCTTGGCGGCACTCAATTAACAAGTGTTCCTAATTTTGATTTACCAAGTTTGAGAAAACTTATTCTCAGTAACAATAAGTTGACTGTTGTTCCTAATTTTAATTTACCAAGTTTAATTGAGTTATTTCTTGATAATAACCAATTAACGGATGCTCCAAATTTCAATTTACCTAATTTACAAACACTTCATCTTGGGGATAACCAATTAACAAATGTAGCAAACTTCACTTTGCCAAATTTAGTGCAACTTATTCTTCAAAATAATCCATTAACAACTGTTCCAAATTTTAATTTACCCAAATTGATGGGGCTGAATTTAAATAGTAACCAATTGGCAAGTGTTCCAAATTTTAATTTACCCAAACTAACCTATTTAAATCTTGAAAATAATAAATTAGCAAGCGTACCGCTTTTTAATAGTTTACCAGAATTAGTAGAGCTTCGGCTTAACTCAAATATATTGGATATTGTGCCAAGTTTTATCTTGCCTAAATTAAGGGAACTTAGGCTTTATTACAATCAGTTGACGACTGTACCTAATTTCAATTTACCAAGTTTAACGCATCTTTATCTTAGTCATAATAAATTGACAAGCGTACCCAACTTTGATTCACTTCCCCAACTATACGAACTCAATCTTGGTTCAAATGAATTGGTAACTGTACCGCATTTTAATTCAACAAATCTACCATATTTAGGCTATCTTTATCTTGGTGGGAATAAATTGACAAGCTTACCAAGTTTCAATTTCCCAAATTTAACATATCTTAATCTTTGTGTAAATCAACTTGCAAGTGTTCCTAATTTTACTCTACCAAATTTACAAGTATGTGCTCTTATCCGAAATAAATTGACAAGCTTACCAAGTTTCAATTTCCCAAATTTAATAGAGCTTGAACTTTCTGAAAATGAATTGACGAGTTTACCCAATATGATTGTTTCAAATAGTACGAGTTTTTATACTAACATATACTACAATAAATTAAATTTTGATATTCAAAATTGGAATCATGCCAGTAAAATACTGTGGTACGCTTGGCAAGCAACAGACATTCCTGTTATTAATTCTAATGGTATTTTATCTGTTAATTCAGGAGGGAACTTGAATCAAGTTACATTCAATTGGTATAAAGACAATGGCAGCACACCAATTTATTCTGTAATAGGCGATAACACTTACACGCCAACAAGCTCTGGTTCTTATCATTGTAAAATGACACACCAGACACTTACAATATCAAGTAACCCATATACAAATCTCATACTATCAAGTGCATCAGTTGCTTTTACCGCTCCAGTATCTTGTGCTGTAAATGATAAGGCTGTGTTAATGAATTTATACAATGCCACTGGTGGAACGAGCTGGTCAAATAGCACCAACTGGGGTTCAACAATGCCACTTAACACTTGGTATGGTATTCAAACCAATGCGAATGGCTGTGTTACACACATTGACTTAGATGGAATAGCTAATTTTCTGGAAGTTGGCTCTTGGAGTACAGGCAACAACTTAGTAGGTACAATCCCTGATCTTAGTGGATTGACGGAATTAGAGTATTTATCATTGGCAAAAAATAGCTTAATTGGCGGTATTCCTACAAGTTTAGGTTCGCTCCCTAAATTAAAACATTTATGTTTGGCTGAAAATCAATTGGGAACGATTACCACTGTTGGAGGTATTCCAACTTTAAGTACTATTCCAATAACGTTAGGAAATTTACCTCTTTTAGAAGTTTTAATTCTTTCTCAAAATCAACTAACGGGCAACATTCCTGCGGCAATTGGGACAGGCTGCCCCAATATGAAATATTTATACCTTGGAAACAATCAATTAAATGGTAGTATTCCAGCAAGTTTAGGTAATATGCATTACTTAATCGTGATGTACCTTGGGTACAATCAATTAAGTGGTGCTATTCCCTCTACTGCACCTTGGACAGGTAATTGTTTCCCTGCATTGACTGAATTTTGGGCGCAAAATAATCTTTTAGACCAGCCATTGCCTACGGATATTGGTATTCCTTTTCAACATTTACATTATTTCTTGCTTAACAATAATAAAATCCCTGGTACTATACCAAGCAGTTTAAGCAATTTGACAGCTGTAAAATCTTTTTCACTAAGTTATAACTTACTGATTGGTAATATTCCAGCAATATGGAGTACTATGAGTAATATCTTCGATATTGGACTTAGCAATAATAGTTTAACGCTCGCTAACCCGAATGACCTTAATATGTTTAATGGTTTAAGCACTTTAACTAAATTATTTTTGCAGCGCAATAATTTGGTTGGTACAGTTCCTGGTTTTGCTGGAATGCCATTGCTTCACACACTGTATTTATCTCAAAACCAACTAAATGGTCAAATTCCTAATTTAAGTTTATCAGGGTTGAAAATACTTGCGCTACATCAAAATCAATTGACCAGTGTAGCTGCACTTAGCTTACCCAGTCTTGAAGCACTTTATTTGCATGAAAATTCAATCACAGGAAATCTTCCTGCTTTTAATCTTCCTGCAATTCAAACTTTTTGGATAAGTAATAATTTCTTAAATTTTGGAAATATTAAAGCCTACACGGATTGGAATACAAAAATTACAAGATATGCTCCACAAAAAACTATGTTACCATTAACAGAAAACAATGGTCTTTTGACAGCCAATTTAGCAGGTGAAACCGATATAACTAAACTAAAATACACATGGTCTTTGAATGGAACAGTATTAGCTGGAATGCCAATCATTGGAAATAACCAATATCCGACAACTGTAACAGGTGATTACTCGTACAGTGTCACAAATAATGATGTGACACAACCAAGTACTACTGGATATAAAGATCTGATACTCAACAGCCAATCATTGCCTGTTACTATCTGCGCATCAAACATGACGGTCAGTGCGCCAATCATCAATGCGAATGTAGCACCTGCAACGGTATCTTTTACGACAAGCAATGTACCAACCGACCCAAGTTATACCTATCAGTGGTACAATGGTACTGTGCCAATGACTCCAATTTCGGGAACAGCGAGCAACAATCCTGTTTTTAACTTTAACTCTTATGGCACTTACAACAATGTAAAATTGGTCATCAATATGGGGCCCAACTGCGAAGAAATATTCAGCAGACCAGTCACTATTCCTTGTACAGTAGCGGTCAATGCTGGTGCAGACCAAAGCATTTGTACAGGAAATAGTGCAACGCTTACTGCAACGCCTTCATCGGGAGCAGCGGCTTTTTTCTACGAATGGACAGTATTGGGTAGTTCAACGGTAATTGGTACTGACCAAAGCATTACGGTTACTTCTGCCACTTCTGGTGCAGTGACTTATCAAGTAAAAATATTTGACAGCATTGGTTGTGAAAATCAAGATGAGGTAATTGTTACGTATAACGCACTCCCAACAGTCAATGCTGGTGCTGATGTTACGCTAAACTGTACAACATTAAACACAATTTTAAATGCTACTGGTTCAACTGGCGGTTCTTTTGCTTGGGACAATAGCGCAACACAAGGCGCAACTGTAAATCCTTCATCTACAACGACTTATACGGTTACCATCACTATGCCAAACGGTTGTACTGCAACTGATTCTAAAATTGTAACTGTTGATAATACCTTGCCAACAGTAAATGCTGGTGCTGATGTCACTTTAAACTGTACGACATTAAACACAATTCTAAATGCTACTGGTACAGCGAATGGTTCTTTTGTTTGGAGCAATTTCGCAACACAAGGCGCAACTGTAAATCCTTCATCTACAACGACTTATACGGTTACTGTTACAGCAGCAAACGGTTGTACTGCAACAGATTCTAAAATTGTAACTGTTGATAATACCTTGCCAACAGTAAATGCTGGTGCTGATGTCACAATTAACTGTACAAACATAAACACTGTTTTAAATGCTACTGGTACAGCGAATGGTTCTTTTGTTTGGAGCAATTTCGCAACACAAGGCGCAACTGTAAGTCCTTCATCTACAACGACTTATACAGTTACTATCACTTCTACAAATGGTTGTACTGCAACAGATTCTAAAATTGTAACGGTTGATAATACTATTCCAACAGTCAATGCTGGTGCTGATGTTACGCTAAATTGTACGACATTAAACACTGTTTTAAATGCTACGGGTACAGCGAATGGTTC
>JAYWHK010000328.1:0-16859 GCA_043777755.1 Saprospiraceae bacterium
ACGACCTTAAAAATGACGGAGACACCAGATAAAGTCATTGATTTAAAAGACAACTATTGTACGGCTTGTCGTTCAAGTTTAGAAAACAGTGAATTTATACTCCGCTGTAAGCGACAAGTGATAGAAATACCACCTATTGTACCCATTTATGAAGAATATCGCCAATATAGTTGCCATTGTCCTAATTGTCATCGGGAGCAAATCTCCGCTTTTCCACTTGGAATCAATGCCCCTATTCAATATGGATCGAGCGTAGAAGCGTACATTTGCTATCTTTCTGTTTATCAATATATACCTTTTGCTCGGCTTCAAAACTTATTTAAACAAACCTTTTCATTGCCACTTTCACAGGGAACAATTGCTAATATATTAGAAAGAGCTGCGGTAAAATGTGAAGGGGTTTATCAAATCATCAAGTCGCAAATTGCTGAAAGTCAAGTAGTTGGATCAGATGAAACGGGCGCAAAAGTCGATGGTGCTAAATGGTGGATTTGGGTATGGCAAAACCTACTCAATACCTTCATCGTCGCATCGGATAACCGTGGCACTCAAACGGTAAAGACCGTTTGGGAAGACAAATTAGCCAATGTTATTTTAGTGTCTGACCGTTGGGCGGCTCAATTAAAGGCAATAGTAAAAGGAAATCAAATCTGTTTACCACATTTACAAAGAAATATTACCTTTTTAGAAGAAGCTGAAAAGCACCCATTCGCTACACAATTCAAGCAACTTCTTCTTGAGATTTTTAGCATCAAAAAAGAGCAGCTTATCCTAAATACTCCTTATAATTTATACGATATTGAAGCGCAAGCTATTGAAAAGAAAATCAATAAATTACTGGCTATCCATATTGATAAAGAGAAATACCCCAGTACACTCACTTTTCAATCTTCAATGATTAAACAGCGAAAGCATTTAACACCTTGCTTGTATAATTTAGATATTCCGCCTGACAATAATGGCTCTGAAAGAGCTATCCGAAACGTCAAAGTCAAGCAAAAAGTGTCTGGTCAATTCAAATCTGGACAAAATGCCTTTTGTGTTATCCGTTCTGTTATTGATACCCTTCGTAAAAGAGGTGTGGAGGTACTTCCATGCCTAACTCAAATCATCAAAATACAACCTGTGTAGTTACTAAAATTTTAGTATCCAAAAAAATTATACCTAAAATTTCAAAAACTGGAACATCGAGTAAACAACTGAATATCATTATTTTGTCTTATCTATTAGAAGAAAAACATCTCTTAATTACGATTAAAGACAATGGTGTTGGTTATTTTCAAGCGCAAAAAGAAAAAGAAAACAAACACAACAACGAACACAAATCCGTAGGCATGACGCTCAGTTCAAGGCGTTTGGCTTTATTGAAAAAAAGTACAATGGAAGCCGAAGTGAATATTCAAGAAATGACAAGTAAAAATGGCAGCATAGAAGGTACAAAAGTAACAGTGAAAATACCAATTTAATGAATAATTAAAAATGAATAATTAATAATGCCATCGTAGATTGTAAGCTACGATGGCATTGTTCACTGTTAATTTTTCACTGAAAAACTGTTAGTTGTTATCTGTTAATTGAAAAATCCAAAGCTCGGGATTTTCCAAAATAAAAATGTCTTGTTTGTCATTTTTTGAAAAAATATGGATTCCAACATTGGCAATGTTATAGATTTTATAAATTATAACTTTCTGAATATCAACAAGTTGCAAAACCCATTCTAAATGACTTTGCTCGAAATCATCAAATGCAAAAGTAAGACATTCTTTTGTCAGAAAGAGTGTGCCAGATAGTTTTTGGGCGTTTTTGGGGTCAAAAAAGAACGCCTTACTTTGCATAATAGAGGTTATTTGTTTTAAGGTTATTAAAAATTACTCATTCGTAGCAATATACAATACATATCCATTCGGAATAGATGGATAATATTTATTTTTATCCACTCTCACGCCAGTACCTCCATAATTAGGAATTGGAAGTTCGAACATATCATAATTGCGATTGGCTTTTTTATTTAGCGTACATTCACCATCATTGTAATAAATTTTCGTTACACCATTTTCACGAGTTGCTAAAAGACTCAATTCGTAGAAATTATTGGGATTACCAACTTGCTCGAAGCGAAAATCAACTTGTTTCCAAGTTTGGGTAGCTGTTTTAAAAAATAAAGAATCTAAATATTTTCCGCTGGCAATTGGATTCTCAAATTTGAGTGGTCGTAGGTCGCAACCTGCTTTGATGAATGGAAATTTTGTCTTTGTTACCGCATCATCAAAAATGAGTTGAGGCGAAGGTTGTGTTGTGACAGATGTAATATTTTTGCTAAGTACACCACTTTTACAAGAAGCAAAAAGTTGAAACTCAAAAGTAACACCAGAGGGCAAATAAAAATTGTAATCTATTTTACTTTTAGTAGAATCCACAACAATTGTGATAGGCGATCCAGCAATATTTTTTTGGAGTTTTGCATCAATAACGTTGAGATAATAACGATTTGCATTTGGTACTTTGTCCCATTGCAGTGTAAGTAAATTATCTTTTTGTTCTACGATTTTAAAATTAGTTGGCGCAGGAAGTGCGCAATCATCAAGGGTTCGGAAAATACGTTTTTTTACGTCCTTGGTTATTGTTTTTGAGTCTTCGCAATACCCAGCAATGATCACTTCGTAATCTGAAGAAGCGTTAAGCCCTTTCATAGTGTACCCTATATTAGGACTAAAAGCTGGTTTAATTCCTTCCACAACTACTTTTTGTGTACTTTTTTCCACAATGCTAATAGCATAAGGTTTATAATCGAATATTGATATTGATACAAAATTATTCGATGGATAAACTTTTATCAAACTATCAGTCGGCACTACCGCTTTACAAGAGGTATCAGGAGGCGGAGGCGGTATATATTCATCTTTTTTACAAGAAAAAATAAGAAATAAACAAGAGCATAGCGAAGCAAAAATTATTTTTTTCATAAATAAACAGGTTGAAATTAAAAAATGCCTACTCGTAATGCTTTTCGGCTACCGCAAATTTTGGAGTGTGAGTAAAAAAATATCTTAGTGTACAGAAGTTCGTGCTGCTGATGAAGTTGCTTATGTTTCATAATTTTGCACGCAGATTTACACTGATGATGCTTCGCATCACTCACGGATTTTCACGGATTCCCTACCTAAAAAATCCGTGAAAATCCGTGTGCGAAAATGCACTTAGTTTGCAAGCACGAGATTTCGGACACGAAGAAGAAAATTACAAAAATAAAAGAACGGGTTGAAGCAGTTAGAAATTGGAGGGCAAATAGCGAAAGAGCTAATACTAAAAAACTTGCTGATACACCAACAATTTTTGCAGAAATTAGGCAGCCAGAATCAGATTATTTGGCTTTTCCAACCGTATCGTCCGAAAACAGAAATTATATTCCAATTGCTTTTTTAAAATCTGAAATTATTGCATCAAATCAACTCTATATTTTACCAAACGCAAATAATTTTATTTTTGGAATCTTAACATCTTTAATGCACATGGTTTGGGTCAAAAATATAGCAGGAAGGCTCAAAAGCGATTACAGGTATTCAGCATCTATCGTTTATAACAATTACCCATTTCCACAACAAACGAGTGAAGCGCACAAAAAGAAAGTAGAGGACGCAGCACAATTGGTTTTAGATATAAGAGTAAAATATACGAATAGTAGCCTAGCCGATTTATACGACCCGTTGAGTATGCCGCCCGATCTCTTTAAAGCGCATCAACAACTCGACAAAGCCGTAGATTTATGCTATCGTCCGCAAGCGTTTATGAATGAATTGGCAAGAATAGAATACCTCTTTGGCTTGTACGAACAAATAACTGCGCCAATGTTTAAACACGAAAAGAAGAAAAAATAAAAATTTGACAATAACAAAATGACAATAGATTTTAAATCACTGCATTAAAGACTTACAAACTTGCGATTTATTGACTTACGAAACCTCAAGTATATGGTACAGATTTTGCAAATGTAAAAGCATACTATTTTACAAAAGCTAAATCACTACACATACAATGAAAAGAACGTCCCTCTTTTTGACACTTATACTTTGCTTCAATTTTTCCATATTTGCAAAACAATTACTCGTTCTTAAATGTGATGAAAGTACAGGGATTTATGACGTATATTTGGAACATCAAGACCAAAGAGAAGCGCAGTTTTTAAAAAATATGCAAGTTTGTATCAAATTGCCTACACAAAACTTGTTCATCTATGATATTCAAAGTGCATCAAATGCAACATGGAGTTCAAAAAGATACGCTTCAGCGAAAGTAACGTCACAAGCTGAGTTTTTTGTTTTTTCGACACCACAGGCGTATCAGGTTTCTACCTATCAAAAATTATTTTCTTTTAAAATTGCTGGAAAAGCTCAAAAAGGAGAAGTCGAAATTGCCAATATCAAAAGCGAAACGGTAAATTTAAGCAATCAAGTGAGTATCAGTAACGTTATTTCTGAAATTTCACCATCAGAAAACTCTTGTAAAGCTCCTGTTTTTTCAATTTCTGATGTAAAAAATAAAGACATTCAATCATTTAGCATTTCGATGGATTACCTCAAAGAAGAGGTAAATATTTTTAGCAATTGGCTGGAAAAAAGTGGCGTAATTTATTTTTACCTTTATGATTTGAATGGACAATTGGTCAAATTCTACAAAACAGAGGTCGAAGTTGGCGCACAACATTTCAATTTTTCTTACACGACCCTTCCAAGTGGCATTTATTTTGTAAAAGCAAAATTCAACAATTGGGAAACTGTTTTGAACGATGGTATCGTCACTTCTGATGATTGGGAGTCTGTAAATAATTAAAAAGTTACCAAAAACAAAAAAAGAAGAATGAAATTAATCATTCTTCTTTTTTTTATTTTTTTAATTACGCTCTGGTCTTAAACCCCTTACCGTAATACCTGCTTGCCACATTTCTGATTCACGCAATTCAGCCAATTCCGCATCTAATTTCACACGGTAATCGTCTTGACTATTGGTATCAATTGAACGTTGCGCTTCGTTACCTGCTGCGACTTCATCGTATAAAGCCTTGAAAACAGGAGCTGTTGCGTCACGGAATTTATTTTTCCAATCCAAAGCACCACGTTGTGCTGTTGTAGAACAGTTCGCATACATCCAATCCATACCATTTTCAGCCACCAAAGGCATCAAAGATTGGGTCAATTCTTCCACTGTTTCGTTGAAAGCCTCGCTTGGAGAGTGTCCACGACCACGAAGCTCATTGTATTGTGCTTCAAAAATGCCTTGAATCGCACCCATCAACGTACCACGTTCGCCTGTCAAATCCGAATATACTTCTTTTCTAAAATCAGTTTCAAACAAATAACCAGAACCTACGCCAATTCCCAACGCTACCGCACGCTCAAATGCACGACCTGTTGCATCTTGGAAAATCGCATAAGACGAATTTAAACCGCAACCTGCCAAAAACATACGACGCAAGCTCGTTCCCGAACCTTTTGGTGCAACCAAAATCACATCAACGTCCGCTGGTGGAATGATTCCCGTGCGTTCTTTGTACGTAATTCCAAAACCATGCGAAAAATACAATGCTTTTCCAGCAGTTAAGTAAGGTTTTACCGTTGCCCAAGCTGCAATTTGTGCCGCATCAGACAACAAATATTGAATAATCGTCGCTTTTTCACAAGCTTCTTCAATGCTAAACAATGTTTCGCCTGGAACCCAACCGTCTGCTACCGCTTTGTCATAAGACGCAGAAGGAGAACGCTGTCCAATAATCACATTGAACCCATTGTCACGTAAATTCATAGACTGACCTGGTCCTTGTACACCGTAACCAATCACTGCAATTGTTTCATTTTTTAGCACTTCACGTGCTTTTTCAAGAGGAAATTCTTCTCTTGTTACGACATTTTCGAGTGTGCCGCCAAAATTTAATTGTGCCATATTTTTTTTAATTAAGACAATTAAAATAATTAAAAAATTAAAATAATTATCTACGCTTGAAGATATAATTAACTAAAAATGAAAATAATTAAGTGAATTAATGCAATGAAAATAATTTAATCGTAAGTGCATTATTTTAATTTTTTTAATTATTCATTTCTTTCATTTCCTTAAGGTATTCGTTCAGTTGCTCCATTGGTTTAGCAACCGCAACTCGACCACTACGAACAAACTCATAGATGCCAATTTTTTTGAGTTCATCGAGCAAGGCTTCAGTTTCTGATTCCAAACCCGTTTTTTCGATAACGACAAAATCTTTTTCTACGGTCAAAATCCTTGCATGGTGTTTTCGCATGAGGTTAATCATCGTACCAGGGTCTTGATAAATCGCCATTGGCACTTTATACAACGCCATTTCTTGATGAATGATGTCCTCATTGGCATAGTAAAAAGACTTGATTACTTCAATTTGTTTGTCCAATTGAGCAACCAATTTTTTAACCTGCTCTTCGGTCACATTGACCACGACGGTAAAGCGAAAAATGCCTTCCATCGAAGATTGAGAAGTGGTTAAACTTTCGATATTGATGTGTCTTCTGGTAAAAACCTGTACCACACGCATCAATAATCCTGTTTTGTTTTCGGTAAAAACCGATATGGTGAATTCCCTCATTGAAAAATGAAAAAAATTAAGTGAATTAATATAATGAAAAAAATGAAATGAAAGCAATAAAAATAATTACCTTATTTAGGTTCACTTTTTATCAAGATTTTCTTTTGTTGATTGCAAAATAGCGTTTAGTAGTCTAATTATTTCGTCAATATCTGAAAGTAGTGAGTCTGAAAGTTTTACGTCTAAGTAATCAGTAGCTGCTAATAATCTAATCCAGTATCTTGTTTCCCGAGCTTCTTTGTATGAAATGTGCATTTTTGCAATAAAATCTCTTTTTGATTGACCACCAGTTGCTTCTTCAACATTTGCACCAATTGAAGTTCCACTCCTCAATATTTGCTTCGACATATCAAACTCTTGATGCTCTTTTTTCAAATACTGGGCTAATCGAACAACTCTAATTGCAAAGGCAAAAGTTTTATCAACAATAATGTTTTCTTTTTTCATAAAAAAATGTGGCGTATAATTTTTTTAATTTTTTAATTATTAATTTCCTTCATTTTTCAATTCAGTACTGTGTCAGAATTTTTTAATTTTTTAATTATTAATTTCCTTCATTTTTATCCCAGTACCACCTCATCTGCTGCTGCGCCAGCTGGCACCATTGGAAACACATTTTCCTCTTTTTCGACCATAATATGCAACAAATAAGGGCCATCAAAAGCCAACATTTCAGCAATAGCACTTTCGAGATCATCAGGATTTGAAATTTTACGACCTGTTACGCCAAAACCTTCTGCAATTTTGATAAAATCTGGATTTTTTAATTCTACGGAAGAATATCTTTTTTCAAAAAACAATTGTTGCCATTGTCGCACCATTCCCAAAAACTCATTGTCTAAAATTACGATTTTAGTAGCAATATTCCATTGAGCTGCCATTCCCAGTTCTTGAATTGTCATTTGGAAACCACCGTCTCCAATAAAAGCAACGACTTGTTTCTCAGGATTGGCAACTTTTGCGCCAATTGCCGCAGGCAAACCGTAGCCCATCGTACCAGCACCGCCTGACGACACCCAAAGGTTCGGCTCATTGTATTCATAATATCTTGCCGCTGCCATTTGATGCTGCCCTACATCAGTAGCAACAATCGCTCGTCCGCCTGTCTGACGACTTACTTCCCTTACGGCTTGTCCCATCAAAATTTTTCCAGAAGGAGAAGATTTTATAGCGTGTTGAATTATTTTTTCAGCCTCAATAGCACGCAAAGCATTAAAATCTGCTATCCATTGCGGATATTTTTTTTCTTCAACTAAAGGCAACAAGGCTTCTAACGCCATTTTTGCATCAGAAATAATCCCTACTTCTGCTTTTATATTCTTATTTACTTCCGCAGGGTCAATTTCGATGTGAATAATTTTTGCATTGGGTAAAAAACGAGAAACGTCGCCCGTCACACGGTCGTCAAAACGCATACCGATAGCAATACAAACATCGCATTTGGCAGTCATAATGTTTGGCGCATAACCTCCGTGCATACCCAACATTCCCATATTCAACGGATGTTCGTGCTGCAAATTACCCAAACCATGACAAGTTACACCAACTGGAATCCCTGTTTTTTCTACAAATGCCTTAAAAACATCGCCAGCGTGAGCGATTTGAACGCCATGTCCCGCCAGAATATAAGGGCGATTTGCTTCGTTGATTAATTTTGCAGCTGCTTGTAAATCAGCACTTTGTGGTTTTCTAACAGGCAAATAGCTGCGAATATTGGTGCATTTTTCATAACCGTGGTACTCAAACTTTTCTACCTGAGCCGTTCTTGTTATATCTATCAAAACGGGACCAGGGCGACCACTATTTGCAATGTAAAATGCTTTTGCCATGACCGCTGGAATCTCTGCGGCATTCAAAACTTGATATGACCATTTTGTCACTGGAATCGTACAGCCTACAATGTCTGTTTCTTGAAAACCATCTGTTCCCAAAAGGTTTCCTCTAACTTGCCCCGTAATACAAACCAAAGGCGTACTGTCCAAATAAGCGTCTGCCAAACCTGTAATCAAGTTGGTTGCGCCTGGACCAGAAGTAGCAATCGCTACGCCTGTTTTGCGTAACACTCGAGCATATCCTTCTGCCGCATGAACACCTCCTTGCTCATGTCGAGGCAAAAGATGTCTAATTTGGTCTTGAAAATCATACAAAGCATCGTAAAATGGCATAATAGCACCACCTGGATAACCCCAAACAGTATCTGCGCCTTCTGCAATAAGCGAAAGACAGATGGCTTGTGCGCCAGAAATAGTAGTCCCTAAATTCCTTTCAAGGGAAGTATTTTTTTGATTTGCGGTTATATTTTTATTTTGGGTAGTCATTTTTTATATTTTATAAAATTAAAATATTTTGCATCGTAGGGGCAATCCCTTGCGGTTGCCCAAAACACAATTTCCGTCTTGACGGAAATTGTGTTTTGCAATTACGATTTACAATCGTATTTTGCAACCGTTTCAAGGGCAACCGTAAAGGATTGCCCCTACGTGTTACGCATCTGTTACACAACCTTCACTTGCGCTGCTCACGCATTTTGCATATTTGTACAAAACACCACTTTTTGCATTTAATGGCGGTGTTTGCCAATTATTTTTTCTTGTAATCAATTCATTTTCAGATAGATGTACTTCTAAAATATTTTTATCAGCATCAATTGTAATGGCATCTCCATTTTGAATCAAAGCAATTGTTCCTCCGTCTTGCGCTTCAGGTGTAATGTGTCCGACTACAAAGCCGTGTGTTCCACCAGAAAAACGACCATCTGTAATCAATGCCACTTTATCGCCTAAACCTAAGCCCATAATGGCAGCCGTTGGTTTCAACATTTCAGGCATTCCTGGCCCGCCTTTTGGGCCACAATAACGAATGACAACCACATCTCCTGCTTCGATTTCATGGTTATTGATACCAGCATTGGCTGCGGCTTCTCCATCATAAACCCTTGCTTTTCCTTTAAAAACCAATCCTTCTTTGCCTGTAATTTTTGCAACAGCTCCTTGTGGCGCAATATTTCCGTATAAAATTTGAATGTGTCCACTTTCTTTGATTGGCTGAGAAAATGGTCGTATAACATCTTGATTGTCAGGTAATTCTGGAACGTCAGCCAAGTTTTCAGCAATTGTTTTTCCTGTTACTGTCATACAATCTCCATGTAGATAGCCATTTTTTAATAAAAATTTCATTACGGCAGGAACACCACCGATGCGATGAACGTCCTCCATCAAATATTTTCCAGAAGGTTTTAAATCGGCTAAAAAAGGCGTTTTATCACTGATGCGTTGGAAGTCATCAATTGTAAGTGCTACGTCCATAGATTTCGCCATAGCAATCAAGTGCATTACAGCATTTGTTGAGCCGCCCAACACCATAATTAAGGTCATTGCATTTTCAAACGCCTCGAAAGTCATAATGTCACGAGGCTTTATGTCTTTTTCTAAAAGGTTGCGAATTGCAGCACCAATTGCAGCACATTCTGCTTGTTTTTCAAAAGAAACAGCTGGATTTGACGAATTGTAAGGCAAAGAAATTCCCAAAGCCTCCAAAGCCGAAGCCATCGTATTGGCGGTGTACATTCCGCCACAAGCACCTGCTCCTGGACAAGCTTTTTCGATAACTGCTTGAAAATCAGCGGCTGAAATCGTACCAGCCAAGTGCTGTCCATGTGCTTCAAAAGCCGAAACAATGTCTAATTTTTTATCATTGTGACAACCCGAAGCGATTGTTCCGCCATAAACGATAATCCCTGGGCGATTCAAACGACCCAAAGCCATCGCTGCTCCTGGCATATTTTTATCACAACCAACCACGGCAACGACCCCATCATACCACTGCGCTCCAACGACCGTTTCGATGCTATCCGCAATAATATCACGGCTCACAAGGGAGTAGCGCATACCGCTTGTCCCCATGCTAATACCGTCGCTAACACCTATTGTATGAAAACGAAGTCCTATCAAATCCGCTGCATTGACCGATTTTTTGATTTCAGTTGCCAAATCGTTGAGGTGCATATTACATGGATTTCCGTCCCAACCTGTGCTAACAATGCCCACTTGCGCTTTTTTCATATCTGCCACCGTCAAACCAATGGCGTGAAGCATGGCTTGTGCAGCGGGTTGAGATGGGTCAGATGTTACATTTTTGCTGTATTTATTCATTTAAAAAGTCTAAATGTAAAAGTTCAAATATTAAAAATAATAATAAAAAAGCCCTTCTTTTGAGTGTTGATTCAAAAGTTCAAAAAAGCACTAACGCTTGTTAGTAATAATTTTTGTGAAATTCAAGTATCAATAATGGTTGTTATATTGATATTTGGTTGGGCAGGAAAATGAAATGCAAAGGTATATTCAATATTTCAAAAAGTCAATATTTATTTTATATTTCATCAAAAACAATGCTAAATTTTATATTTTTGATGAAAAATGGAATAAAATCTTGAAAATTCATTAAAATATTAGAAAAAAATTGAATTTTATTTTGAAGGATTTATATATGCGATAATATCCTCTACATTTAATGGTGAAAAAAATGTAAAATTAGACTGATTTCTAAACCATGTCAATTGTCTTTTAGCGTAATTTCGACTATGTTTCTTGATGAGTTCAATGGCTTTGTGAAAACTTATTTTTTCTTCAAAAAATTCAAAAAGCTCTTGATAACCAACTGTTTGTAAGGCATTTTTTTCTTTAAAAGGAAAAAATAAGCGTGCTTCATTTTCCAAACCTTCGCTAATCATAGCATCTACACGGCGATTGATTCTGTCATACAGTACTTCTCTTGGCAAATCCAATGCAATATAAATTGGGCTAAAATTACGGGCTTGTTTTGGTTGATTTTTATAAAAAGAAAAAGGTTTTTCAGCAGCCAAACAAACACCTAATGCACGCTTGACACGGTTTGGATTTTGAATATCTAAGCTGTTGTAGCTTTCCTCGTCTTGTTCTTTTAAGAGATTTTGTAGGTATTCTAAACCAAATTCTTGGTGCCATTTTTCAAGATTTTCTCTAATTTCTTCACTGACCTCAGGGAATGAGTCCAAGCCTTCGCAAAGCGCACGAATATACATTCCCGAACCACCAACCATGACGGCAAAGTCATTTTTTTCAAAAATTTTATCCAATAAAACAAGCGCATCACGTTCAAAATCACCAATGGAATAATCTTGCGTAATGTCTTGAAAATCAATAAAATGGTGTTTGACTTCGGCTTGTTCAGCAGGTGTAGCTTTTGCTGTTCCAATGTCCAAACCTCGATAAAACTGACGGCTATCCGCCGAAATAATTTCTGTTTGAAAATGCTTTGCTATTTGAATAGCAAAAGCTGTTTTCCCTACTGCGGTAGGTCCTCCGATGACGATTAATTTTTTGATTGTTAAAATGTTGTATTGTTAAAATGTTATACTGTAACGCAAAAGGTTTTATCCTTAAAAACGAGAATGTAGCAAATCTTCAGCACTTTGTCATCTTCAACCGTCAGGTTGAAGAACCAGATAAAGGGTTCTCTAAGATTATACTCTTTTTGCAAACACTTAGTCCGAGTTCTTTTTGCTTCGCTAAAAGATGACAAAGTGCTGTAGATTCTCTAAAACCCATTTTTTACCAAAAGGGTAGAACCTAATGCAAATGAGTGTAGAACAAAACAGCGAACAATTAACAGCAAGATTGTTCTCTGTTCACTAAAAATTAATTCTTCTTTTTAAAAATGCCGTCAAGCGCATCTTTGCCTTTTTTAATAGCGTCTTTAGCTTTTTCACCCGCCTTATCGCCAAGGACTTCGCCAGCTTTGTCACCCAATTCTTTGTTCACTTTTCCGACTTGCTCTTTAACGGCTTCTTTTCCTTTTTCAATAGCTTTTTCAGCTTCTCGTTGTGCGACATTATTTAAGCTATCTTTCGCTTTATTCGCTACATCACGTGCTTTGTCTTCTACTTTTTTTATTTCTTGCTCTACCCTATTCTTCAAACTGTCTTTTGCTTTGTCAGCGATTGCAGTTGCTTGATTTTCAACAGTTTGCTGAACAGACTGACCATCTGTACCAAGCAATTTGAAAGCAACTTTAGGGTTTATCATTGAGCCTGTAAATGTAAATTGGCAATTGACAAATTCTCCATTTTGGATATTCACACCATATTTTGAAGCCTCTTTCAAAATCATATTGTAGCCTGCGTTTGCAGCAGCAGAAGCTGCATTTTTTTCCAATAATTTACGAGGAACTTTCGTTTTCAAAACATAGTTCATTTCATTGGCGAAAGTATGCGAACCACCCATATTGAACATCAAATCTTTTGCTTTAAAATCAAAAGGATTAATGACCAATGCACCATTTTTTACCTCAAACCAGTTTTTAGAATCTTTGATTGGCAATGGCACTAAGTCTTTGATATTCAAGGTGTTGGATAATTCTGTAATTGGTTTTATGCCAGAAAGCAAGGCTTGTAAGGTATGTAAAAAACCAGCTGCTGTCAAAGTATTCATATCGGGCATCATGTCTTTTCCGAGTGCGCCACTCATGGTCATTGTCGAGTTGAAACGACCTTGCATATATTTTCCTAACGGTGCAACAATCGCAAAGGTATTGAAAGTATTGAATGCCTGTTGAAAATCAAAATTTTGAATGTTGTACGCCATGTCAAACTTTGGTTTTTCAACAGTAGAATCATACGTTCCTGTTAGTCCAATTTTTCCGCCTAAAGTACCAGCATTGGTATTGACCATTTTTGCAATTCCTTGATTAACAGTGATTTGTCCAATTAAATTATCAAGATTCATATTGGTATAAATCACTTTTTTCATATCGGCATTGATGACCAAATTCACATTTTTAGGGATTCTCAAAGGTTCTACATTCGTTGGGCTTGGGCTTGTTGTTCCACCAGAATTACTTGCAGGAGTTGCTGTTTCTGGAGCCATAAATTGGTTCATGTTCATGTTATTTGACACAACATTCACAACACCACTAAGCACTTCATTGTCAAAAATATAGCGGAAAACATTTTCAAGTTTCCCTTTCAGTTTTATGTCACTTTCACCAATTTTTGTTCCCAAATCATCAAAAATAACGGTTTGTGGCGTAAAATGACCCACAGCACTGGTATTCAAAAGATTGTATTCATTGTATTTAAGGTTGTTAATCTTAGCATCTAAGGCAAAATCAAAACGGTCAAAAACGGGTTCGGTGTTTGACTGTTTACCAACGTTAGTTGCACTTGAATTGGCACTGTTCGTTGCTTGTTGTTCACTGTTCACTGATTGAGCTACCCATTCGCCAGCATCAAAATAATTGGAACGCATGGTTAGGTTTCCTTTCATGGTACGGTTCGGAGAAAAATAAGCCAAAATATTGTCAATTTTTCCGTTGGCAACGATGTCAGATTTTCCTAACTGGGCATTGAAATTTTCTACACCAACAAAATTCGGTGTAAAATTCATATTCATATCATTAATACGAACTTTTGGCTTGCCAACAGGTGTTGTATTCATGTTCTGAACACGCAATGCACCAGCCATATTTACCTTTTCATATTGCTTGTTGTCAATGTATGACATTTTCGTTTTTGCCAAAATATTTGCTGTAAAAATACCGCTTAAATCCTTCACACTTTGAACAGGAAAGGCTTTTGCCAAATCAGCTAAATTCAGTGTTCCATTAATTTTTGTATCAATATCTGGGTCAGAAACAGGCGTTTTTAAGAAAAAATAACCACCAATTGGATAAGTCCCAACGGTCATATTAAACGCTGGAACATCAACAGTCATTCGGTCAAAATCTTTTCCTTCAGGATTTTTTATGTCCATTTTTGACGTGATATTGTTCACGCCCAAAGGCAAACTCGGATATTTAAATGAAGCACCATCAACAGCCAAATGCAAACCAAAAGCTGGATATTGCGTATCGTTGTACATTCCTTTTGAAAAACCATTGAACTCAAATTTTCCGCTTGCTTTTACATTCGCAAACTCTTGATTGTAAGCACTTGGCAACACCGACAAAAGATTTTTGAAGTCAGATTGAGGAGAATTGAACTTCAAATCCATTTTGTAATCTGTTTCGCCCATAAGCAACCAACCTTCTGCATTCGCAACAAACTCATTGATTTTCAGCATATTGTCTTTCAAAGTGAACTTCATATTTTTCATATCGGCATTAACGGTTACATTCGCATCAGCATTTGCTTTATCAATATAAGTTACATTGCCATAAGTTACCGTCGTTTCTTTTGAAGTTGTTTTGGTGACTAAATTGAAAATATCGCTTGTAAATTCTCCTTTTCCGACATGATCTAAGCCTTTGAGTTGCATAAAATACACCAAAGCTCTATCGTCATAGGTAATAGAACCGTTGGAAATACTGTATTTTTGTAAAGCCAATTTGAATTTGCTGGGTTCTGCGGCAGGTTTTGCAGCAGCGGTTTCTGCCTCAGGTTTGGTAATGCTATAATTTGCTTTTTCATTCGGCAAAACCAAGATATTAATGTTTGGTTCTTCTAAGTGAATGGATTTTATAGCGACCGTTTCGCTGCCACTGATAATGCTCCAAAAATCAACATTCAAGTCAAAATACTTAGAATTGAGCAAAGAAACGCCATCGAACTCCTGCGTTCCGACAACTGATAAGTCATTGATTCTGAGGTTGATGTTAGGAAAACCTCTTAAAAAAGAAATGTCCACATCGCTAAAATCAACTTTTGCATTGATGTTTTCATTGATGCCTGTTTTGAGCTTTTCTACAATTTTACCTTTAAAAACAAAAGGCAAAGCAATGGCAGTAGCCAGTAAAACAGACAATGTTATGCCTGCGATTTTTAGGAATTTTTTCATATTGTTTATCTGAATGATGTTTATCTGAATAAAAGTTAAAACGTAATTGCGTATATTTTATTTTTTTAAAGTCACAAAATTACATTTTTTATTTATAATTTCTTGGTGTTTTGGTTTGGCTAATTAATAATACAACGCAAATTTTTTGAAAAAAATTCAAAACAACTTTTAATGTTTTCTTATTTTTTTATAAAAAAAATCAAAAATACCTTTAATCTTTTTGAAAAAAACTATTTTTGCAATTCTAAACATAAAATAAAGATAAAAATTTCGTATTATGAGTTCAAACAATCACAATCCAACAGCACATATTAAGCAAAGTTTGGTGGTTAATTTATTGATAGCGTGCAGCAAAGGTGTTGCTGCATTTATGACAAAATCAGGCGCAATGTTGGCTGAAACAATCCACTCTTTTGCGGATTGTGCCAATCAAGGGCTACTTTTGATGGGCGTTAATCAAGGACAAAAAGCACCCGACGAGAAACATCCTTTGGGCTATGGTCGCTCGGTCTATTTTTGGTCGTTTATGGTGGCGATGTTGTTGTTTTCTGTTGGTGGAATGTTTTCCATTTATGAAGGTGTACATAAATATATGCACCCAGAATCCGTACAAAACATCGCTTGGGGCGTTGGCGTTTTGTCTTTTTCGATTATTTTAGAGCTTTATGCAACCTATTCAAATGTTGTAGAATTGAACAAACGTAGAGGAGCAAAAGGCTTTTTTGAATATTTGCGTTTTACAAAAGACAGTGATTTGGTGGTTGTTTTTGGTGAAAATTCAGCAGCTGTTTTGGGCTTAATTTTGGCTTTGGTAGCGATGGTCGTTGCTTATTATACAGGCGATGGTCGCTATGATGCGATGGGTTCAATGGCAGTTGGTGTTGTATTGATTTTGGTGGCTATTTTCTTGGCTGTCGAGGTAAAATCGCTCCTGATTGGAGAAAGTGCAGATCCATTTATCAATGAAACCGCTAATAAAATTGCTACAAATCACCCCAATATCAAGCGATTAATCAGTTGCATCACCATTCAGCAAGGGCCAGGAGAAGTGGTTGCTTGTATAAAAATCCAGTGCGAGCCAAAACTCACAGCAAATGATGTAAGCCGATTGATAGATGATTTTGAACAACAATTAAGAACTGCTTGCCCTGAGGTAAAATGGTCTTTTGTTGAGCCAGATTTGGATTAATTTTTGTAATGTTTAGCATCGAAAAAAATCGAAGATTTTTTATTTTTACCACGGAGAAACGGAGGTCACGGAGGCAAAAAATTAGCCGAAGGCTAATTTTTTTTGTCAAACTCTGTGTTCTCCGCTTCTCCGTGGTGAAAAATTGCAAAGTGGTAAATACTCGATGTTCCAGTTTTTGAAATTTTAGGTATAAATTTTTTAGACACTAAAATTTTATAACATTTTTATAATTTTTATAAAAATAAAATATCAA
>JAYWHK010000329.1:0-40597 GCA_043777755.1 Saprospiraceae bacterium
AAAATAAAAAATTGATATTTTATTATAAATTAAAATATTATTTTTTAAATTTTTTAAAAATGTTCTGTTTTTAGAAAACTGGAACATCGAGTATAAAATGCGTATAAATGTAATTCTACTACAAACGAACAGAAACATTAAGATATGCAACCATTAGCGGAACGAATGCGGCCAAAAAGCATTGATGACTATGTTGGTCAGGTGCATTTATTAGGAGAAAAAGGAGCTTTAACACAAGCCATTGCGCAAAAATTTGTGCCTTCGATGATTCTTTGGGGTCCTCCTGGTGTTGGTAAAACCACACTTGCTTTGTTATTGGCAACTGCTTTAGACCGCCCATTTTATCAACTTAGTGCCATTGCCGCTGGTGTAAAAGATGTTCGAGAAACCATCGAAAAAGCTGAAAAAGACCGTTTCTTTTCTCGTGCCAATCCGATTTTGTTCATAGACGAAATTCATCGTTTCAATAAAGCACAACAAGATGCACTTTTGGGTGCTGTCGAAAAAGGTGTTTTTACGCTCATTGGCGCAACCACCGAAAATCCATCTTTTGAGGTGATTTCGGCATTGCTTTCTCGTTGTCAGGTTTATGTATTAAAAACCTTAGACGAAGATCAACTCAAAGGCATGATTGACCATGCTATTCGCAACGATGTTTTTTTAGCAAAGAAGAAAATTGAAGTGCAAGAATACGATGCGATTCTTCGATTTAGTGCTGGCGATGGCAGAAAATTGTACAATATTTTAGAATTGGCTGCAGCAGGAGATGGTGATGTGACAATTACTAATGAATTGGTAATCAATGCAATACAACAAAATACTGCCAATTATGACAAAGGTGGAGAGCAGCATTATGACATTATTTCGGCTTTTATAAAATCCATTCGTGGCAGCCATCCTGATGCCGCATTGTATTATTTGGCTTGTATGTTGGAAGGTGGTGAAGACCTCAAATTCATCGCTCGACGTTTGGTGATTTTGGCGGCAGAAGACATTGGTTTGGCGAATCCGAACGCAATTTTGATGGCACAAACTTGTATGCAAGCCGTTCAGAATGTAGGAATGCCCGAATCTCGGATTATACTTTCGCAATGTGTGATTTATTTGGCGACGAGTGCCAAAAGCAATTCGGCTTATGTAGCGATTGAAAAAGCATTGGCGGAAGTTCGCAAAAATGGTGTTCAATCCGTACCGCTTCACCTTCGCAATGCGCCTACAAAATTAATGAAAAACCTTGATTACGGTAAAGAATACCAGTATGCCCACGATTTTGAAAATAACTTTGTGAACATTCCTTTTTTACCAAAAAATCTTGAAGGAACTACTTTTTATGAGCCATCGAGCAATCCAAATGAGGAAAAAATAAAGCAATGGATGGAGTTTTTAAGAAAATAGGTAACTGTTTAGCGTCTAAAAAAAATCGAAGATTTTTTATTTTTACCACGGAGAAACGGAGGTCACGGAGGCAAAAAAATTAGCCTTCGGCTAATTTTTTTGTCACACTCTGTGTTCTCCGTTTCTCCGTGGTGAAAAATTGCAAAAGTGGTAAATAGTTAAGAAAATAGTTAAATTGTTGAGTTGCTATACGTATAGTAACAATTCAACAATCTAACAATTCAACAGTCTAACATTATTTTTAGTCCACCAACGTTACACGCATCATATTGGTACGGTAGCGTTTTTCTATTGGCATAGAGCCTGTATTTACCAAAATATCACCTCTTTTTACAATTTTTTCTTTCTCCAAAATGGAATTTACATCTTTTATGGTTTCGTCAGTGCTTGTAAAACGGTCATAGAAAAAACCTCTTACGCCCCAAACCAAATTCAACGTATTCAACATATCTTTTTTGTCTGAAAAAATCAAAATATTCGTATTTGGACGATAACTCGATACCTTAAATGCTGTATAACCAGAAGTCGTCATACCTACAATACCTTTTGCTTCTAATTCTTCCGCAACTCTTGCCGCATTAAAACAAACAACATCTGAAATGAAAGTAGTTGATTTTTTTCCAGGAACTGGACGTTTTGCAGCGATAGATTCACGGTAGATTGAACCCGTTTCTACTTCTCTAATGATGTTGCGCATGGTTTCGACCACCAAGGCAGGATGTGCGCCAGCAGCAGTTTCTCCACTCAGCATCACCGCATCAGTACCATCTAAAACAGCATTGGCAACGTCTGTTACTTCTGCACGGGTCGGACTTGGCGCATCTGTCATACTGTCCAACATTTGTGTTGCGACAATCACAGGACGAGCGCGCTGAATACACAATTTGATGATTTCTTTTTGAAGACCAGGTACTTTTTCGATAGGAATTTCTACACCCAAATCGCCACGAGCAACCATAATTCCATTAGAAGCCTTGATGATTTTTTTAATATTGGTAATTGCCTCAGGTTTTTCAATCTTAGCGATGATTTTTGCATCGTGATTTTTTGCCTTGATACGAACCGACAAATCTTCTAAATCTTTTGGTGTACGCACAAATGATAACGCAATCCAATTGACAGGTTGTGTCAAAATAAAGTCTAAATCTTCAATGTCTTTTTCTGTCAAAGCAGGAAGCGACACTTTCGTATCAGGTAAATTAACACCTTTATTAGAAGAAAGAAAATGACCGTGAACAACTTTCAGTTTTGCAACGTCATTTTTATTCGTTTCTACTACCTCTAAAACAACTTTACCATCGTCCACCAAGACTTTTTCGCCAACTTCAACGTCTTTTGCAAAAAGTTCGTAACTCATATAAACATTGTCTTTCGAGCAATTTTCTTTGAAAGCAATGTCATTTGTGAACGTCAAAATGTCACCTAGCGCAATTGAGATTTTACCATGAACCATTTCGCCAGCCTCGTTCATTACTTTTGGAAATTTTCCAACACGCAATTTTGGCCCTTGTAAATCCGCCAAAATACTGATGTGTGTACCAAAATCTGCATTGATTTTCACGATACTATCAATCACAGACTTGTGTCCTTCATGTGTTCCATGAGAAAAGTTCAAGCGGAAAACATCTACGCCCGCTTCAACAAGCGATTTAAGTCCTTCGTAAGTATTACAAGCGGGACCAACCGTTGCTACAATTTTTGTTTTTTGAAAATTACCTCTTTTCATTCTATATTCGTTGTGTTTTATTCAAAATTTGTAATTTATACGTGTTTTCTTCACAAAAGTTGCAAAAAAAATAATTAGTGTAAAAAATACAATAACTAATTCAAACACAAAGGTAAGTGAAAAATATTAAGAAAAAATCTTTTTTTTAGAAAAATAAACGTTTTCTTAAAAAAACTAAAAAATTTATTTTTTCGAGCTTTTTCTTATAAATTTGCCACCGCAACGACGAACTTGAACAGTCGTTCTACAAATTTCAAAGTGTCATTTTTTATGAAAAAAATATTAATATTAATTTTTGTTGTTTTCAGTGCTTTCTCATTCAAAGAAGTGCATCCTTTTCATGTGACTTTGCTGCAATTCAAATACGACAATGCAGCGCAAACTTACCAAGTAAGTTGCAAAATGTTTATCAATGATTTTGAAAATATTTTGAAAAAAAACCATCAAGCAACCGTTGATTTTTACAAAGAATGTAATGACGACAACGCAAAACGTTTGTTCAAACTTTATTTAGATAAAAATGTTTGGATTGGAACAGATGATAAAACACTGACATACAATATTTTAGGTGCGGAAAGAGAAGCCGATGCACTATGGATTTACCTCGAAACAGAAGCTACGCCTTCTCCAAAAAATTTGAAAGTAAAAAGCACTTTATTGTACGACCTTTTTGAAGATGAAATCAACATCATTCAATTGGAACAAAATAAATTGAAAAAATCTTATAAAAATACCAATCCGAAGTCGGAGAATTTTTTTGTAATAGAGTAAAATAAATATTACTGTACAGATTTAAAAATAGTATTTTTTTAGGTGACAAAGTAGCTAAAAACTTTCTCATTTGAAACACATTAGAGATAGTTGCTTTCAATTGAAATAACCCTTGTCTAAAAATAGAAGTAGCTCTACTGATAAGCGCAATGTTTTAAGGCTTTTTATTGCCCAAAAACGAAAATATCTGTAATTTGCAGCGATATTGTACCGACCAAACTCTGTTTGGGCGTTAAATATAAATCTGTTGCCAAACGGAGTTTGGCAAGTACATTGATACAATAAAGTACATTTTTGGGAAACTTTTAGCAAAAAAATATGTCTGAAGTCAAAAACAACTCCGCTTTTTATCATGGTAAAAAACTACCACATTGGCAGCCCTGCTTCTGCAACGTTTTTCGTAACGATGCGCTTGGCAGGTTCTATTCCCAAGCATATTATCGCTCAATACAAAGTACAAAAAGATGAAGATGCACAAGCATTAAAACAACAATTTGAAAATGAGCCTTTGATGCTAAAAGAGAAATTATACCATTTAGAAAAACAATATTTTGGTATTTTTGACAAAGAATTGGATAAATGTAATGAGCCATATTGGTTAAAACAACCCGAAATTGCTCAGATTATAGCAAATTCTATTGATTTTTTTGAAAAAGAAGATAAAAGCCTTATCAATTACGCTTATTGTATCATGCCCAATCATTTACATTGGGTACTGAAATTGAATGACGATGCACCTGTTTTATACAAACTTTTACAACGAATGAAAAGGCATACCGCTAGGCAAGCCAATAAATTTTTACAGCGTGAAGGGCAATTTTGGGAAGATGAAAGTTACGACCACATCGTGCGTAATGCCAAAGAATTTGATAATATCGTTTTATATACCTTGCAAAATCCTGTCAAAGCAGGTTTTGTAACAAATTGGGAGGAATGGACGTTTTCTTATGTGAAAGAATAAGTACCAACCAAGTTGTACTTGGTTGGTACAATTTGTTTGCTTGGGCAGTATAGGAGGAATATGTAAAGGAATATGTAATGAAAAAATCACTATTTTCAAATTTATATAAATATCGTCAAAAAGAAGGTAAAGATGCCTCAGAAAACTTTTTGACCGAGTTGTTTGCTTATGTGCTGCAAAACGATGAGGATTTTCAGTTTGCATTTTTTCAAATATTATTAAAAGATAATAAAAAATTTGATTTAGATTTTGAGAAAAAATACGTTATTAAGGTTTCTAGCCAAAATAAATACCCAATTCCTAATGAAACAAGTAAATTTATACAACCTGATATAGAAATTGAGTTTTTTGATGATAATAAACTTATAGCATTATTTTTTATTGAAAATAAAATTGACAGTCATTTAGGCAATAGAAAAGATGAAGTCAATAATGATACAAATCAATTAATCAACTATGAAAAAGTGCTTATTTGTAAATCTAAGGACGAGGCTAAAAATATTTATCTGATATATCTGACTAAATATTTTGAAGATATTAGTAGCAAATTTGACCCTTCAAAAAAATATTTTAAGCAAATTACTTGGAACGAGGTTTTTCAACACACTTTATCAAAAAGGGAGTTTCAAGACAAAAATTCAATTTCATCGCAATTCAAACTATATTTAACAGAATTAGGTATGAATAATACAAACTCATTCAATACAAGAGATATAGCAATATTTCAAGATTTTTTTAATTCTACTTATTCAAAAATGATTGGAATACTTGAATATGTGAAAACTCAAATGGAAATAATAAAATTCGGAAGTATAAAAATACATCCTTGGGCAATTGAAAGTATTGGTAAAAATGATAACAAAGAATTTAAGATAGGATTTTGGATAGGAAACGAAGGGGAAGATAATGCAACTTTTTATTTTATTTATCAAAATAACGATTTAAAAGATAAGGTTGGAGAAAAAATAAAAACTCTTAATGAAGAAAATGGGTACGAAAATGAAATTAAAGGTTGGAATAAAGTAAATGAAGAAGATAATAAAATTCAAAAATATATCCTTTTGAAAAATTTATTTTCAAAAAAAGATGACCATAATATTGTTATTGCGGAATTTTGTAAGAAAGCATTTGAAGAAATCAAACCATTTTAAAATAATCAACTTCGGTATTTACCAAACCACCCAAGCCTTCCGAAAATTTGGAAAAGAATAAACCAACTCGCTCATTTACAATAAGTTGCGATAAAAAATGACGGTCTTTTTGATAGACTTGCGAAAGCATTAAAAATGTACTAAATTTATAAAATCAGCCCCAATGCAACACATCATTGAGCAAACATCAGCATCTATCGTCATTGCCCTTTCTGATACCGAAGTGGGAAAAGTCTTGCGAAATCTATACATAGCAAAATACATCAATACCAGCCTTCCAAAAGGTAATTTTGATACCAGTGCGATGGTTGTTGGATTTTTATATTAGGAGTCATTTATTTTTTTGTAAAAATTAAAAATGGTTAAGTATTTGACATTTGACTACTTATTTGATTATCTTTGCAAAAATTTTAAACGCATTTTTTGATTTATGCAACAAGAATTAATATTAGGTATAGACGTAGGAGCTACTGGGCTTAAAGGTGGCTTGATTGATGTACGCAGCGGAGAAATGATTGGTGAGCGTCACCGTATCAAAACACCAAAACCAGCTACACCAAAAGCAGTAACGGAGGTTTTTTGTGAAGTGGTCAAACATTTTGACTGGAAAGGAGATATTGGTGTTGGTTTCCCTTCGGTTGTCCTTAATGGCGTGCTTAAAACAGCTGCCAATATCGAAAAAGAATGGATTGGTATGAATGTCGAAACGCACCTGAGCAATGCTTGTGGCTGTAAAATTCATGCTATTAATGATGCTGATGCCGCTGGTATTGCAGAGCTTTATTTTGGTGCGGCAGATGGACAAAAAGGTTTGACAATTATGCTAACACTTGGAACAGGCATTGGAAGTGCGATGTTTTTAGATGGTGTTTTGATTCCCAATACAGAATTAGGGCATTTGAAAATGGACGACGATATGGTCGCTGAAAAATATTGTGCTGATGGTATCCGTAAAAAAACGGGTATGACTTGGGAAGAGTATGGCAAGCGTTTGAACCGTTATATCAAGCATTTGGATAGACTTTTTTCACCAAATAGCATTATTTTAGGTGGTGGTGGTAGCAAGGAGTTTGCTTCTTATAAGGATTTTTTAAAACCTTCCATCAATGTCGTTACTGCAAAATCACTAAACAGTGCTGGCATCATCGGTGCGGCTTATTATGCTTATCATAAAGCGAACAATATGGGCTTAAAAGGTGTTATCAATTAAATAAAAAGAATAAAAATATGATAGAATTACCTATCGTTGGAGAGATAAAAGAAGTTGTTCAAGAAACAGCTCGTCGCAACCGACCCGATTGGTTGCGTGTAAAATTGCCGATTGGCGAGAATTATAAACGAGTGCGGAGCTTGGTGGACGAATATAAGTTGCACACAATTTGTCAAAGCGGAAACTGCCCAAATATGGGCGAATGTTGGGGCGAAGGAACAGCAACTTTTATGATTTTGGGCGATGTTTGTACTCGTTCTTGCTCGTTTTGCGCTGTGAAAACAGGTCGTCCGAATGAATATGACCAAGATGAACCTCGTAGAGTTGCGGAAGCTATTCGTTTGATGGAAGTTAAACACGCCGTGATTACGTCCGTTAATCGTGATGAACTCAAAGACCGTGGTGCAGAAATCTGGTATCAAACCGTGCGTTTGGTCAAGGAAGAAAGCCCAAAAACAACCATCGAAACGTTGATTCCTGACACTAAAGCCAATTGGGAGGCACTCGAAAGAATGATTAGTGGCGGTCAAGAAGTAGTGTCACACAATATGGAAACTGTCAAATCGTTATACAGAAAGGTTCGTCCACAAGCAAAATATGAGCGAAGTTTGGAACAAATCCGTCGTATAAAGGATTTTGGTAAAAGAACAAAAACAGGTATTATGGTTGGTTTGGGCGAAAATAAAGAAGAAGTTTTTGCCATTATGGATGACTTATTGGAAAGTGGTTGCGATGTTTTGACCATCGGACAGTATCTTCAACCTACAAAAATGCACTTGGCAGTAGCCGAATTTGTTCACCCTGATTTGTTTGCTGAGTACAAAGAAGTTGGGCTTGGAAAAGGATTTAATTTCGTGGAAAGTGGACCGCTTGTGCGTTCTTCTTACCACGCAGAAAGACATATTTAAAAATTAAAAATTAAAGAATAACAATGTTAAAAAAAATCACAATTTTGATGGTTGCTTTTGTCATAGCAATAGCAGGTGTAACAGCTCAAAATCAATTTTTTGGCGAAAAAATAAAAACTAAAAAAGCACTTTCTTACGATAAACTATTGACAAAAATGGAAGCGATGACACCAACGTCACAAGCCATTGAAACAAAAGTTAAAGGTAAGGTGAAAAGTGTTTGTCAAGCAAAAGGCTGTTGGATGACGATTGAACCAAGCGAAGCTGGAAAGCCTCTTTTGTTCGTCAAATTTAAAGATTATGCTTTTTTTATGCCAAAAGATTGTTCTGGAAAAGAAGTTGTTTTTTCAGGAAAGGCGTATGTGGAAGAAACTTCTGTTGATGAACTTCGCCACTATGCAGAAGACGCTGGCAAATCAGCTGACGAAATCGCAAAAATTACGCAACCAAAACGTGAATATAAGTTCATGGCTTCGGGTGTTGCATTGTTGCCTAAGTAATTGATTTTCCAATGATTACTGTTATTTTTTGTAACTATTTACCATTTTTGCAGTTTTTTACCACGGAGAAACGGAGAACACAGAGTTTGACAAAAAAATTAGCCGAAGGCTAATTTCTTTGCCTCCGTGACCTCTGTTTCTCCGTGGTAAAAATAAAAAATCTTCGATTTTTATCAACGCTAAACAGTTACTATTTTTTTTAATTATAATCAGTTGATAACCAAAGTAATACAAAAAAGCATCGTAAATCATTTTGATTTATGATGCTTTTTTTGATAAAACGAACTGATTATTTTCCGTCAAACATACGGTTTTTACCCAAAGTAATACCGATATTCCAAGAAAGACCTCTACCTCCAAAAATATCAGGACGAGTGGTTACTCTTTTGTTGTTCAGCAAAAATTCTACATTGGATTCAGAGATTTTTTCAGAAGCAGACAAAGTTGTATCAGAGTTGTCTTCGCTTGTATTAGGATTCGGTGCTGAAAAAATTAACCGTAGTTGTGCCATTTGGATTTGACATCAAGTAACCAACAGTTGCTTGAATACCAATATTTGGGGTAATCGCAAAGTGGAATCCTAATGATGGTCTGAAACCAGCAAAAGACATTTCTAAATCTGTTGAAATTTTGTCATTGGTAAAACTAACATTATTGATTTCGGCATAACCTGTTTTGTTTTCAAAATCGCCGAACTTGATAGTCGCATTAGATGCGATAAAATCAATCATTGGATAGAATTGGAAACGCTCACTGCCGAATGCGTAACCCATTCCGAAGTCAAAGAAGTTTGCTCTTGTGTTAGAACTACCGTTTTTGCCACCACCGAAACAAATTCGGTGCATTAAGTTTCTTTTGCTTTGCCATTCAATACCAGCCGAAAATACCAAGCCTCCGTTGCTCGCTGACAAATCACGTTTTTGTTGTAAAACATCTGGTGCTGGCGATTCGTCTGTATATTTCAGTTCGACGGTAGATGCCTTTACAGAGATAGGGTGAAATCCGTAGTTCAAAACAAAAGAAACACGTTGCGCCCTGTTGTCTTTATTTTTTTCTAAAAGAATTTCTGGTCTTGCAAAAACACTTTTTGATGCAAATTGCGCAAAAATAGTCATCGCTGAAAACGATAAGATGGTAAGCAAAATGCTTACCTTTGAGTTAAAGTTGGTTTTCATAAAAAAATTGATTTTAATAAAATGGTGAAAATGTCAAAAAAATAGGATGTGCAAAAGCACATCCTACTGTTATTTTTATAGAAAATACTATTTTGCAAGTATTTGTATTCCTTATTTTGGTTCTACAAAAGTTGAAGTGTCAAATAGTAAATGACGTTTATTGATTTTTGCTTTTTGGAAAACATTCCTCAATATCGTATTATTTTTCTTTAAATCTTCGCCATCTCCAGGGTCATAGTCGTTTTTTATCAATAAATCAGCGTATTTATCTGATTTGTCTGGATTATCCATGTACCAATACAGTTTTGCTAAGTTATAATAAGCAGAATAACGCAATTTTTTGTCATTCTTTTCATCTCCTTTGTAACGAGCAGGCAAACGTTCAAGATAGCCAATAAAAGGAGCTATCATTTCTTGAAATTCGCTGACCAATGTACCTTCTCTATATTCAGCAAATTTTTCTTTCATTAATTTTGCCATCATTTGCATAGAATCTTGTTCCGTATGCTTTTTGCTATCCATCAACCAAAGATGGTCATTAACGCCTTTTACAGGGCGAATACCCCATTTATTGGTTAAATCATAACTAAGGTTATTTGAGAATTTATTGATCAATTCATTCGTGAATTTATCTTTTAACGATTCTTTGTTGATAGAAATATAGCTTGATGCGGCAGCGTAAGAACTGTACTCATCAGAAGTATGTGAGCCGTTTGGATTATTAAAAGTATTGGTCTTATAGACTTTACCTGTATAATCTTTAACAGAATGGCTTGTTGTCATATTGTATTGCATGATAGCTCTGTAAAAAACTTTTGTACCAATAATTTTACCAGCCTTGTCTTTTTGATCTTCTTTCCTTTCCGTTATTTCTGTTTTACTAATGATAAGATTTTCAAAATTGACATCTATGGTGATATGCGCTTTTTCGTTAAAAGCCATACGACGCCAGCCGTTGATTTCGATTCTATCCGCAGCATCATCTGCGGTGAGTCTTACCGTACGGGCGATTTTGGGATTAACATTAAACGTTTTAAAATCTTCTGGAAGTGGGTCATTAGGCAGGTTGTACATTCCAGCACAATTAAAGTAATACTTGTCTAAATCTACTTTTTGAGCAGACAAAGGTGAGTAAGCTACCAATATAGTAGCGCATAATACAGCGATTTTCATAATGAATTGAAGTTTTTTATTTTTTTAATGATAAAATATTTTGGTTCTTAAATAAAGAAGCCTACAAAGATAAAATAAAATCTATTTATAAAAAAGTACTTTAACCTTTTTTTACCATTAAATAGGTTTCAAATTGTGACCTTATTAATTTTTCGCTTGTATTTTTTACCTTTTTATTGCTCATTGCACTGTCCAACTCTCGGGCTTTTACATTGTCTTGCCACTGAATTTCACAGAATTTTTTTATTTTTTCTTTTATCAAATCGTCATAAATTGGAAAAGCCACTTCGATGCGATTCGTTAAGTTTCTGGTCATAAAATCAGCCGAAGAAAGGTAGATTTCTTCATTTCCATCATTTTGGAAAATAAAAACTCGGGCGTGTTCCAAGTAACGATCTACAATGCTGATGGCTTTTATGTTTTCACTTTGGCGTTTTTGACCAGGCGAAAGACAACAAATACCTCGTATAATCATCTGAATATTAACGCCAGCTTCGCTTGCTTCGTAGAGTTTGTCAATCATCGACTTGTCTTCAAGGCTGTTCATTTTTAAGAAAATGGCAGCATTTTTTCCCGCTTTGGCATAAGCAATTTCCCTATCAATCATTTCGACAAAACGCTGGCGGAGGTTGAATTTTCCAACCAACAAATGCTCAAATTTCTGACCTTCTATCTTTTTCGTTTCCAAGGCTTCAAATACTTGCGCTACTTCCTTTGTGATGTTCGGATTACTGGTGAAAATCCCAAAATCTGAATAGATTTTTGCTGTATCTTCATGAAAATTACCAGAACTAAGATAGCAATATTGCTTAATTTTGCCGTCTTCTTGGCGTTCTACCAAAGCAATTTTTGAGTGAACTTTAATCCCTGGCATAGAATAGTGAACTTCTACACCTGCGGCGGCTAAGGTTTCGCCCCAATTCAAGTTCGCTTCTTCATCAAAACGGGCTTTTACTTCAATAAAAGCCGTTACTTTTTTGCCTGCTTGTACAGCGTCAATAAGGGCTTCCATGATTTTCGATTTTTTTGCAACCCGATATTGAACAATTTTTATATGTGTAACTTGTTCATCTTTTGCGGCTTGTTCAAAAAATTTGACAACCGATTTGTAAGATTGATAAGGATAATATAAAAGGTGGTCTTGTTTTTCGATTAAGCTAAAAATATTTTTAGATTTTTCTAAAATATCATAATGTACAGGTGGCATTGGCGGATTTTTCAATTCATCTTTGCCAAAATCAGGGAATTTGAAAAAATCTGCATTGTTGTGATAACGACCTTCGGGCAATAAATCACGTTTGTCCAAGTTGAACATATCGGTCATGAAATCAAGCAATTTTTCGGGCATATAGCGGTCGAAAATAAAACGAGAAGGTGGGCCAACATTTCGTTTGTCCAAACTATTCTTAACTTTTGTGACAAGATTTCCAGAAAATTCGTCGTCAATGTACAACTCTGCGTCACGGGTCAATTTGATAGAATAAGCGTCTTTGATTTCGTAGCCAGGGAAAAGCCACGAAGCCGACTGTCGTACAATGTCATCTAAAATAATGACATCGTGTTCATTTTCTTTTGAAGACGGCAAAACAACAAAACGATTGACATAATCCGATGGAATTTTTAGCAGGGCAAATTCCTCATGTGCATTTTCTTTGCCTTTTGCCATCAAACGAATCGCCAAATAAATAGAACCACTCACCAAAAACGGACGAATCTTGTCTTTGATAAGCAAAACAGGTTGGCAATAGGGCAGAAGATAATCTTGAAAATACTGTTCGACAAACTCTTTTTGTACTTTGTTGAGTTCAGTACGACGCAAGAGATTAATACCATTTTTTTTCAAATCAGGTACAATTTGTTCCTCAAAAATATGGCTAAATTCTTCTAATTGTTTTTTGACAATCCGCTTTATTTCTTGCAAAACAGCTTTGCTGTCATAGCTGATTTTGCGTTTGGTTTTTTTGCCAGCTTTCACTATATTTTGATGATGCGCTACCCGAACTTTGAAAAATTCTTCCAAATTGGAAGAATAAATTGCCAAGAATTTGATGCGTTCCATCAAAGGTAAGTTGCTGTCTTTTGCCTCTTGCAATACACGCTCATTGAACGCCAACCAGCTAATATCTCGCTCTATATATGTATATTCCACAATGTAGTTTTCTGTGATTTGATTTATTACGCTGCAAAATTACAGACTTTTCACAAAGGCACAAATCTTATTGGTATTAATTCTAT
This sequence comes from Saprospiraceae bacterium, assembly GCA_043777755.1. Classification (GTDB taxonomy): domain Bacteria; phylum Bacteroidota; class Bacteroidia; order Chitinophagales; family Saprospiraceae; genus CANHEE01. The sequence continues at coordinate 13,206 of JAYWHK010000329.1, forward strand.
GATATTTTCTTTTTCTTTAAAAAACATTGGCTACATTTGTCAGAAATACCATACACAATGAATTGGACTGAACAAAACAATGCGCTATGCGCTTCTTTTCGTTTTAAAAACTTTACAGAAGCCTTTGCTTTTATGACAGAAATTGCCTTTGCAGCTGAAAAAATGAACCATCATCCAAACTGGTCAAATGTCTATAATAGAGTAGAAATTCAATTGACTACGCATGATGCTGGCAATACAATAACGCTCAATGACCATGCTTTAGCAAAAGCAATTGACGAAATTAGTGCTAAATATTTGAATATTTAATATTTTTATAAAAAAAATTATAGATTATAAATTATTATAATATATATTGTGCCGTATTTTTTAAATACTTAGAGAAATGGCACAAGAGAAACACTACACATGGCTTTCTGCACACCTTTATTTTGATGAACCTTGGGAAGATTTTTTAATAAAAATCGTAAAACCTTACTGCGAAACGGTGGTTGGTTCGAGTGCTGCGGAGTATTATTTTTTTATACGGTATTGGGATCGTGGGCCTCATATCCGATTGCGTTTTTATGGTAAAAAAGAAGCCTTAGAAAACATTTTGCGACCTAACTTGGAAGAATATTTCAAAAACTTTTTTCGCATGACACCGTCCGAAAGGGACGAGCCAAGTTATCACCCTAATACGCCAGAAGAAGAAATCTGGTTGCCCAACAATTCTGTGCAATGGATTGATTATCAGCCAGAAATGGAGCGTTACGGCGGAAAGTATGGTGTGGCTTTGACGGAGCGAAACTTTGCGGCATCGTCAAGAACAGTTCTGCAATGTATGGAAGATGTTGGGTCAAAAAACTGGACTTATGAGCAAGGCTTGGGTATAGCTATAAAGCTACACTTGTCTTTTGTTCATGCGATGGGCATGAATTTGAGCGATGTAGCAGAATTTTTCAACGGGATTTTTTACCATTGGTTGCCACTGACACTCCAACGTGAGCGCATCACGCAAGCGCAATTGACGCAGCAAGGTGACACAATTTTATACTCTTTTGAACAGTTTTTTGCAGGACAACAAGAAGCACTTGTAAGCTATCATGCCGCATTTTGGGAGGCCTTGAGCGAAAGTGCAGATTTTGAAGATGATTTCTTAAATGAATGGTATAAGTCGTGTCAATTCACCCGACAAGAAGTAATGCTTGCCGAAGCGCAAGATTTACTTGTCGAGCGAACTGAAAAATACCGTATTTCTTTTTTTGAACATAAAGAAAAAAAAGACTGTCTTCGCTGGGAAATTTATGCTGATTTTTTCCATTTGACCAACAATCGTTTAGGGATTTTGAACCGTGACGAGAGTTATTTGGCATATTTGATGATGCGAAGTGTCGAGCATTTATCTGAATAAATCACTTGACAAATAGCGATCACCTCTATCACAAACGATAAAAACAATCAGCCCATTTTGCAGTGTTTCTGCCAGTCGCAACGCTGCAACGCAAGCTCCGCCACTACTCATTCCACCAAAAATACCTTCTTCACGGGCCAAGCGATTTGCCATAATGCGAGCGTCCGCTTCCGAAACGTCCATTTTGACATCAACTCTTTTTTCGTCAAAAATTTGGGGTAAATATTCTGGTGTCCATCTCCGAATACCAGGGATTTTTGAACCTTCAGTTGGCTGACAACCAACGATTTGTATTGCTGGATTTTTTTCTTTTAAAAACATAGACGTTCCCATAATTGTCCCTGTCGTTCCCATCGAACTGACAAAATGAGTAACTTGCTCTTCCGTATCTCTCCAAATTTCGGGCCCTGTACTGTGGTAATGCGCCATGTAATTGTCAGGATTTTCAAACTGATTGAGCATAAAATAACCGCCTTTTTCTACTTGTTCGAGGGCATAATCTCGGGACAATTCAATTCCACCTTCGGCAGGGGTCAAAATAACTTTTGCACCAAAAGCTTCCATGGTTTGGACACGTTCTTGGGTAGAATTTTCTGGCATAACCAATTCAATATCAAGGTCATAAAGTCGAGCAATCATCGCCAATGCAATACCTGTATTTCCGCTTGTGGCTTCAATCATTTTGATACCACTGTGAATTTCGCCTCGTTTTAAGGCTTGTTCTATCATGTTTTTGGCAGCCCTATCTTTGACACTTCCGCCAGGATTGTTGCCTTCTAATTTTCCAAAAACACGAACATTTGGATTAGTATTGAGTTTTTTTAATTCCACCAAAGGCGTGTTGCCGACCAAGTTTAATAAAGTTGTCATGTTATTGAGTATTTTTTTGTTAAAACGTAATTATGACAAAAGTAGTTGCAGTACATAAGGTTTTGTATAGAAAAAATTTATTTCAAAGTTTTCTTTTTAAAATAACAATTAAAAACTTGCCCACAACAATAAAAAACGTAGCTTTGTACTAAAATAGTGAACAATGATAGAAAAATTATTACCCTTATTGGGCAAAAGTATTCAAAGCGAGGAAATTAAAACCTTATTTGAGGAGTGGAACGCTGTTTATCCAAGAAAGCCATATTGCACACCCAACGAGCCTAATCTCAAAGTCAAAGTGGAGAGAGATTGTATCCGTCTGTATTTTCGATTGGGCGGCAACAGTCGTTATATGAAGCCCATTCCTGCACATTGGGATGGTGGATTTATTGCGCAATTCACGATGATGGAATTTACAAAAAAACGCAAAGGTGGTATTCCTTTTGATGTTGAATTTAGTATGACCCCAGAAGAATTGACCGCTATCTTAGGCGAACCTGTTGTCACTAATTTTGTAGGAACGACGACGACTTGGCGTAGGAATCTTACAGACAAACACGAGTTTATTGTCAGTGATACAGGTGATGGTGACGATATCCTTCGCTCTATGACCCTGACTTTTATTTACGAAAAAGATCTAAATTCGATGGAAGAATATGCACAAGCTGGATTGTGAGACCTCTCCTAAATCCTCTCCAAAGGAAAGGACTTTTAAGTGCAGATTATTGCTTTTAAAGTAAATCTTTGTTATAAAGAAGTTTTAATTATGTGATATTTTTTTTAATTTTAGCTTTTTTTCAATGTATTAACAATGGATAATCAAGGCTTTCTGATTTAAAAAAATGTTAAAACACTATTTTGACAGCGATAAAAATAGCTACTGACTAAAAAAACAGCATAACATCTCCACTTATTTTTTTCGTTTTTCCGTCAAAAAACTCTATTTCGGCAGTCCAAATGTAAACATCTTGTGGAGAAAGTTCATTTTTAAACGTTCCGTCCCAACCAAAATCAATGTCATTGAGATTTTTATTTTCTTGATGAAAAATGTGATTTCCCCATCGGTCGTAAATATCAAAATTGATGATTTTTATTGTTTTTTTCGGGTTTGGATAAATTTTAAAAATGTCGTTATTTTGGTCGTCGTTGGGAGAAAAAGCCGTAGGCGCAAAGTAATCGCTGCTTTTAATCACTTTTACAAAGGCGGAAGCGGTGTCTTTACAACCGTCAATACTTTCTGCAATGACTTGATAATGAACATCTTGTGAAGGTTTTATGCTTTTTTGGAAAATCAAAATCTTGTTTGTTATTTGTTTGTTTTCAAACCAAGTCACAGCTTTTATTTTGCTGTTTGGTAGCGATGAAAGTAAGCGTAAAAGCAGCGTATCGCCACTTTCGAGTGTGGTATCTTTCGGCGAAAAATCAATGCTCAGGGGCAATGGTTTTGTCAATGAAAAATCAAAAGTATCTCGGCAATCTGCCGCATCACTGACGATAATTCTATGATTCCCTTCTTTTATTTTTTCAAAATTTCCATTACTAACACTCTGATTATCAATTGTATAACTAATAGGAGGTGTTCCATTTTGAGTAATAATCGCTTTTGCAGTGCCGAATTGTTCGTTGCATGATATAGGCGAAAAGCTAAAATCTACTCTCATGCGTTGGTCTTTTACTTCCACGGTGTCTTTCGCTTCGCAACCTGCTAATGTATCTTTGATACTCAATACATATTTTCCGCTTTTAGCTACTTGTAATAAGTCTGAATTTGGAAAAGTGGTAGAAAGATTGTTTAAGTTTGTCCACGAGCTAAAATATTGATTTTGAGTGCTTTGTATTGTGCCGAGTGTCGTGATTTTATCTTTGCAAGTTAGTGTTTTGTCTGTACCAGCGTTGGCGGTGATGGGTGGCTTTATGGTAATTTTGTACAAGGCAGTATCTCGGCAGCGATGATTCCATAAGAAGTACTTGAAAATATATTCTCCTACATCAAGGCTATCGAGTCTGATAATACCTGTTTTCCTTCCTATTTTATTTTGGTAAGTTGGCTTTTCTGCAAACCAATAGCCATAATATTTAGAGTTATCTTTATCATTGTCAATTTTATTGAGGTCTAAGATTGCTTTTTGCTGCACTTTGCAAAAAGAAAGTTCATGGTCTTTTCCTGCATTGTTAGGTGTCACTTGATATTGAAGCCCTTTTTGTCCTTTACAACCTTTATCGTTGGTAACAATACAAATAAATCCCGAAGTATGTAAACTATCAATAAAATTTTGACTTGGTATTATAATGGAGTCCCCTTTTTCATTAGGTACAAGCGTGTATGGTATGCTACTTTTACCTGGAGTGTAATTATACCAAGAAATGTCAGCAATTTGATGAGATCCCATATCAATATCCATGGGAACTACAATTTTTTCATTTTTACATGGCACATAAGCATCTACATAAGGTGGAGTAAGTTGTTAAGGTAGTTTTGCTAAGGCGAGTACAGGTTTGTCGTATTTTGATACCTTTATAGTATCAGAACAGCCACTACTCGCTGCTGTTAGGGTAAAAAAAAATCTCCTTCTACTGTTAAATCACCTATTTCAGCCCTAACAGGATGAATAGAGGTAATGGAAAGGCTACTTGGCACTACTGCCCATTTTGAGCCACTTGGCGCATTTCGTTTTAAAAATATTACATTTTCGCAGCTTATAGTATCTTTTCCAGCATTGGGTTTGGAAAAAATAGTATGTGTGATGATTTTTTCTACATTTCCGCCTTGCTCACATTGTGCGGTGATTTTAAAACTGTAAGTTCCAGAAGATAAGGCTGGTGCAATAACTGCTTTAGCTTTATTTGCATCTTTGATGTTGAATGTTGCACCTGTTTCTTGTGTCCATTGCAGCGCATTGGGTATATTGGATAGTGTACCGCTTATTTGGGCATCTAAATAAACGGCACTACCAGCGCATTGACCAAGTATTTGTACTTGGTCAATGCTGCAAGAGGTTTGTGCAAAAAGGTTTTGACAGTTTAGAATTGTCAAAATGAATAGAAAAAAGGTTGTTTTTTGCATTTTTAATTGCGTTTTGGTTCGAATTTTATTTTGAAGTCGTCATTAACTTTTATTGTAGATACGATTTCTCTTTTATTATTATATACATTTATAAGCCTTGTATTGACTAAATCATAACTATAAATGTCTTGGTTTTTTCTATAAACTCTTACACCAATTCCGCTATCAGCTCTAAAAACCCATTTATTATTAGCACCTTTTGTATAAAAAAAATACCAAAAAGTTTCTCTATCGCCTTCGTCAGAACGATGTATAATAGCGCACTCGTTGTTACCCGTATCAAACTTATAAGTCAGTAATGTCGTTCCTTCTACGGCTTCAATAATTGTGTCCTTTGTGTTTCGTAAAGAATCAATAATTATTGTTAATGGACGAATCGAGTTATTCGAAACTACTTTGATATTATTGTTTTGTCCAAAACAATTTAAAATATTAAATAGGAAAAAGTATATGATTAATTTATTTTTTTTCATAATTTAGTAAAATTTTACAGTTTGTTGTGTTAAATTATATCCTACCCATGATAGATTATAAAATTTAATTAGACCACTTGAAAGAACTTCTTTGTATCTCAAACGAGTTCCAAAGCCTGCAAGCGATTGATTTTGCCAATCAAGAGGTCCATTAAAAGGAGCAACAGTGCCATAAGAAGGGTCGTAATATTTACCAGTTTTTATATTTTTTGTAATCGCATGATTCTCAAAATAAGACCTTGGGTCGATATTGCCTTGACCTTTTGAGCCAATCGTATTAGCCTTTGTTAATAGGTGATTATTTATAATAGCTGTTGTAAGGTTTGAAGTTTCCGCTAAGTAGAAAGTTTGTAACCCATTATTAAAATTATAATTATTTACATAGAAATCAGCAGCTTTGTCATCATTTCCGTTTGAATCTTTGTAGTATTGAAGACCTGTTAAATCACCAAAAAAGGTAATAAAATTATTCTCCATCAAATTTGATGAAGGAGTGGTCAATTGTTCGTCGTCTTCCCACACAACTCCAACGTCTTTGACATAATTTAATCCTTGCGCCTTAACCAATTCAACATGCAAATCTGCCCAAGCTCCACAAGTCGCATTTTCCCAAGCAATAAGCGCAATGCCTGTAAAACACAATCCAAGTGCGGGACTTCCTGATTTCTGTGATGGAAGAGGGTCAGCCCAATAACCCATACATTTTGAACCATTGTATTTTTTGACACATTGGTCTGTAAAATCATCGTAAATGGTACTCATTACATCATCTTCTGTATTTTTATTATTGGCACTTTTACATGAAATGAATAAAAACGAATGTATCACTTGTGTATTGATTGGTTTTTTGTGTGTTACATACAAAGGATTGTTACTTTCTCCTATTTGTTTGTATATACCAGTTTCTTTGTCAGATATAGCCCATTTTATGGTGAAATTAGGAAAGTGACGTACTTTTAAATCTTCAAATTTTTTGGTCGTGTAGGGAGCAGCTAATCCGCTGAACTCTGTTTTAGGGTAACTGAATTTCCCATTCGTCACTTTGACCAATTGAGGTTTTAGATTAAAACCATCTATGCCTTGTCCTCTTACGTAAAAAGAACGCCCTTCGCAATTGCTTGTAAACTCAGCACTTACAACACCTTTACAACCACTTACATAAGCAACGGGCTGTTGGTCGGATGTAGTATATGCAACTGTTTTATTGGCATCGGGAGAAACATACTCTAACGGATTTACTACAACATTGGGGTCTGTATTTGCAGTAGGATCTTTGTAAAAACGAATCCAGTTGTCTGGAATATCGTTTGGTTTGTGAAAAGTAACACTTTCTACTTTGTGAGTAGAGTAATCTATTGCTGCACCGCCCGAACTCTGCGCCCTTACAAAAGTACATAAAAGATTGAAAATCAACAAATAGAGATAATTTTTTTGATTCATACGTAAATTGTTTTTTATTTAATAATGCAAATATAATTCTTTATTTTTATTTTTATTTTTATTTTTATTTTTATTTTTATTTTTATTTTAAAATAAAATTTTTTTTATATTTTTGTGAAAAATAAAATTTTAACACTTTTTTAATCATTATTTTACACTTAATTATGAAAAAAAATATGCTCAGACACCTGTTTTTCTTACTCTTTTGTTTTGGAGTATTGAATATTTATGCTCAATCAGTTACTTACCAAACGACACATGCCACTCAGGACAATGATGGTAAATGTCAAAGTAACGGTTCAATAGACATTACTGTCGATAGAGGTTTTCCTCGCTATGATTTTCGATGGGAAAATGATGCTAATCCAGGTGTTATAATTGCAATAACGGAAGATCTAAACAACTTAGCAGATGGGTGGTATAACTTAACTGTAACCGATGCCCTTTGTGGAAAAGCAACACTTTCTATTAGGGTATTCTGTTGTGAGAAAATAAAAGTAGAAGCAGAAATCGTAGATTATTGCGATGCAGAACATTTGGGTAGCATCAACCTCACTCCTGTTGATGGTAAGACGTATTATTATCGTTGGTCAAACGGTGCAGAAGGCTCTACTATAAAAGACTTGACTCCTGGAAAATACTGTGTAGAAATCATAGATGAAGGAAGCTGTAGGACGGAATATTGTTACGAAATCAAAAGCTTTCAAGATAAAGTACACTTGGCTTATGTTATAAATAGTAAGAGTTGTGCTATTAGCGAAAAAGGAGAGTATGAATGTGACCCCAAATTTGGAGATGGAGGAGAAATCAATATTGATGTAGACATTCCAAATTGTTCTTTTTCATGGACTGGACCAGGTGGTTTTACTTCCTTTGACGAGGATATTAGCGGTTTGTGCAAAGGAACATATTATGTTGTAGTTACGTCACCTGATGGCTGCAAAACGAATTTAGAAGCGACTATATGCTGTTGTGAAATATCATTTGAAGGTGGTTCTCCTACAAAATTTGAAGATTTGTTATGCACTAAAGAGGAAGGTGGGAATAGATTAGACGTTGATCATAAAATTATACCGCCAAGCTCTGATAAAGCAAAAGATGGAGCGATTGACTTAACTGTAAACTCTGCTTTGCCAGTATCTTATGTATGGCTGCTACCTGATGGCAGTAAAAAATATACAAAAGATTTAAGCAGTATTGGTGTTGGAGAGTATCATGTAACTGTTAGCAATGGTTGTGATAGAGCGGAGCGAAGCTTTACATTGCGTGTTTGTAAAGATGGGGATATTAAGGTTGATGGTACTACAAAAGATGCTTGTATTTCTTGTAACGAAGGAAGTATTGACCTCTCTATTAGTGGAGGAGCAACACCATATAAATTCAATTGGTCAGATGGAGTAAGTAGTCAAAATAGAAGTAAATTAGCAAAAGGTTCTTATGTTGTAACAGTAACAGATGCAAGTGAATGTTCTATTTCTAAATCTTTTACAATTAGTACCCAAGAAGATAAAAAAGAGTATAAAATTAAGCCTTGTCGTACAATATATTCGTGCAATGGTGCTATTTGCAAAACAGAGAACTACGACCAAAGTAAATTAGACTGCACTTATGATAAACAAGATTGCCGAAATCAAATATGTAAATGTCCGCTTAATGGTGAAGATGAAAAAACTACTTTTGTCGGAGCTGCTCAAAAAGATTTTATTTCATTTAATTTAAATCTAAATGAATGTACATTGTTTGATATTTGTTTCAACGGAGGTAAAGTTAAAGTTAATCAAGGACTAATAAATAACAATATATCTGTTGTTCAGACTGATTTATTATGCAACCAAATTGGTGCAATAAAAGAAGATAATATAAGAAAATGCTTTGAGTGTACGGCTGATCCATTTTGTAACGTTCCTGGAAAAGGTAAATTGTTTCTGCATGCTGACGTTGTATTATCTCAATTTTTTCCATTGAAGGATATTCCAGATCGTGTCCAATTTAGTAATGACAATAGTTGTAAATCAGACCAATTGGGAGTAGATATTTATTGTTTTTGTGCAAAAACATCTTCGGGAGCAATAATAGGATGTGACTTACAACCAGATTTAGAAACTTGTATTACGACCAAAGCATCACCACCAACAGTTAATGATGATAGTAATGACAACGTATTGAGCAAATATTCTTGTATTTTTGAAAATATGACCCTTTTAGAATACTTCTTCTTCCTAAAAAAGACAAAGCGCATTAAACTTGACGATAAACTCCTTCTTCCCAAAATATTTTCAGAGAACATACCTGTAAAAGAATATTTTGAACAAATAAAGAAAATGCAAAAAGAAGGTATTTTAGAAGAAGGATTTGAAATAAAAATGATAGAACCAGAAAATGAAATAAAGCAACTTTCTTGCGATGAAAGGAACAAATCAAGTGAACAGCCTATATTAGATAACACGGATAAAGAAGTTACAATATTTCCAAATCCTACAAATGGACTCATTAATATTTCGTTCAAAGAACGCAACAAAGCTATTTTATCTTATACTATAATAACATTAACAGGAAAAACCATTGAAGGTAAAATTTTGAATACGCAAAAATATAATTTAGATTTAGATTTTAGTAATTACCCTTCTGGAATTTATTTTATACAAATTATAGATGAAATCCACAACCGCTGGACAAAGCGCATCATCAAACAATAATAAAATGTAAAAAGGCTTCTCATTACGAGAAGCCTTTTTACATTTTATAAAACTAAAGACAGAGTCGAGAGATTGTAAAAGTTAAATTTTAGCTTTTTTTCAATGTATTAACAATGGATAATCAAGGCTTTCTGATTTAAAAAAATGTTAAAACACTATTTTGACAGCGATAAAAATAGCTATTGAATAAAAAACAGCATCATATCGCCATTTGTTTTTTTCTTTTTTCCGTCAAAAAATTCTATTTCGGCAGTCCAAATGTAAACATCTTGTGGAGAAAGTTCATTTTTAAATGTTCCGTCCCAACCAAAATCAATGTCATTAGGATTTTTATTTTCTTGGTGTAAAATATGATTGCCCCAACGGTCATAAATATCAAGATTGATGATTTTTGTAACTTTTTTAGGATTTGGATAAATCTTAAAAATGTCGTTATTTTGGTCGTCATTAGGAGAAAAAGCGGTAGGCACAAAGTAATTTCAGGACGACACAACTATTGGCGTATAGCCCATAGTCCAATCCTAACGACCAGTCTAAGCAACAATTGGTTCAAGCGACAAGGGTATGTATCATTAACAGAACATTACAAAAGATATAAGGCTCGTTCCTAATGAACCGCTAAGTACCGAACGGTACGCTTAGTGGTGTGAGAGGTCGGAAAAGAATAACTTACGTTATTCTTTCCGACCTCTCGATTTGAAAGAAAATAAAAACACATCCGTATAGAAAAGGCGTGCCTTTTCTATACGGATGTTATTTCAAAATACTGAACAACAAGCATTTGTAACATTTTAGTATCAAAATAAGAGGTATCTGATGTGTATATATTGAGAAAAGCCTTATCTTTGTGGTGATTAGGATTTTTTAAAAATAAAAAAATTATAACATACGTATGAAAAATACACCGTTAACGGAAAAACATATCGCATTGGGTGCGAAAATGGCAGCGTTTGCTGGTTACAATATGCCAATTTCTTATTCCAGTATCAAAGAAGAGCATTTTGCAGTTCGTCAAAATATTGGTGTTTTTGACGTTTCGCACATGGGCGAATTTATTATCAGAGGCAAAGAAGCCTTACAATTGGTACAAAAAGTAACTTCTAATGATGCTTCTAAGTTGGCGATTGGCGATATTCAATACTCTTGCTTGCCGAATCATTTTGGTGGTATTGTAGATGATTTATTGGTGTACCGATTAACGGAAGATATGTGTAGCGAAGGAGAACAGGCATTTTTATTGGTTGTTAATGCTTCTAACATCGAAAAAGATTGGACTTGGATTAGCAGTCAAAATACATTTGATGCTAAAATGATAAATATTTCTGATAAAACAGGTTTGATTGCAGTGCAGGGTCCAAAAGCGACCGAAGCAATGCAAACCTTGACTGATGTGAATTTGAGCGATATTAAATATTATAATTTTAGAAAAGGAACTTTTGCTGGTGTGGAAAATGTTTTGATTTCAGCAACAGGTTATACGGGTTCTGGTGGTTTTGAGCTTTATGCTGACAATGAGCATGTTGCCAAAATCTGGGACGCTGTTTTTGAGGCTGGCAAAGAATTTGGTATTAAGCCAACAGGTTTGGGCGCACGAGATACGCTTCGTTTGGAAATGGGTTTTTGTTTGTATGGCAATGATATTGACGATACGACTTCACCTTTGGAAGCTGGTTTGGGCTGGATTACGAAGCTCAATAAAGGTGAATTTATTTCTTCTGAATTGTTGAAAAAACAAAAAGCCGAAGGTTTGGCTCGTAAATTGGTTGGTTTTGAAGTAAAAGATCGTCGTGTACCTCGTCATGATTATTTAATTGAAGATGCGGAAGGCAATACGATAGGAAAAGTAACTTCTGGAACACAGTCGCCTTCATTAGAAAAACCAATAGGAACAGGCTATGTAAATACCGCTTTTTCTTCGCTTGGTTCAACAATTTATATTGTTGTTGGTGAAAAAAAATTAGAAGCGCAAGTGGTAAAACTTCCTTTTTTGACAATTGAAAAATAATAAAAGTGGATATAAAAGTAACCATCATTGATAGAGAAAATAAAGCACACGAAGTAGATGTTCCTACCGATATGAACATGAACATGATGGAAGTGTGCAAAATGTATGAGTTTCCAGTAGAGGGAACTTGTGGCGGTATGGCGTTGTGCGCTTCTTGTCATTGTTATGTAGAGAGTGATACGGAATTGTCAGATATGAGCGACGACGAAATCGAAATGTTAGATTCTGCATTTTTTGTGGAATCAAATAGTCGTTTGGGTTGTCAAATCAAAGTAAAACCAAATTTAGAAGGCTTGGTCATTAGGCTTGCGCCAACAGACTAAGTGGAATGTAAAAGTCTAAATTTAAAATTCAAAAGTCCTGTTAATCAGCAACTTATGAGTTCAAATTGTGCCATTTATTTTTTACATTTCACTGTATACGTTGGAAAGTGGTTTGGGAGTTTTGTATTTATGCAAAATATTGAACACCAAGCGATTGCAATATCTTAATATCTAATATCCAATAATCAGTTGTATATATTTTAACTAATCTGATTATTTTTATTAATCAAAAATAATCAAAATATTCTCGAAAGTTGTTAGTAACAGGAATACTTATTTTTTTATTGTTGATAGCACTTTTTGCTGGTGCGGAGCTTGCTTTTGTATCTGCGAGCAAGCTGCGTATTCAACTCAAACGGGAAAAAGGCTCGCATCGTGGAGAGATTTTAGCAAAATTCTATGAACGTCCATCTGATTTTATCGGGGCAATGTTGGTTGGATTAAATATTGCATTGGTGGCAATTACTTCGTTGATGACGGAGTTAATTGAGCCTTTTTTAGAGCCTTTTATTCATAACGAGTTATTGTTATTTTTAATAATTACGATTGTTATTACGCTTTTTGTCTTACTTTTTGGAGAATTTGTACCCAAAATCCTGTTTCGTTCTTATGCTGATGAAATCCTATTTTTCTTGGCTGTGCCGCTTCGTTTTTTCCTTTGGCTTTTAGCTCCTATTTCTTGGATAATGACCCGAATGGCAAAAGGTTTGTTGCGATTGGTAGGTCAAGTGCCGCAAGAGCATTTTGAAAATGATTTTAGTGCTGTTGATTTAGAAGATTTTATTAAAAATACAAGAACAGAATCAGAAGAAGAAATTGATACGCAACTTTTTGGCAATGCGCTTTACCTCAAAGAAGTGAAAGTAAAAACTTGTATGGTGCCTCGTTCTGAGATTGTTTGGACCGATATTAATGATGGTATGCCCGAATTGTTGAAAATTTTTTCAGAAACAAAAATGTCGAAAATTTTGGTTTGTGAAGGTGATTTGGACAATGTTTTGGGTTACATTCACCATCATCAAATGCTGCATCAGCCAAAAAATATCAAAGCTGCTTTGATGAATATTTCGATTATTCCCGAAACGATGCGAGTAGATCAATTGTTGGCATTTTTTACAAAACAAAGATTGAGTTTGGCGTGTATTGTTGATGAATTTGGAAGTACAACTGGTGTGATTACATTGGAAGATATTTTGGAGCAAATTTTTGGTGATATAGAAGACGAATATGACCAAGAAGACAATGAATACATTGCAGAGCAACTTGGTGAACAAGAGTTTCGTTTTTCTGCACGTTTGGAAATTGATTATTTAAATGAAAAATTTGCGCCTGTTATTCATTTTCCAGAAGGAGATTATTCAACACTTTCTGGTTTTATCGTAACGACAACGGGAGATATTCCTGAGCAAGGCGAAATTATAGAGTTAGATGGTTATCAATTTACGATTGAACAAGTGACTGACAAAAAAATTGAATTGGTTCACGTTAAACGTTTGTACAGCGATTTATAAAAAAACCTCCACTTGGCGAAAAGTGGAGGTTTTTTTATAAAATAAATGATGAAAACATTTTAATTCAACTCAAAAATCACTGATTCACAAGGTTTTAACGAACCGTCAGTAGAAGGTGTAGCGTAATTGTTAATCAACACTTTTGCTTTTGATAAATCAATACCTGTCAAATCTGCTTTGGCTACTGTTGGTTTAAAATTCAACAATACCAACAATTTACGCCCATTTAATTCTCTTGTATAAGCATAAACAGATTCGTTGTTGGCATCAAGCAAGGTATATTTTCCATAGACTAAAGTCAATTCTTTTTTACGCAATTGAACCATTTTTCTAAAATAATTCAAGACTGAATTTTGGTCTGTTTCTTGTGCGGCAGCATTGATTGTTACGTAATTTTGATGAACTTTCAACCAAGGTTTGCCTGTTGTAAAACCAGCATTTTGCGTATTGTCCCATTGAAAAGGCGTACGTCCATTGTCACGGCAGGCAAATTTCAAATCTTCCATGAATTTTTTGAGGTCGCCACCTGTTTTTTTCAAACGAGTATATTCATTGAGCGTTGGCATATCGTTGTATTCTTCGATTTTATCAAAACGAATATTTGTCATTGCCAATTCGTCGCCATAATAGCAATAAGGCGTTCCTCGCATAGATAAGATAAAAGTATTCAACATTTTAGAAGAATAATCTCTAAATTCTGGCGCATCTGTACCAAAACGGCTCACCATACGGGCTTGGTCGTGGTTTGCCAAAAAAATCGACATCCAACCTTTTGTCGCAAAAGTACTGTCCCAACGGCTAAACGCTTCTTTTAATACGGTCAATTTGTAGCCACTTGGTTTTGCAATATCTACACATTCAAATGGATATGCCATATTCAATTCCTTGCGGTCAGCGTCCACCAAATCATGTGCATCTTGTGGTGTATTTCCAGAACCTTCTGCGACACTCAAACAATCGTATTTACTTAAAACATTTTTATTTAGTTCTTTTAAATAGTCATGTAAATGCGGTTGCATGGAATAATATTTCATAAAATTTTTCTCAAAACCTTCTGGAAAAGGCGGAAATTCTGTATTTTTTGCACAAAAAGTAAAAGCGTCCATTCGGAAACCATCAATGCCTTTGTCCATCCAAAACGACATAATGTCTTGGATTTCTTTGCGCAATTTTGGATTTTCCCAATTCAAATCAGGTTGTTTTTGAGAAAAATAATGCAAATAATAAGCATTGGTCAAAGAATCAAATTTCCAAGCATCGTGATTCACATCAAACAAGCTGTAGCGATAATTTGGTTTTCCTTTTTCCGCAGGCCACCAATGAAAATAATCACGGTAAGGGCTTGTGCGAGAACTGCGGCTTTGCTTAAACCATTCGTGTTCATCGCTGCAATGATTCACAACCAAATCCATCACCAATTTGATTTTTCGCTCGTGCATACCTTTTAGCAAAGCGTCAAAATCTTCCATTGTGCCAAATTCTTTCATAATATTGCGGTAGTCGCTAATATCATAACCATTGTCATCGTTTGGAGAAGAATAAATTGGATTTAGCCAAATGACATCAATGCCAAGGCTTTTGAGGTAATCCAACTTTGAAATAATACCTTTCAAATCGCCTACACCATCACCATTACTGTCTTTGAAACTTCGTGGATAAAGCTGATAAATTACAGCTTCTTTCCACCATTTTCTATCTGCGACACCAGAAGTATCTGCTTGTTGTGTGTGTGTTTTATCAGCATTTTTGCAAGTACTAAAAGTTAAAAGCAATGCTAATATGTAAAAAAAAATTTTAGCCATTGTGTAAAATTTATGTTTTGATAAGTTTTTAAGTAGTAATGTTTAAATAAACAAAGTTATAAAATTCCATAATCTATTGATAATCAAGATACTAATGACTTTTAGACTTATGACTTATTTACTTACGACTACTTATCTTCTAATAACCGCACCTAATTTTTGTTCAAATTGAGCAATCAAATTAGCCATTAAGGATTCAATGTCTTTTTCTTGCAAACCATTTTCGGCATCGTCAAAAACAAAACTAACAGCATAAGATTTTTTCCCTTCACCCAATTTTGTTTCATCAGCAAACACATCAAAAAGGTTGGTTTCTTTCAAATATTGTTTCGCTGTTTTGTTTGCAAGAGCTTGAATATCGTTAAAGTTCACTGTTTTATCAAGTACCAATGCCAAATCACGGCGTACACTTTGGAATTTTGACAAATTACTAAACTCTACTTTGTGCTTTTTTACAGCCGCAAAAATAGTATCCCAATTAAAATTAGCATAAAAAACAGCTTGTTTGATGCCCATTTTTTTCAAAATAGAAGTATTTACTTTTCCAAATTCAACCACTACTTGTGGTCCTCTATGAAAACGAAGGGCATACGAAAACGTATCATCTTGAATCGCTGTCATTTGATAGCCGCTTACACCAACACGGGCCAAAATGCGCTCAACTTCTCCTTTTAAGGTATAATAATCAACATTTTTATTGCTTTTATCAATCCAACTTTCTTCTTTTTGCTTTCCTGTTAAAAACAAAGACAAACGGTTGATTTCCTTGTGTTTTCCATTTTCGTTGTGGTAAGTTTTTCCAAATTCAAACAATTTCAAATCGGTATTTTGACGATTTTGGTTGTTTTCAATCGCTTCCAAACCACTGAAAAGCATCGTTGCACGCATCATATCCAACTCGATATTGAGAGAATTAGCTAAAAAAACCAACTTTTCTTTTTCAATATTCAAAATCTCGCTGTAATATTTTGACTTTGAAATACTCAATGCCATCATCTCATTGTAACCATTTCCTGCCAAATGCGACGATACCAAATTGCGTACTTGCAAAGGTTCTGGCTTGGCAGTAGATTGAATCGCACTGCGGATTTGAGTAGGAATTGTCACTTTATTAAATCCATAAACACGCAAAATCTCTTCGATAACATCTACTTCTCTTAAAACTTCCGCTTTGTTCGTAGGCACAACAGCGATAAATGATTTTCCCTGAGGATTCAACATTTCGATTTGGAGTGCCGCCAAAATATTTTTAATGTCTTCGTTTGGAATTGGCTCGCCAATCAAACGGGTAATATTATTGTAAAAAACTTCAATTCGTGCGTTTTCTATCGGATTCGGGTAAATATCAACAATATCCGAAGCAATCTCACCGCCAGCCAATTCTTGAATCAACAAAGCTGCACGTTTGAGTGCAAAAACACAAAGATTTGGGTCGCTTCCTTTTTCAAAAATTTTTGCAGCATCGGTTCTCAAATCGTGACGAGTAGAACTTTTACGAATTGTTTTTGCCGAAAAATGAGCCGCTTCTAAAAAAATATTTGTTGTTGTATCTTTTACGCCCGAAGTTGCTCCACCAAAAACACCACCAATGCACATTGGGTTATTTTCCGCATCGCAAATCATCAAATCTTCTGCAAAAAGTTTGCGATCTTGGTCGTCCAAAGACTTGAAAATGGTATCTTGTGGCAACGTTTTCACAACTACTTTAACACCTTTTATTTCATCAAAATCAAAAGCATGAAGTGGTTGTCCCAGTTCGTGCAAGACAAAATTCGTAACATCAACAATATTATTGATGGTGCGTACACCGATTGCAGTCAGACGTTTTTTCAACCAATCTGGTGAATCTTCGACTTTGACACCTTTAATACTAAGCGCAGCATAACGAGGACAAGCCAGTTCGTTTTCTACCGTTACGGGAATCGTAAGTGATTGATTGTCAATCTTAAATGAACTCACATCAGGCATTTTCACTACACCATCGTGCGCATAATTGACCTTCAATGAAGCAGCCAAATCTTTTGCAACGCCTACATGACAAGTGGCATCACTGCGATTTGGTGTCAGACCTATCTCAATTAAAGTGTCTTTTTCTATGTTAAAATATTCACTTGCAAGAATCCCAATAGGTGTTTCGGCAGGTAAAACCATGATACCATCGTGGCTCGTACCGAGGTTCATTTCATCTTCTGCACAAATCATTCCTTCGGACATTTCACCGTAGGTTTTTTTTGCTGAAATCTGGAACAAAGAAGAGCCATCTGCATTGTACAGTTGCGTTCCGACAGTTGCCAAAATCACTTTTTGACCTGCTTCTACATTCGCAGCTCCACACACCACTTGTGCAGGTTTTTCTCCTCCAAAATTAACCGTACAAAGGCTCAATTTTTTTTCTTTGACTTCAAAACGAGTACAAGTTAGTACCTCGGCAGTAACAAAACCTTTCAGTCCGCCAGGAACGGTTTGTACTTCTTCAAGTCCATCAACCTCTAATCCCAAATCCGTCAAAGCAACCGATACTTGTTCGGGACTCAAATCAATAGTAGTATATTCTTTTAACCAATTTAATGAAACGACCATATTATTGTATAAATTTTTTTGTAAATTGAGTGCAAAGATAAAATTTTATACATAAAAAAATATATATTTGAGGAATAAAAAACGGAGTTGAAGCAACAAATGAAGGTGTTGCTATACTGTAACGCATAAGGTTTTACCCTTAAAAACGAAAACATAGCAAATCTACAGCACTTTGTCATCTTCAACCGTAAAGGTTGAAGAACCAGATAAGAGGTTCTCTCTAAGTTTACGCTTATTGCAAACACTTATTCCGAGTTCTTTTCGCTATCGCTCAAAGATGACAAAGTGCTGTAGGTTCTCTAAAATCCATTTTCACTAAAAGGATAAAACCTAATGCAGATGAGTATAAAAGATAGGATAGGTAGCTTCAATGTATCGCATTGAGCTAAGAAGTTTTAAATAGGTATAAAAATTCTGCTTGTCCTCTTTTTACGGGACGATAACCAACAAAGATTTTGGTTTTATCTCAAAAACTTGTGTTTCTTTCACGATAAAGCCTTCACCATCTACGTGAGCATAAGCTTGATTTTCAAGAAAACTAACTTCTACTTTTTTTCCAGAAAAACGATCTGCCAAACTTGTTTTGTGCATGGATTGATTCAACATTCGCCAAAGAGAAAAGAAATAACGCCATGTTTTTGCTTTGTAGAAAGCAACAATTTCCAATTCTCCATCGTCCAAAACAGCTTTTGGTGCAATGACAAAATTATAACCGTACATGGGCGCATTGGCAACAACAACCGAAAAGCATGCTCGATTGACAACCTCGACACCATCTACTTTGACCAAATATTCTTGGAATTTAAAATGACGGATTTGTTGAATTGATGATTTTAAATAACCTAAAAAGCCACGTTTTTTTACTCTTTTATAAAAATAAGCTACTTTTCCATCGAAACCCATTCCAGAAAGATTGACAAAAGGTCGTCCATTAATTGTACAAGTGTCTATCAACCGAGTTGTGCCTGTATTTAAAATATGCAGTGCCTTTTTTGCCTTTCGACCCAATCCTAAGTGCATTGCAAATCCATTTCCTGAGCCTGCGGGCAAAATACCAAGTACTGTTTTCGTTCCAATTAGCGACTGCGCTACTTCATTGACCGAGCCATCTCCACCAACAGCAACCACAACATCAATACCGCTTTCAACACATTGTTTTGCAATTTCAATAGCATGATTTGGGTATTCCGTATAGCGAATCTCATAGTCATATTGCAATTTATCAATATACGTATGTACTTCTTTTTCAATTAAATCTTTTTGCTTAACGCCTGAAAATGGATTGAAAATGAAAACTATTTTTTTACGGAGAGCATTACTTATTGATTGGTTCATTGCTTACTTCGATTCTTTTGTTTTTAAAACGCCCAAAATACTTTTTTGTTACATTATAGTCTTAAAGGAAAGTCTAATATTGGAAATTATGGGATTGTTTAATATTTTTTTAACTTTGTGCAAAATTTTTTATTTATGAGAATAATAGGCGAGATAGCGCATCAGCGCATGAAGATTTCAGTCTTTCGCAATGACAATAGAATTTCTATTAAGTTTGAAAATGCGCAATACGAGCAGATTTTTAAAATGAAAGAAGAAATTACAAGCGTGGAAGAAGCGCAACGCTTTGCTGACGTAGCATTGATGGAGGCTGTTGAAAATAATTTTATCACCATGCACCAAAATAAAATCCAAGCCATGAGCCGTTTTGCACCAATACAAGACGACGATGATTTTGACGAAATTATTTAAAATTTAGACCCAATAAAAATGAGAATAGTTTGTTTCGGACCCGGTCCAAAATTCAAAGGCGGTATTTCTAACTACAATACTTCACTCGCAAAAGCACTGTCTGCGTTGCCTAATACAGAGGTTCACATTGTTTCGTGGACACAGCAATATCCCGCCATTATCCCAAGAGAATTTGTGGATAAAACAAGCAAAACTGATTTCCTGGAAGGCTCTTCGATTAAAGTCAAGTACATCACCAATTACAATAATCCGCTGACCTGGAATGAAACAGTCAGCTATATTGCTGATTTACAAGCAGATATGGTAATTTTTCAGTGGTCAATTGCTGTACAAGGATTACCTTTGGGCTATATGGCAAGACAATTGAAAAAGCACAAAAACATTGAAGTCATTTTTGATATGCACTTTGTTATTCAAAAAGAAAATAGCTCTTTGGATAAGATTCTGACAAAATATGGCGTAAGCAAAGCGCACACCTACCTTACGCACGCCTACAAAACGGTGGACGAACTCAAAACGCTTTTTCCTGATAAAAAATATTTAATCAACGAAAATGGTGAACGTTCCAAAATAGCGGATTGCCAAACGGTGATTAAATTGTACCACCCAATTTACGACCTTTTCAAGCCAAATCCTGATTTTGATGTAGAAAAATTCAAAACAGAACATGGTTTAAAGAAAAATGTCTTTTTGTTTTTTGGTTTTATCCGAAAATACAAAGGCTTACACAATGCAATTGCAGCTTTCAAAAAAGTGGCAGACGAGAGAGATGATGTTTCTTTGGTGATTTGTGGAGAATCATTTTGGGCAACTTTGGACAATTCAAAATTTTCGACGAAAGTAAAAAATGTTCTTTTTGGTTTTGCCAAAAGTATTTTTTTGAAAAAATCTGACGACGAGCGAGAATACAATCCCTTAGCGTTGATAGAATCTTTGAATTTGCAAGACAAAACCTTGATTAAAAACGAGTTTGTTGCCAATGAAGAAGTCCACAAATATTTTCAAATCAGTGATGTTGTGTTGCTTTTTTATTTATACGCTACACCTTCGGGCGTGGAATCACTGACCTATAATTTCAAAATGCCAATTGTCGCAGCTCGTGTAGGGCATTTTCCAGAAACGATAAAAGATGGTTTTAATGGTTATTTGGCAGAGCCAGAAAACATTGACGATATGGCAAAAGCAATGATTCGTTCTTTAGAAAACCCCATTTCTCGTGAAAATGTAAGCGAAGCCACCAAACTTATGAGTTGGGAAAATTATGCAAAAGCGATTGTGAATAAAGGATAAAAACTGGTAAGCTATTTTTATTATTTTTTCTCATTTATTTTGGTTTTCCATAAAATAAATCTATCTTTGTAAATAGTTTTATCAAAGAACAGAATTTTTCTGCAAAATACTTGTGTCTCTATTGTGTAAAATCTGACAGGTTTCAATCAATAAGTAAGAAGTCACAACAAGTAGGAATAAGCAGAGCGTATCTTTTTTTGTACTCTCGTACAGAATAGAGGTGCGTTCCGTTTTCCTATTGTCTTCTTACAGGCTACCTGTCAGTGCCTTCCAATAGATAATAGTGAAAAGGGGCGCACCTTTGTTTTTATATTTCTTATCACTACTCGAAATAAGTATCTTACAACTATCCTTTCTTGGTAAGATTAACCAAAACTTATTTACATCACCAAAATTTTTAGACATGAAAAAAGCACTATTGCTTTTAATCCTATCCCATGCTGTGCTATTTGTTAGTGCAGCACCTAAAATTTTCGTTTCTGTTTCCGATTGTGGAACAATTGATGTCAGAATGAACGAATTTACAGGTTTTCAACGAGAATTTTCTTTTGTACTTGAAAAAATGACGGTACCCAATGTTTGGAGTGCCAAACAACGTCATCAAGTCATTTCTATGGAAACGTCCTTTATCAATTTATCTTCTGGAATCTATCGGGTTCGTTGCATTGCAGCCATCAGTAACAATGACGTTGAAGATACTTTCGACAAAGGAATTAAAGAATCTTCTATTTCGGAAAAAGTAGAAGTTCGTGCTTGCGATGGAGAAATTCCAGTTTATTCCAAAATTGCAAAAAACAATGTTTCCCAACAGGACTTTCGAGTTTTCCCAAATCCTGCCAATACTGAAATCAATGTAAGGTTAGATAAAAATTATGCTGGACAAAACTATGATTTTAGTTTGTACACTATTACTGGTCAATTGCTTTTGAAAACCAAAATTGAAGAAAATGGAAAAGCAATTGATGTTAGAGATTTGCTCAACGGGATTTATTTTATTTCCATTGCTGACCAAAATACAATCGTTCATCAAGAACGATTGACAATTAACCGAAAGTAAAAATCATCTTATCAAATTTAAAAAATTAACATCATGAAAAAAATATTATATCTAATTATTTTGTTTTTTTATTGCAAAACACTTATTTTTGCTCAAAAATATGGAGATTTTCCTTGCGAAAAAGATATATTTTGGACAGAAGTTCCAACCAAATCAGTTAAAGTTTCTTCGTATGTTGGCTCGTATGGACCAGATTGGAGTGTAGATGGCAAAATTAATGCAGGAGGAAGCGAAGCTGGCTATACACAAACTTATACAGAAAATACACCTTGGTGGGAAGTTGATTTAGGCGAAACTTATTTTTTAAGAGACATTAAGATTTGGTCTCCTGACAATACTTTTTCGTTAGGAATGAAAGATTACTATATTCTGACTTCGGAATATCCATTTTCTGATACAGATTTGCACAATCAATTGGCATCTCCCTACGTTAATTACATCTATGTGGAAGAAAAACAAGAAGATGGTTTTGAGATTCCTATGGAATTTCGACAAGCACAATTTGTGAGAATTCAAGCAGCAGGAAAAGCAGTTCTGTCTATTGCTGAAATTGATATTACTGGTGGAGTTTTAAAAGATGTCTGCGGAAATGGTACAGATGACGATTGTGACGGAAAATCAGATTGCGAAGACTCCGATTGTGGTGCTGTAATTGTAAATGTTAATCCACAAGCACCAACTTGTGCCATTTGTTCAGATGGTAAAATTAGTGTTCAAGCTGGCGGACATTCTTTGTCTTACAGTATTGATGGAGGTAAAACATGGACAAAATGTAAAAGTACTGGCAATATTTTTTGCGAGTTCCCTAACCTTCCCGAAGGAACGTATCATGTTATTGTTAGAAATGATGATACAGGTTGTTTGGCTGATAAAATTGTAGCATTGAAAGCAAAAGTTGGTCAAAGTAATTCTTGCTGTCCTAATGGAAGTTTTGAAAATGGTAATTTTAATGGTTGGGTAGGCTTTGTTGGATCTCTTTATACAAATCAGACTAATATACCTATACCTAATAATAGTAAAGATTACACAATTATTAGTAGTGGTAATGGCAATGACCCTATCGCAGGTAGTGGAATAGTACTCAATTCACCTACAAATAGCTCTTTTATTACTAAATTAGGTGACAATACTTCTAATGGTGAAAATGCAACAATGAAATATTGTATGATGGTAAAAGAATGCAATAAAGAGTTTATATTTAATTACGCTTTGGTATTAGAAGATCCTGACCATAAAGACGATGAACAGCCTTTTTTGCAATGGGTTTTGAGAGATAAAAATGGAAATGTGTTAGAATCTTTTCCAAAAATTATTGCAGATACTAAAAATCCATTTTTCAATGTAATAAAACCTGCGGGAAGCATAAAGCCTTTTGTATATCGTTCATGGACTTGTGAAAAATTAGATTTATCAAAATATCTTGGAAAAGAAATTTGTGTAGAGTTTATAACAAGAGATTGTGCTTTTAGCGCACACAAAGGATATGCCTATATAGATGGATTATGTACTGGTAAAGAAGATGCTTCTCCCGTTCCATTATTTGACATAAATAATTTTGTCTGCAAAGGGCAAAAAGTTTCAGTAAATGGTTTAGGTAGTAAAAATTTCAACAGATATTACTGGGAAGTTTGTCGATATGTAGGGGGACAACCCGTGAATTGTTTTAATACTGGCAGTAAATACGACAAACAACCAAAATTAGATGATGTATTAGGGTTCTTTTTTAACCCACCACATCAACCTGCTAACCCATTAGAGTGCGGAGACAAATTTAATGTAACTCTATTTTTGGATAATGGTTGTTTTAGTGCGCATCTAACAAAAGAATTTACCTATATTTGTGAAGATGGTCCAATATTAGATTATCCTGATATAATTCAGTGTAGTAATAATGATGATATTATGCTTTTAGGCAATAATACCAATACTCAAAATTGTACTTTCAAATGGACTCCTGCGCAATACTTAAATAGCGCAACAAAGGAGTTTCCTACAGTTCTGGGCAGCCTTAACTCCTTAGCGTTAGACCAAACATATTATGTGACAGCAACAGCTGCAAATGGATGTAAAGCTACTTCTGACGATGTTAAAGTATTTAGTATTGATGATTTTGCAAAGGTAGTATTCAAAGATCGAGATATAGAGCAATGTATATTTAAAACAAGCGTAGAAGTGGAAACAAATAAGGCAATCAATATAAACGACTACAAACTTGATGTTTATTTTGGCAATACCCTTCTAAATAGCAATGATGTAACATTGATTTCTTCTTCTAATAACAAATATGTTTACAATATTAATAAGACCCTGTCAAGGTGTAAGGATTGGTATTTTAGAGCCATATTTATTCCTAAAATCATCAATTCTACTGATTTAGTTACAACAGGAAAATGTGGCTTAGATGTCATCTATAATAGAAAAAAAGATGGAGTTTTCTGTGGTGCTATTAATGTTTTTGTTCCTCAGAATTTTAGTCCAAATGGCGATGGAATAAACGATTTATTAATCCCTAATTTTAGTCCTAATGTTCTAGAAGTTAAATTTGAAATATGGGAAGGTTCAACAGGTTCGGGTACTCATCTTCACAGCAAAAATGCTACTGTACCTACTTCAAATACAAACGGTCCTGGTATTAATGGCTCGCAAGTAAGTTGGGATGGTAATTTTTTAGGTAAACCATTCACATCAACAAATACGTTTTTATGGATTGTTGATTATCAAAATTGTGAAGTACAACCATGTTATTGTATGGGATGTTGCGATGACTATTTGAAAATACACCCTTGTAAAAGCTCTGATTGTAAACAGAATTGCATTGCACCTTTGTCTGTGAGTAACCCTTGTGGTGGTCATGCTGGAAATGTAAATATACTAAAATAAATAATGTAAGAAGCACTCCTAAAATCAATATATGGAGTGCTTCTTAATCAAAAAATGAAAATGAAAATAATAATATTACTAATTGCTTTCTTCGCTTCTCAAATCATCTGCATAAATGCACAGAAACCATTCAATAATATCGAAATATCGGGAGGCTTATCAAATGTAAGGTTTATTACATTCAACAAATTTAACAATTTAGAAGACCATGCTTTTAAGATGAATCCTCAAAAAGATTTTGCAATAGCCATAAATGCTTTCCAAAATAAAAAAATAAATCTCTTAGTGGGTTTAAAATTTGAAAATTATAAATTTTATCACGCCGTTGATAATATTATTTTTGGAACAAATATTGAAAACAATACTGTTACAAATGTCAATCAAGATATATCTGTCAAAAATATTGGGATTGGATTGACACTCCAAAAAAACAATGCAAAAAAGAGATTTTTTACACCAGTTTTATGTATTTCATACGTTAGAGTATTACCAATTTTTACAAATGTATATATATCAGAGAATTCAGACCCTATATTATATACAGGATTTGATAAGATTAAAGAGAATAATTTTAATGTAGCAACAGGATTAAAAGGATATTACAGTATTGGTAGAAAAAGTGCATTATTCATGAATATTTCTATAGCTTATTCTTTATCAAAAGATTTGCTTTTTTGGCTTAATATGCATAAATTAACTTCAAGTATAAATGTAGGCTATCGTTTAAATATAAAACCTTAAAAATGAAAAAACTACTACAAATATCTGTTTTTCTAATACTTTCAATAAGTGTTCTTGCTCAAAAACAAAACAATATAAAACCTAAGCGGGTCATAGAACCCAGTCGTTTTATTAGTGGTAGTGTGCGCTATCAAATCAATGATTTGAGAAATAGCAACGATTGGGTTTTTGAGCATTTTTATGGGAATAATCCCATTCATCGCAGGCAGCAAACGTTTGGAGGCGAACTTAATATTGGTTTTAAGGTTGGCAAAAAAAGTGATTTTTTGATGGGATTGGCTTTTCAAAAATATAAAATTGAGCAAACCAAAGATTTTCAACTTACATTTAATAGATGCGACCCTAAAAAATATGGGGCAAAATTTATAGATACCGCTTTTAGGTACGTAAGAATGTATAGCTTAAACCTTCCATTTGAGTACCGTTATAAAATGTTAAAACTTCAAAAACTTACTTGTTATGCAGCGATTGGTGTCAGTTGCAATATTAATTTAGTAAAAAAAGATGATATAGATGTCTTATTTGACAATGGTGTAATTATTAATTATTTAGCCAATCAACATACTGTTGAAGTGGACAATCCTATACATCTTGCACCTTTTGCCAAAATAGGCTTGCGTTATCAAATCATCAAGCCTTTGTTTGTAAAAGTAGAGCCTTTTTATACCTATCACATTGGAAAAGAACGATTTTTAACAGAAACCAAAAACTCCAACCTTTTTGCCTATGGAGTGAATGTTGGCGTGGAATATGTTTTGAAAAAATAAGTACTTACAAAAATGAAAAGAAGTGATTTCCTAAAAAAAAGTATTGGTTTACTTGGAGGAACTGTACTTTTACCTGCACTTTCTGAAAGTTGCGTTAAAGAAGAAGTCGGAGCGTGTGCTGTTACACCAACAGAAACGGCTGGACCATTTACAACAAAAGCACCAACATCTGTTGCTTATTCCAACATCGTATTGGATAGAAAAGGAACAGCCGCTACAATCAAAATTATTGTTCAAAATGTGAATAACAATTGTGCTATTTTGGAAAATGCGGTGGTGGACATTTGGCATTGCGACGCCGAAGGCAACTATTCAGAATATGGAACAAAAATATCAGAACATTTTTTACGTGGACGACAAATAACAGATAGCGAAGGCGTTGTCGTATTCAAAAGTATTTTTCCTGGTTGGTATCCTGGTCGTGCGCCACATATTCACGTACAAGTAATGAATAGCAAAGGAACAAATTTATTGATTAGCCAAATTGCTTTTCCAGAAGATGTTTGCAATACTATCTATGCTCAGGGTGCTTATACTGCCAAAGGAAGTGCTTTCAAAAAAAATACAAAAGATGCTATTTTCTCTGATGGCTTTGCCAACGAATTGGCAACCATCACAGGAAATAGCAAAGATGGTTTCCTAATAACACATACCTTAAAACTCGATGTTCCAGTTTTCTAAAAACAGAACATTTTTAAAAAATTTAAAAAATAATATTTTAATTTATAATAAAATATCAATTTTTTATTTTTAT
>JAYWHK010000330.1:0-16590 GCA_043777755.1 Saprospiraceae bacterium
GTTTGGTCTATCAAAGAATTTCCTAATGCCTTGGTAAAAAAAGATACGATTTTTATTCCTAATTATGCCATTGTTTTTGGAGATATTTACAATCCTAAAACAAGTATAAAAGTAATTCCTTTACCCATTACAAATTCACCTCCAGATACATTAAAACTATCCATTACAGCACGGTTTTCTTGGTTAAAAGCTACCCAAGGTGCTAATGGCGATACGACCATAAAAGTACCCGTCAGGAATACTTGCGGAGATGTTTATGTTTTTATTTATCGATTTTCTGATGTCCCCATTACTTTTGATATATTTAAAGTAAATATCTACGGAAATCCCTATATCTCATGTAGTAATCCAGTATCGTGGCTTGATGCACTTCATATCAGTGGATTTCCCCCTTTCTCTTATCTATGGAACAATGGTTCGACCAATAGTTCGACTACTGCACCTTTTCCTGGATTTTACAGCTGTGCCATAACAGATAAAAATGGTTGTTCTCAAGTAGCTTCAATTTCGGTTTGGGGTGATTTTACACCTCCTACTTTAAGTTTTCAAAAAAAAAATCCTACTTGTGGTCAAAAAAATGGCTCTATTGAAGCAAACAACTCCTTTGGTAATTCGTATTCTTGGTCAACAGGTGCAAATGGAGCAACAATAAACAACCTATACGCAGGAACTTATACAGTAACAGTGACTAGTCCTTCTAATGACTGTTCTATAATTCAAGATATTACCTTAGTAGAAAATAAAGCTATAACTTCGTCATCAAAATTCATTACTACTTGCGATGCCAACAACTTAAAACCCGATACTACTTTTTTGAAAAACAACTATGGTTGTGATAGTCTTTTTGTCGTCAATAAAATTTTGAAAAATAAGTCCTTTGCGTCAAAATTCGTTAATACTTGCGATGCCAACAACTTAAAACCTGACTCTACTTTTTTGAAAAACAACTATGGTTGTGATAGTCTTTTTGTCGTAAATAAAATTTTGAAAAATAAATCCTTTGAGTCAAAATTCATCAATACTTGCGATGCCAACAATCTAAAATCTGACTCTACTTTTTTGAAAAATACCTACGGTTGTGATAGTCTTTTTGTCGTGAATAAAATTTTGAAAAAATCTCAACCAAGTTTTAAAAATATTTTCACCTGTAATGCTTTGCAAATTAAGACAGATTCTGTTTTGTTCAAAAACACTTATGGTTGTGATAGTTTTCTGATAATCAATACGTTACTAAAACAATCCGCTGTTAATGCCAACTTAGTGGTGGCTAATAAAATTAGTTGTTATGATGCAGAAAATGGCAGCCTGAGTATAGAAAACCTACAAGGCGGACAAGTACCGTATCAGTTTTTTTGGAGCAATGGCGGCACAAGTCAAAAAATAGATAAGCTCACCGCAGGCGTTTATACGGTCATCGTTAGCGATGCCGAGCAATGTACTTTCACGCAAAATTTTACAATAAAAAATCCAGATAAGGTTGTTTTGAAAATCTCAGAACGCAAACCACTTTGCTCCACAGATGATTTTGGCGAAATTGACCTCATAGAAGCAAATGGCGGTACAGGTAACTTTTGGTATCAAATGGACAAAAGTCAAGCAAAAAAAATCAATAGTTTGCCTATGAACCTTTCTAATATAGGCATTGGGAAGCACGAAATTAGTGTTTTTGACGATAACAATTGTACCGCAAATTACAGTTTTGTATATTCAAAACCAAGCCCGTTGAAGTTGAATTTAGAAATTGAAAAAGACGCTATTACGCTTGGAGACAGTACACTTTTTAAGCTAAAAACGAATTTTGCCGTACATAAAATAAGTTGGAAACCTTCCGAAAACCTCAGTTGCGACACTTGTCTGACTACTTTTGCATTTCCAAAAGAAAATACGACTTACGAAGTTACCGCTTCTGATAGCAATGATTGTGAAGTAAAAACCACTTTGTCACTCAGGGTCAAATACATCAAAAACGCTTATGTTCCTACTATTTTCAACCCAGAAGGAAAGTCAAATCCAATGTTCACGATTTATGGCAATCCATTGGTTATCAAAAGAATAGTATCGTTCAAAATTTTTGACCGATGGGGAGTGCTTGTCCATGAAAACTATGATTTTGCGCCAAATTTGGGTTCTTGGGACGGTTCTTTCAGAAATGAACCTTGCAATCCTGCTGTTTTTGTGTATTATGGCGACATAGAATATTACGATGGAACGGTAAAACGTTTAGTAGGCGATGTGACTTTGATGCGATAAAAAAACTAAAACTCAATACGAGTAATGTCCCGTAATTTTATAAGAAAAAAGGCAATCGGAAAGCTCTTGACCAGCACCGATGTTATGAACAATCAAGTGGCGGCTACCGTCACTTGATTTTTTATTTACGACAACTCCAATATGCGTCAAATTCCCTGACAAATTCCAAGTGACAATATCGCCAGGCTGGTAATCTGCTGGATTGGTAGAAATAATTTTTGTTTTTCCATATTTTTTAAAAAAAGTCATTAAATTTGGCACTCTACGGTGGTCAATGTTTGAATCAGGTGCTTTGAGGTTCCATTTTTGAGGATAGGATTTGAAGTGTTTTTTCATATCTTCATGCACAAGTTGCTGTAAATCAATGCCTAATTTTCGATACGCACGAACCACAACATCGGTACAAACACCTTTGTCACTCGGAACATCGCCTTTGGGATAAGGAATTTTGAAATATGCCCCATCGTAGGTCACTTTGTCTTTTGTCAAAGCAATGGCTGCTTTTGAAAGCTGTTCTGCTCTTTGTGAAAAGGTGAAAAATGGGATAAAAAGCAAAATTAACAACGTTGTTTTTTTCATAAAATTAGTATCAGGAAAATTAAAACGAAGTTTTAATTAAATTAGTGAAATTAGATTTAATTTTCAACACCACGCTTGGTGTAAGGGCAATGTCATTAAGCTAAGGAATTTGATTTTAAATGCTTTGCTCAACAACCTAAATCTATTTCTGATGCCCTTACCCTAAAGGGAATTCAGACAAAATAAGTAAATTTTTCCAATTTTATGCAATAAAACGATTGTTTTTATTGCTAAAAAACAAATAAAACAATACATTTAGGAGTCATTCCCGTTCCCAAAGGGATTCCTTCGGAATAGGGTGAGGGCATCAGAAAGTGCTGTTCTAATCTTTTACAAAGCAACACATTTTTAAAACTCTTAGCTTAATGACATTGGGTCTAAGAGATGAAAATAAAATAAAATAAAAGCGCATTTTATCTATGACACTAAGATTATATTCCAACACGAATTTCCACAAATTAATACACGAATTTCACAAAATTTAGTGCTAATTTGTGTATTAATTCGTACAATTCGTGTTAAAATAAATACGCTAAATTCGGTACTACCTTACAACATTAAAAACGATTTTAAAAATAAAATAGTATGACAAAAATGTTAAATTTGAGCTATATTTTTCTTGTTCTAAGTACTTTTTTGGGTGCTTGCAAAACAAAAAACGTTGTAAATCAGCAAGATACAACGGTAAAGACACTTTCTATTTACGATGAAAATATCAAAGTCGGAGCTGCACGAACGGCAGATTATTTACCTTTTTTGAAAGGAAAAAGAGTGGCGATGGTTGTCAATCAGACTTCTGTTCTGAACGATAAACACCTAGTGGATAGCCTTCTTGCTTTAAAAATAAACATCAAAAAAATATTCGCTCCTGAACATGGTTTTCGTGGTGATGGCGAAGCGGGTGAAAAAATAAAAGACGGAAAAGATGCCAAAACTGGCTTGTCGATTATTTCTTTGCATGGTAAAAAATTCAAGCCTGAGCCAGCGGATTTAGCGGACGTTGATGTGTTGATTTTTGACATTCAAGATGTTGGCGCACGTTTTTATACCTATATTTCCACTTTGCATTATTGCATGGAGGCTTGCGCTGAAAACAACAAAGTTTTGATGGTTTTTGACCGTCCAAATCCAACTGGACACTACGTTGATGGGCCAGTATTGAATCCTAAATTCAAGTCTTTTGTTGGGCTGGATTTGTTGCCTGTCGTACATGGTTTGACCATCGGAGAGTACGCCCAAATGACCAATGGAGAAGGCTGGTTGAAAGATAAAATAAAATGTAACTTACAGATTATCAAATGCTTAGATTATTCGCATGATAAATTTTATGAAGTAAAAATCGCTCCTTCTCCAAACCTTAAAACGATGCGTTCCATTTATTTGTATCCGTCTATTTGTTTTTTTGAAGGAACAAATGTGAGCTTAGGTCGTGGCACTGAAACACCTTTTGAAGTCATTGGTTTTCCAAAAAATCCCGAAGGTGATTATACATTCACACCTCGACCTAATGCTGGCTCAAAAACGCCACCTTTAAACGGCGAATTGTGCAAAGGTTTTTCTTTTTCCACTAAAAATATTAAAGATTTACAAGCGATTAAACAATTGAATATCAGCTATTTAATTGATTTTTATAAAAATTATCCTAACAAAAATCAGTATTTTTTAGCCAATAATTTTATTGATAAACTGGCTGGAACAGACCAACTTCGTTTGATGATTTTGGCAGGAAAATCCGAAGAGGAAATTCGTGCGTCTTGGCAAGCTGATTTGGAAAAATACAAGGCTATGCGTGCGAAGTATTTGTTGTACGATTGAAGGTAGTCATAATTACGCAGGATTGGAACACTGATTGGACTAATTTTTAGGATTTTTCATGATTATGAAATACTCTCTTGGAAAATAATTCATAAAATATTGATTATCAAACTTTCCAAGAGTTTAAAACTCTTGGAAAGTTTTTTTTAGTCGTAAGTCAAAATAGTCGCATGATGAAAAAAAATCCTAATTTATCATAAAAATCAGTCCAATCAGTGTTCCTATCCTGCATAGTTTGCTATCAAATATCCTATATCTTACCCAATGCTTGTTCAAAATCAGCCACCAAATCATCACCATCTTCAATGCCAACGGAGATTCGGAGCAAATTGGCTGGTGTTGGTGAAGTTTCTCCTTCGATACTTCTGCGGTGTTCAATCAAACTCTCTACACCTCCCAAACTCGTCGCATGGACGAAAAGTTGTAGATTGGAACAAATTTTAAGCGCCGTTTCTTGACCGCCTTTGACCAAAATGGACAACATTCCACCAAAACCATTTGTCATTTGTTTTTTAGCGATTTCGTACTGCGGATTACTCTCCAAACCAGGGTACATCACTTGCTCAATTGCTTCATGTTGCTCTAAAAACATCGCCAATTGCATGGTATTTTTAGCATGAATCGGCATACGGGCAGTAAAAGTTGCCAAACTTCTACACAACAACCAACAATCAAAAGGCGAAGGTACTGCACCTCCTGTTTTTTGAAAAAGTCGAATAAAATCGTAGCGAGCGTCTGCATTTTTAAACACCAATGCACCACCTAAAACATCAGAATGACCGCCCAAATATTTTGTTGTAGAGTGTAAAGAAATATCAACGCCCATGTCCAAAGGACGGGTAAAATAAGGCGTAGCCCAAGTATTATCAGCGACTGTAAAACAATTGTTTTCTTTTGCAATTTTCACAATCGCTTGAATATCAGTGATTTTTACACTTGGATTTGATGGAGATTCCAACCAAATCAGTTTCGTATTTGCTTGGATATTTTTTCTTACATTGTCCAAATTTAAGTAATCCACCAAAGAAAAAGTCAAACCAAACTGCGGGAATAATTTATCCAAAATCGAGCGAACACCAAAGTACGTATCGTCGGGTAAAATAATGTGATCGCCTGATTTCAAACTCTGAAAAACAGCCAAAGCAGCAGTCAAACCAGAGGCAAAAGTAACGGTTTCGACACCGTTTTCCATCAGAGTTAATTTCTTCTCAAGCGTATCTCGATTTGGGTTTCCATAACGACTATAGATGTAGCCCGACGGATGAGAAAGTCCATCTTCGCCACGTTCAAAAGTGGTAGAAAGTACGATAGGTGACATAACAGCTCGGCTGTTGTCTTCAAAATTGCCTTCGTGAATGAGTTGTGTTGCTAATTTCATAAGTTAATAAATTGTTAGAGATATTTTGGTGTTTTAAGTACTGTAAATTAGTAGGTTAAAAGACTTATTGACTTGCGACTTATTGACTTGCGACTACTTAACTGCCACAAAAATAATAATAAAATCTTAAAATTTTAATATGAATAAACAAAAAAAATAAAAGAACGTTTTGTTATTCTTAAAAAATCAGGTGAAAATAATATACGAATGACAAAATTTTGTTATTTTTGCACTTAAGAAAAAATCTAAACATTGATGAGAATCACTCCATTACACCTTATTATTACCTTTTTTTGTATTTCTTTTATAGCTTGCGACGCCAAAAAAGACGAAAGAAATAGCATAATCGCTGGAAAATGGCATATCCAAAAAGCTGAAAAAGACGGCTCTCCGTTTAGTTCGTTGGAAGGCACTGTTTTTGAATTTGGTACTGATGGTTCAATGAAAACCAATGTTCCTCAAATCGGAAGTGGAACGTTCCAATTCGATGGCACTACTCTTATCCAAAAAAATAATGCAACGATTAATTACAATATAGAATCTTTGACAGCTAATGAACTCATTATCAATACTTTTTTGAGAGAAATTCGTTTCAAAATGGTTTTTGGAAGAGATAGTTTGATTGTTGAATAAATCCCCATGCTAAAAACCAATATTTTCATTGTCTTTTCTTGCTTTTTTTCGCTTGTCCACCAAGCGCAAACGCCCCTTGCAGATAGCCTTCAAAATTTGGTTTTTAAATCTAAAAATGCAACACAACAAGTTGATTATCAGAATGATATAATCTGGGAACTCAAAGAAGATTTTCCAAAAATTGCCCGTCAAAAAATACCCATTGTAATTGCGCAAGCGCAAAAAACAAACTACCTACAAGGCGAAGCTCAAGCCTATAACAATTTGGGTGTTTTGGAAAATATTCATGGAAATGACAGCATCGCCATTGTTTTTTTTCAAAAAGCCATTCCACTGCGTGAAAAAATCAACGATAAAAAAGGGTTAGCGTCCATTTACAACAACATCGGAAACGTTTATGAAGACCTTGGCAAATATGTCGAAGCACTTGATGTTTATCAAAAATCATTGATGATTCGAGAGGAATTGGGCGACGAAGAAAAAGCTGCACGAGTCCTTTACAACATCGGAATTGTCCATGAAGCAATGGGGAATTATTTGGAAGCGACCAATTTTGTCTATAAAGCACTCGAAAGTGCTGAACAAAAACAAGATAAACCAAGTATCGCCCGCTGTAATACGCTCCTGGGAAACATCAAATATGAATTAGAACTCTACGAACAAGCTACGTTTTTTTATCAAAAAGCACTGAATGTTCATCAAAATCTTGCCGACGACTACGAAATCGCAAGCGATTATCTGAACCTCGGCAATGTAAAAAGCGATCAATTGGCGGATATAGAAGCACTTGATTTTTTTCAAAAAGCCTTATTGATTTTTCAAAAATTAGAAGACGATTCCAAAATTAGCGATTGTTTCAATAACATTGGCATTGTAGAAAAACACTTGAAAAATTACGAAAAAGCACTTATTTTTTTTGATAAAGCATTGAAAATCAGACAAAAAAACGATGATCAAAAAGGTATTATGGAAGTCTATAATGGTATGGGTGATGTCAAAAGACGGCAACAAAAACTCGATGAAGCCTTTGGTTTCACACAACGTTATTTGGCAATTGCAACGACTATAAAAGACGAAAAATTTATACAAAAAGCCTACAAAGATTTGTCTGAAACCTATTTTGAAAAAGGTGATTTTAAAAAGGCTTACGAATTTCGTAAAAAATACGATGAAATGCGTTACCTCAGATTAAACGAACAGCGTTCTAAAAATTTTGAGCGCAGCGACGCACTTTATGCCGATACCAAAAGAAAATACCAGCTTGAAACGCAAGCGCAGCAGATAAAACAAGACAAAATCATTAGAAATTCTTTGATTGGAGGTGCAATTGCTTTATTTTTGGTCGCATTATTGCTGTACAATAGGTACCGTTTGAAAAACAAAACAGCCAACGAACTGTCTGCAAAAAACGATATTATAGAAGCCGAGCGCAAACGCTCCGACAATCTTTTGCTCAATATTTTACCTGAAAAAACAGCAATTGAATTGAAAGAAAATGGCTTTGCAAAAGCCCGTCGTTTTGAGAATGTAAGCATTATGTTCACTGATTTTAAGTCTTTTACACAGGTCGCCGAACAACTTTCTCCCGAAGATTTGGTGAACGAACTAGATACTTGCTTTAAGGCTTTTGATGAAATCATTGGACGTTACAACATCGAAAAAATCAAAACAATTGGCGACGCTTATATGTGCGCATCGGGTTTGCCCGAAACAAACAATCGCCATGCTCACGATATGATTTTGGCAGCAATGGAAATGCAGCAATTCATGCTCGAATACAATAAAAACAAAGGGGAGAATACTTTTGAAATGCGTATCGGAATCAATTCAGGTGCTGTTGTCGCAGGTGTTGTTGGAAGTAAAAAATTTGCTTTTGACATTTGGGGAGATAGTGTTAATTTAGCCGCACGAATGGAATCCGCTGGCGAAATTGGCAAAATTAACATCGCACAAGCAACTTTTGATTTGGTTAAAAATGATTTTTATTGCGAACCAAGGGGAAAACTTTTAGCAAAAAATAAAGGTGAAGTGGAAATGTATTTTGTAAAAACTTTGGGGTAGCACGAACTTTAGTTCGTAAAATTTCACGAACTAAAGTTCGTGCTACCCTAAGTCACATAAAAAATGCACAAAAATTTTACAATAAGAAAAATAATCATAACTTTACGCATCGTTTTGAGAAAACAATGAATTACAAGGGCGCAAAAGAATACATATTAAATAAATTGGACAAGGAACTGAAGCCAATTTACACCTATCACGGCAAGCATCATACCTTAGATGTCTTGAACGTGACGACAGAACTTTGTGCCTTGGAAGATGTAAATACGCACGATACCAAATTACTCAGAACGGCTGCACTTTTCCACGACTCGGGTTTTACGGTAGCTCCAAGTAACCACGAAAGTACTGGTTGTGATATAGTTAGGTCAATTTTACCAAATTTTGATTACACCAACGAAGACATCGAAAAAATCTGTGGAATGATTATGGCAACCAAAATTCCACAAAGTCCGCAGAATCATTTGGAACAGATTTTGGCAGATGCTGATTTGGATTACCTTGGGCGTGATGATTTTCAAAGCATCGGAAACACCTTGTTTGAAGAACTCAAAAGCCTTGGCATTTTAGAAAACGAAGGAGAATGGAATCGCCTACAAATAAAATTCTTGGAAGGTCATCGCTATCATACCGCCACAAATACCCAACGTAGAGAACCTCACAAACAACGGTTTTTGGAGAAAATAAAAAAAGAGTTAATTTAAGTGATCAATGTCCTAAAAAAATACTTAAGCAACATCACTTTTGCTATACAACTACATCAATTGTTGCGCTTTGCGTCAATGCTCGTTATCAGCATTGTACTGTCCAAAAGCAGTATGATTTTGAGCGAAATCGGGCAAATTGAAAGTCTTTTGTACATTGGTTCAGCATTGAGTATTTTTTGGATAAACGGTCTGATTCAAGGGTTGCTATCTCACTACCCTACCTTGAAAAATGACGAAAAAAATATTTTTTTAGTCAAAATATATTTTATTTTTTTATTATTTAGTACATTGATTTTCAGTGTTTTATATTTTTTTCAAGAAAAAATAAATACTTTTTTCAACACCACTACCCTATCCTACTTACCGCTGTATGGCACATACCTTTGGATTTATTTACCAAGTCTTTTATTAGAATATTTTTACCTTCTAAAAGAAAAAACGAGTGCTATTTTTATTAGCAGCATTTCAACTTTTTTAGCCAATTGTATTTTCGGAATCGGGCTTTATTATTGTCATTGGACGATTCAAGAAATCATTTACTCGTGGATTTTTGTAGCTGCGCTGCGGCACATTTTTTTGATTAAAATCTTGTATTTTCAGCGACCAAAGTCGCCGCTACAGTTGCCGCTACTCCCCTATTTGTCTTTCTGTATGCCTTTGATTTTGTACCAATTCATAGGACAATATGCAGTGAATTTTGATGCTTGGCTTGTTAATTTTCACTACAAAGGCGATGCAAGTCAGTTTGCTATTTTTCGTTATGGCGCAAGAGAATTGCCTTTGATCATGTCTTTTGCACTTGGATTGAGCAA
Organism: Saprospiraceae bacterium; assembly: GCA_043777755.1. Lineage (GTDB taxonomy): Bacteria > Bacteroidota > Bacteroidia > Chitinophagales > Saprospiraceae > CANHEE01. The sequence goes on from JAYWHK010000330.1 coordinate 10,236, forward strand.
TAGTATGACGGTCAAAATTGCCGCAGAAGGCAATGCAGCTTTGAGAGTTTTGAAACAAAAAACACTGCGTTTGATGCACACACTTTTCCCAATATCCATTGTTCTTTTGGCAAGCTCAGACTATTGGTTTCCGCTACTTTTTAGTAGCAACTTCAAATCATCAATATTACTTTTTGATATTTTTATACTACTGATAATCAGCCGTTTATTATTTCCACAAAGTATTGTTTTAGCAAAAAAAGAAAGTAAAATCATTTTAGGCATTTCTATCATTGAATTGTCAATCAACACGATTTTGAGTTTTATTTTAATTCAAAAATATGGTTTGGCGGGCGTATGTTTTGCTACTTTTTTTGCTTTTTTAATGGAAAAAATAATCTTAGCTTTTTGGCTTTGGAAAAAATACCACCTTTCATTTTCAAGCTATACACCTGTCCGTTTTTGGTTGTTTTATAGTAGTTTAATTATAGGCGTTTTTGGGTGGAAATACTTTTTTTAATAAAAAGTAGTACAATTTTTTATAAAATAAAAAAATTGTTTAATTTTGCATAATAATTTAATTGCTGTAACTATTATAAACCAGTAATTTAAAAGACTATTGACTTACGACTTAATTGACTTACGACTATTTATGTACATACATTTCGGTTTATCATTTGACGATATTATTTTTCAAAAAGAAAAAAACAACAATGATGCGCTTCATGTTGGCGCAAAAGGCTTTTTAAATCATCTCGAAACGACTTTCGGAATGGCTGGCGATGCCGATGACAATGAGTACTTGCGCATTGAACGCTACCGACAAGCCATCCTAACGCACTTAAAATCAAATACCAATACATTTTATGAAAAATCATTTGAAGCTGACGCTTTTGGTGTAGCGAATTTTTTGTTACAACGGAGAGATGAAGCCAAACTCGCTGGCTGGGACTTTTCAATACAAGAAGCGATGCCAAAACGTTTGAAAATTTTGGCAGAATTAGAACTTTTATTGCACGAATTTGGTGGAATAGAACGAGGTTTTGCTGACCGTTTTTTGGCGTTGGAACACAGCCTTCACAATTCAGAAAATATTGATTTTAAAGAAAAAATCATCTTACACGATGAGCTTTCGCACTACCCTTTTTATTGGCAACGATTGCTTTCTTTGTTTGATTATTCGGTGGTAGAATGCGACGAAAAATACACACAAAACACTGATTTAGAGTATTTTAAACAAAAAATAAGCAGCAATCCTGAGTTACAAAAAGTAGCGTTAAAAAATGACGGTTCACTCTTAATTATCAAAGGAAAAAGAGAAACAGATTTGGCAGATTTTTTGGCAAAAGCAATGTCAGAAATGCCTGATTTTCAGCCACTTTGCTTGATTCCAGAAGCCAATCAGTTGCTTGACAATGCCATTGAGCAAGAAGGTTTGCCTCGAATGGGCATCGCCTCGTCCGCTTCTCGACCTGTTCAACAACTATTAAAATTGGTCAGCGTTTTTCTTTGGCGACCGATTGACCCGTTCCGAATAATGGAGTTTTTGACCATGAGTATCAAGCCCTTAGATGACCGTTTGGCGCATCGTTTGGCAGGAACTATCGCTTCAAAACCTGGACTTTTGAGCGATGATTGGTTTTTTACGCTGCGAAAATTCGAGGAAGATACCCAAGCAAAAATCGAAGCTGGCGCAGAGATTGACTTTCCTGCAATTATGAAGCAATTTCGTTTTTGGTTTGACCGAGCGAGGTATGACAGCCTAAAATCCGCCCCAAAACGGGATATTTTAGACATTTATGAGTACTTGGAAAAATGGGCTTTGGAAACTTTCTCAAGCAATCCAAGGCAAAAATCTTTGCTCACTTTGAGCGAACAAGCTCGAAAAATCAAAGAATTATTAGAAGAATTGCCCGAAACTTTCCTTTCTCGTTTGGAATTGGACAGAATCGTAAAGACCATTTATCGCCCTTCGCCCGTAACCATTTATGAGCGTGAGGTTGCCGCTTTACCTTACATTCATCAGCCTGGCGCACTCGCAGCGACGAGCGAAAATACCGTTTGGTGGAATTTTACCGACCATTCGCCACAACAAAATCTTTCCCTTTGGAAAAAAGAAGAATTGATTTACTTCGCTGATAATGAGGTATTTATAGAAAATATAGAAAAGAAAAACGCTTTATATTTAGCACAACAAAAACGACCAATTTTGTTCGCAGAAAAAAAACTGGTCTTGATTATTCCTGCCCAAACCAATGGTGCAGACACAATGGAACATCCTTTGATGGGCTATTTACATTCTGTTTTTGAGCATTTGTCACCGATTACTTATGACATCGACAAAAACAATACGATTGCAGTTCGTGATTTTATTTTTCCACCAAAAGAAAAAATCGAACAGCAAGCATTGTTGCGTACAGAACCTTTTATTGTCGTTGAAAATATTTTGAAAAATGAGCGTGAACGGGAATCGCTCACAAGCCTTGAAGACCTGATTTATTATCCGCACAAATGGGCGTTCAAGTACCAAGCAAAATTTTTTCCTTCGGCAATTTTGAGCATTTCAAGTGACAAAAAACTCATGGGAAATTTAGCGCATCGGGCGTTTGAGTTGATGTTCAAAGAAAGCATTTCCACTTGGCAAAAAAGCGATGCGAACACTTGGATTGATGAAAATGTACAAAAACTCTTACGACAAGAAGGCGCAGTTCTACTCATGTACGGCAAAGAACAAGAGCGACAACGCTTTATTTCTACGTTGAAATATTCCGCTTGGAACTTGATTTCGATGATTAACAACAACAATTGGACAGTGAAAAAAAGCGAATTTGCGATGGAAAATGAATTTGCTGATACAAAAGTAAAAGGTATCGCTGATTTGATTTTACAACGTGGAGAAGACATTGCCATTATTGACCTCAAATGGGGCGGATTTTCTTATCGTCGTGATCTCATCAACAATCAAGAAGATTTGCAACTCGTCATGTACACACACTTATTGGCTGATAATCAAGCACATACAGCTTATTACATCATAGAAAGTGGACAAATGTTGGTGCGCAATCTTAATGCTTTCAAAGAAGGAAAACTGATTCCAAAAGAAGCCCTAAACCACGTCGAAGTACATCGAAATATTTTGACTAAAATGGAAAAAACCTACCTTTGGCGCAAAAGTCAATTGGCAGAAGGCAACATCGAAGTCAGAACAAGCAACACAAAAGCCGCCATCGAAAGCACTTACGAAGACTTGGATATGCTCGATTTTTTAGAAATGAAGGATAGTGAAAGTAATTATGATGATTATAGAGTGCTGATTGGTGCGGTGAATTAAAAACAAAACAAATATTATTTGGCAAAAATGCGCTCAGAAAAGTTGATTTCTGAACGCATTTTTATTTTTTTAAAAATTTATTTGATTTTAAAAAAAATTTAATACTTTGATAATCAATACATTATAATAATTTTTTTATTTATAAATAAAATACACCAAATAAAATTTGTTAATTAATTGATAATTATTTTCTTTTCTAATCAAAAAATCGTACCTTTGCACCCGATTTGAATATTTTTGATATAAAAAACTGAAAATCAATTGTTTATATTTTTTATAAAAAATTAAATCAAAGTTTTTTAATGTAAAAACCTTTTTATTTTTTAAATTAAATACGATTTCAAAATAATATTTTTTTTAGTCTAAATATAGCGTGACAATAGTCCCTAAACATCAAAAATCTTTTAAATCAAAAAATTAAAAAAATTCTAATTTACAATTTCTCATGCAGAATAAAAACATCAGAAACATTGCGATTATTGCGCACGTTGACCACGGTAAAACCACATTAGTTGATAAAATGATTCACGCTTGTAAGGTTTTCAAAGACCACGAAGTTACAGGTGAATTAATCATGGACAACAACGATTTGGAACGTGAGCGTGGTATCACAATTGTTTCTAAAAACGTAGCATTTAACTACAAAGGATTGAAAATCAATACGATAGATACTCCTGGTCACTCGGATTTCGGTGGCGAAGTAGAACGTGTATTGAATATGGCCGACGGCGTTTTACTTTTGGTAGATGCTTTTGAAGGACCTATGCCTCAAACTCGTTTCGTATTGCAAAAAGCAATCCAATTGGGTAAAAAGCCTGTTTTGGTTGTTAATAAAGTAGATAAGGAAAACTGTGAGCCAGATTCAGCAGTAGATATGGTATTTGACTTGATGTGCGAATTAGACGCTACACAAGACCAATTGGATTTTCCAGTAGTATTTGGTTCTGCAAAGCAGGGTTGGATGAGCAAAGATTGGGCAACACCAACGACTGATATTATGGCGTTGATGGACACTATCGTTGAACACATTCCAGCACCAGAAATTGCAGAAGGTACTTTGCAAATGCAAATTACTTCTTTGGATTACTCAACTTTTATCGGTCGTATTGCCATCGGTCGTGTTACTCGTGGAACTTTGAAAACTGGACAACCAGTATCTTTGTGCAAGCGTGACGGTGTCGTTCAAAAAAGCCGCATCAAATCATTGTATGTATTTGATGGTATGGCAAAAGCAGAAGTTCAAGAAGTTTTTGCAGGAGATATTTGTGCAGTTGTTGGTGTTGAAGGTTTTGAAATTGGCGATACCATCGCAGATTTTGAATTCCCAGAAGCAATGCCAATGATTTCGATTGATGAACCAACAATGTCAATGTTGTTCACCATTAATAATAGTCCGTTTTTTGGTCAAGAAGGTAAGTTTGTGACTTCTCGTCACGTCCGTGACCGCCTGAACAAAGAATTGGAGAAAAACTTGGCGATGCGTATGGAAGAAACAGGTTCTGCCGATTCATTCCGTGTATTTGGTCGTGGTGTATTGCACTTAGCAGTATTGATTGAAACAATGCGTCGTGAAGGTTATGAGTTACAAATCGGTCAGCCAGTTGTAATTTTCAAACAAATCAATGGTCAGCGTCACGAACCTATCGAAGAATTAACATTCGATACTCCTGACGAGCACAGCGGTAAATTGGTAGAAATGGTAAGCCGCCGTAAAGGTATGATGACCAACATGGAACCAAAAGGCGAGCGTATGTTATTGCGTTTTGAAGTTCCATCTCGTGGTATCATCGGTTTGCGTAGTTTGGTTTTGACAGCAACACAAGGTGAAGCAATTATGACACACCGTTTGTTGGAATACCAACCATACAAAGGTGAAATTCCAGGTCGTCAGAATGGTTCTTTGATTTCAAAAGAAATGGGAGATGCGATTCCTTACTCTATCAACAACTTGCAAGACCGTGGTATTTTCTTCATCGAAGCTGGTGAAAAAATCTATGAAGGTCAAGTAATTGGTGAAAACAACCGTCCAGCGGATTTGGTTATCAACGTAACGATTACTAAGAAATTGAGTAATATGCGTTCTTCTGGTGCAGATGAAAAGGCGAGAATCATTCCGCCAATGCGTTTCACTTTGGAAGAAGCTCTTGAATATATCCAAGAAGATGAATACGTAGAGGTTACACCAAAATCTATCCGTTTGCGTAAGATTTACTTAGAAGAAAATGAGCGTAAGCGCAACGAAAAGAAAATTTCGGTAGAAGCGTAGTCTTAATAATTATTAATTAATTATTAATTAAAAAAACGTCAGTAGGAGTTGATTCTACTGGCGTTTTTTTAATTATATTTTAAAATTTCTCAAACTCTTCTAAACTACAAACATTCAATGTAATAAGGCTCTTTCAGAGTAACATTATTAGAAGATAAAAGCACATTTGATACAACTTCTGATGTTCGCAAGGAATAAAAACTCGCTAAAACTTCAACATATTCCATCATAATTTCATTAGAAATGACCCATTCAAAATACTTATCTCGAAAAACCTCGTACAACCAATGTTCTTGGCGATATTTTGGAATAGAGAGAACCAAACAGTTCGTAAGTACTTCGGCTGAAATAATCGACATTTCAAAAAAAATTTTTATTCAAAAAAATGATTCTTCTAAAATTTTTGTGGTTTAAGCCTTTGTAAGGGCGGCTTTAGTCGCACAAATGGCTGGTTTCAAGGTTTAGACTCTTGTGCGACTAAAGTCCAATGTCATTTCCCTAATGGATAGTTTTTCGTTTTATTAAGTAATTGATTATCTGTATTTTATTGGATTTAAATCAAATATTTATGTACTCAAAAACAGTATAGACTGTCACAAATTAGAGTCTGCTACGCCTTTATTAAGTTTTTGCATTGTAAGGGCGACTTTAGTCGCACACGATACACTTGCCAACGTAGCGTGTGCGACTAAAGTCCAATGTCATTTCCCTAAGGATCTAATTTAACCAGCCCTTCTAAAGTTTGTATATGTCACCATACTTTTGCGTTTAGACGCTCC